>NZ_MJKZ01000001.1:0-318511 GCF_002138935.1 Campylobacter sp. P091
ATACTAGCCCAAAGTGGAAGCTACGCTATGAGTCAGGCAAATGCTGTACAACAAAATATATTAAGACTACTACAGTAGCTTAAATTTACTCGCAATGCTTAGTCATTGCGAGGGTTTATTATTAAAAATTATTTATTTTCTAGTAATAATAAACATTATAATGATTAAATTTGTCGTAACTTAGCAATCTCATCACGCAGTGCGGCTGCCTTTTCAAACTCAAGATTTTTAGCAGCTTCCATCATCATAGTTCTTAGCTCCTTGATCATCTTAGCACGCTCATTAGCTGGCATCTTTTCAAGCTTTTTAGCCTTAGTGTAAAGCTCTATAGTATCATCCTCTTTTAAACTATCTTCGATATTGCGACTTGCACTTTTTGGTGTGATACCATTTGCTTTATTATATTCATCTTGGTATTTGCGGCGTGCAGAGGTAATATCAATAGCTTCACGCATTGAACTAGTAATTTTATTAGCAAATAAAATCACCTTGCCATTTACATTTCTAGCAGCTCGCCCCATTGTCTGGATTAAGCTAGTTTTAGAACGCAAGAATCCTTCCTTATCTGCATCCATTACTGCTACTAGACTCACCTCAGGAAGATCTAATCCCTCACGAAGTAAATTTATCCCAACTAAAATATCATAATCCCCACGCCTTAGGCCGCGTATCAGCTCATTTCGCTCCACAGCATCAATATCTGAGTGCATATATTTGATTTTTAATCCAAGCTCTAGATAGTATCTTGTTAACTCTTCGGCCATCTTTTTTGTTAAAGTAGTTATTAGCACTCTTTCGCCTCGTTCTATTACAGCTTTTGCTCTATCATAAAGAACTTCAACTTGATTATCACTACTAATTACCTCAATCTCAGGATCTAGCAGGCCAGTTGGACGTAAAATTTGCTCATATATATGATTGTTTGCTAGCTGAATTTCATACTCATTTGGCGTAGCAGAGACAAAGAGAAATTTCCCTTTTTTGGCTATAAACTCATCAAATTTCAGCGGTCTATTATCTAGTGCGCTAGGCAGTCTAAATCCATACTCTACTAAGATCTCTTTTCTACTTCTATCGCCTGCGTACATTCCACGAAATTGTGGCAAGCTAACATGGCTTTCATCAACTATAATTAGATAATCTTGTCCATTCATTTCAAAATAATCAAACATCGAGTATGGCGTTTCTCCTGCTTTTTGACCGGTAAGATATCTAGCATAGTTTTCTACGCCCTTTGTGCTTCCAGTAGTAGCTAGCATTTCTAGATCAAATTCAATCCGTTGCTTAAGTCGTTGATATTCAACCATTCGCCCCTGATTTTCATAAAATTTAAGTCTTTCATCTAGTTCAGCCTCAATCCCTTTAATCGCTTCTTTTAAGCGATTTTCTCCGACTACAAATTGACTTGTTGCGTATAGAATAAATTTATTTAAATTTTTAGTTTTTTTATTCTCTAGTGCGTTAAAGTGATAAATCTCTTCAATTTCATCACCAAAAAACTCTAGTCTAATAGCTTCATCGCAAAAATATGCCGGATAGATATCTACTACATCACCATTTACACGAAAATCAGCCCTATCAAAGTAGCTATCATTTCTTTTATAACCCATATCAACTAGCTTTAAAAGCAGCTCTTTTTGGCTAATTTGCATACCACGCTCTAAAGTAATAACCATACCTTTGTATTCGGCTGGATTACCTAGACCATAATTTGCTGATACGCTAGCTATCACGATAGTATCATCGTGTTCGAGTAAATTTGCTGTAGCTGATAGTCTTAGGCGCTCTAGTTCATCGTTTATAGCGCTATCTTTTTCTATAAATAAATCTTGTCTTGGGATATATGCCTCAGGCTGATAGTAGTCATAGTAACTTATAAAATACTCCACATGATTGTGTGGGAAAAAGCCTTTAAATTCACTATATAGCTGAGCGGCTAGGGATTTATTGTGTGTCATAATTAGTGTTGGGATATTTAACTGCTTTATTACATTTGCCATGGTAAATGTCTTGCCACTACCTGTTACGCCTAGTAATACGCTATACTTTGCACCATTTTTAAATGCGTTTACAATATTGTTAATGGCGTTTTGCTGGTCTTTGCTAGGTGAAAATTTGCTATTTAAATCGAATTTGTCCATATTATTGCCTTAATTTTTGGTGATTTTATCATTTTTTATTTAACCAAAATTTTAAATTTCTTACACTAAAATTGCTAAAAAATAGCTAAAATTTAGCCCATATTTACAAAAAATATGATAAAATTATTCACTTTAATCACCATAAAATAAGGATTTGTAATGTTAGAAAACGGAAAGGTTTTAAATAATCTAGCTTCAAAAGTAACTGAGCTGATGCTAAAATATGAAGAAGTATGCGAAGCTAATGAGGCTTTAAGAAATGAATTAATTAGCGTTAAAGCACAAAACGAAGCTAAATCAAATCAAATAATGAGACTTGAAGAGGAGCTAAAAAATCAAGACCTAGCTAGCGATGATTTATTAAAGCAAGTTGAGGCTGTGCTTGGTCGATGAGACAAATCTCTTTAAATATAGCTAGTAAAGATTTTAATATTACTCTTGATGATGAATTTGCTGACTATTTTGAGGAGGAGTTACGACACTATTTGGATGATAAAAATCTCCTTACTATCAAGGCTTTGCTTACTGCCTTTATTCAAAAGTGCTATGAAAATTATGAGCAAAAAAATGAGCTAAGCTCGATTCTTGGCAATATAGACAAAGCCCTAACTCATGATAAAAGCATTTAGCTTAATTGAATTAACATTTGTTATTATTATCCTTGGTGTTTTGTTAGCAATAGCAGTGCCAAGGCTATTTTTTAGTAAAGATGATGCAAATTTGCTCAAAATCAAAACCGATATAGCTACAATTCAAGCAAATATTCTCCACCAAAAAACCGCTCTTTTACTTAGTGCTAAAGTGCAAGAACCAGTTTTAAATTCGCAAATTTTAACTGAGTTAAATTTGCACAAGTGGAGTATTGATAATCAAAATTTAGTTTTTGATAATAGCGTGAGATTTAGCTATGATAGCAATGCTACTATAAATTGCCTAAGCCCACAAGAAATTTGCGATAAACTAAAACTATGAACTACTATGAGATTGCCATAATAGGTGCAAATTTAGCTCCGCTTACATATGAGAGTCAGTGCGTGCTAAATGAATTTGAAATAGTTACTATAAAGCTAAGAAATAAAACTCAAAATGGTTGTATAATAAAAGCAGTACCAAAGCCAGATTTTAAAACATTGCCAGTTATTGAGCGGTTAAATTTAACCTTTACACAGCTACAAATTACACTGGCTAAATTTATTAGTTATTACTATACCTGCGAAATTGGTGTTTCATTAGGATTATTTGAACCTTTTAGCCATTATGACAAATCAAAGTGTAGTTTTATCAAAGCGCCAAATTTAAGCCCTCTACAGCTTGAAGCTGCTAAATTTATTAAAAAAAATCCTATTAGTTTGCTTTTTGGCGATACAGGAAGCGGTAAAAGCGAGATATATATTAGCTTAATTCGTGAGTATTTAAACCTGGGTAAGCAAGCATTATTTTTAATGCCTGAAATTTCTCTTACACCACAGATGCAAGAGCGCTTAGAAGCATATTTTGGAGATAGCGTAGGTGTGTGGCACTCTAAAATCACACCTAAAAAAAAGCAAAATTTGCTAAGTGAGTTTAGTCAAGGCAAAATTCGTCTAATTGCAGGCGCACGCTCAGCACTATTTTTGCCTTTTAGTGATTTGGGGTTAATTGTAGTTGATGAAGAACATGATGAGAGTTATAAAAGCAACAACGACCCATACTATAATGCTAAAGATTTAGCTATTTATATTGCAAATAAAATGGGGATAAAATGCATTTTAGGAAGTGCTACACCAAGTCTAAATAGCTATGCTAAATTTCCGAATTTTAGGCTAAAAGGAAGATTTTACGCATCACAAAAAGAGTATATCTATGATCATAGCCCAACAGGATTAAATGAGTTAATTTTAGGTGAGATTTCACAAGCCTTGCAGGCTAAAAAACAGGTAATAATATTTCTACCAACTAGAGCGAATTTTAAATTTCTAATTTGTCAAAAGTGTGGCCAAAGTATGCAGTGCCCATACTGTTCTATTGCCCTAAGCTTACATAAAAAAAATAGGGCAATGAGATGTCATTACTGCGGATTTGCTTGTATGATTCCTAGTGTTTGCGCTCAGTGTAGTAGCGATATGCTAGAGTCTCGTAAAATTGGAACTAGTGAGTTAGTCGCCCAGATTAAAGAGTATTTTCCATTTGCATCTATAGCGAAATTTGACCGTGATGAGATTACTACACAAAAAAAACTAACAACTCTTCTTAAAAATTTTAATGAATATAAAATTGATATAATTGTCGGTACTCAGATGTTAAGCAAAGGGCATGATTATCATAATGTTAGCCTTGCTATCATTATGGGGCTTGATGAGCATTTAGATTATAGTGATTATCAAGCTAGAAGCAAGAGTCTGGCTCTAGCTATGCAAGTAGCGGGGCGTGCGGGGCGTGCCAACTATGGCAGGGTGATTATCCAAGGATTAAAGTGTGAGTTTTTTGCTGAATATATGGATGAATTTGATCGTTTTATTGCTGATGAAATGGCTGTACGAGAGGGGCTATATCCACCATTTATGAGGCTTTTGCGTATTAAAATTGAAGATAAAGATGAATCTAAGGCTGTGAGTAAAATGCAGCAAATTTTAGGCAAGCTAAAGAGTATGGCCGAGCTAGAGATAGTAGGGTATGGTAAGTGCATCATAGAGTTGATAGCATCTAAGCACCGCTATCAGATACTTTTACGATCTGCTACTCATACTCCGCTATTAAAGGCTAGTAAAATTGCTAGAGATTATGGCGCCTTACCTGATATCGATCCGGTGAATTTTAGTTAAATTTAGCTATTATTATAAAACAAAATTGAAAGGCATTGACATAAATTTGGATAAAACCAAGCCTAGAAATCTAGGCTTGAGTAATTATTCGTGTAATTGAGTATTTATAATCTCTTTTTTGCAAGTTTCCATATCAACTTGCATTATTTTAGCTCTAGAGATAAAACCTTCAACGGGATAAGATTTTATACAATAAGTTTTTTGATTTTCTGTATCGATTAAAATTGATCCTACGCTTGTAGTATCGGTTTTAATCTCTATTTCTCTATTTGCTGGAACTTGTGTATAAATATAGGCACCATTGCTCATTAATCCTTCTGTTATATCATTATCATCATCGCTTATTATGACATTATATCTCATACCGCCACGAAAAAACATAGCAGGCCTATATACATAAATTGAAGCATTGCCATCGGTAGGTTGTTCAAATTTATTAAAATAAGCTCCTCTGGCACCGCATCCAGTGAAAATAATTGCCATAATGAAAATAGTTAAAACTGTAAAGCTTTTATTTAAATACATTAAATTCTCCTTTTTCAAATTTAATATTTATCTGCTGTTGTAGATTTTTTTGAATTTCAGGAATACATACTTTTCTGAATTTTGTATAATTACCATAAGAAAATACTGATGCATGTTTATATGTATTACAAAATGAAGTTATATTAATCTCTTTGTTGTTATTAAAAAATTTCAAATCAGCTTTCATTTCTAATGTTAAATTATGTTCAATTGTTATATTTCCTGTTTTTATATTGGTAAAACTATACTTAACGCTAATAGGAGCATCATCTTTTATTATAACATTACTTGGGAGATACTTTTTCATATAAGTTTTATTACTATCAAATTTAGCGTAGATTATATGTTGGTCTTTGCTAGATTCAACTATTTCTGGCAAGATTTCAATTTTTGTTCCACACCCTGCTAAAGTCAAAAACACTCCAGCAAAAATGGAATATTTAAATACCTTAAACATTTTAATCCTTTTTGTAAATTTAGTAAGATGAATTATAAGATATTAAGTCTAAATTTTTAATAAAATTATGAAATAATATCTGAATTTTTATTTAAATACAAATCTGCTAATCTATCATTATGAAATACACAATGCAAGATAAAGCGCGAATACTACGCACAACTACTAGAACACTACAAAGATGGCGAACAACAAAGCCTGAGCTATATGCGATTATCGAGGCTGGATTTAAGCTATACGAGATGATTGAGAGTGAAGAAGAGATAACCAAGGATATCAAAAATATATTAAAAGAATCACTTAAAAATAGATAATTTAATTATATTTACTTTTAATGACAACTTAAAGGGCTTAAAGTGGATAAATACAGAATATCTCTAAGCTACTTTTTTACCCACTTAAGCCAAATATATAGCCAAAGACCAAAGCCAAACATAATGATAGAGAGAATTTGCCCCATACTCAGCCCAAATGCGACAAACCCAATACCAAAATCAGGCTCTCTATAAAATTCACAAATAAATCTCATAATAGGATAAAGCATAGCATAAAGGGCGATTAATTCACCGTTAAATCGTTTATAAATACGGTAAAAATATAAAATAACAAATATCACTAGCCCTTCAAGCGCGGCTTCATAAAGTTGGCTAGGATGACGCAATACGCCTGCACTTACTACACCCCAGCTCACATCAGTAGTACGACCAATTAACTCTTGATTTAAGAAATTTCCAACTCTACCAAAGATATAGCCTAATGGCACACTAATTGCTACAAGGTCAAGATATAAAAGGATATTTTGCTTAAATTTATAGCAAAACAGAAGAGTCGCAATAATAAATCCAACAACAGCACCATGGTAGCTCATTCCACGAATACCTACAAATTCGCCATTTATAAACGGATTAAAAATCTGCCATGGGTGAGTGAGATAGTATAGGGTATTTGGGTCATAAATGATGATATAGCCTAGCCTAGCACCTAAAATTACGCCGATTTCAACCCAGAAAAAGTAGCTATCTAAAAGCGAATTTGAGATTGGTAGTTTGTCTTTTTTAACAAAAAATTTAGCCATCCAAAGCGCTACTAGCAAGGCTAAAACATACATAATTCCATACCAGTGTATATTTAATCCAAATATGCTAAATGCCACTGGATTCATATTTAAATAGATTAAATTCCAGCTATTTAACGTCAATTTTTAACCCCAAATTTGTCTTAAGAGTTTTTATAAAATCCATTATAAATTCTCCCATAGCTTGATAATATGGAGTTTTGGCATTATAACGCAGAAATTTAGCAAATAACACCAAACTAGGCAGGAAAAAATCAACCAAATACATTCCAAGAATTGTATGAGTTTTTTCATTTGTATTATTTTTAAATATAACGCCAAGTAGAGCAAACATATTTGAAACATGGGTAGCACGTAAGTTAGTAAATGGCTTATCAAAGTTAAGCTGTTTATACAAATGCTCTATCTCTTCATCGCTAACTTGCCTAAAAAATTTTAGTGAGCACGCAACTTTAAAATTATCCAAATCTGCGGCAATCTCCTCAGCTTTGCAGTGCATTAAAGCTCTAGCTAGCAGGGCGTTACCCTTTTCATTTTCTAGATTTTGGGTTTTTATCATCCAAGTTGGCTGTAGTTTTTTGATTGCTTCATCAGTGATTGCATTAGCAAAATTACTAGCAAAAACCATACAAATCATAGAGTACGCATCGGCTACTTTCATAATTTTCCTTAAATTTTTTGCTGATTTTAGCTAAATTTTGCTTAAAACTCAGATAGGCTTTTAATGGCATCTACACCATATTTTTTTTGAATTTGCATTATGGCAGTGCTAATTTTGCTATTTTTTGGACTTTGAGTATCAAATAAAGATCGCTGTTGCTGCTTATCAAATCCAGCCGCACAAAGACTTAGATAGTTTATCTCATACTCTTTAAATTTATCTAAGTTTATAAATAGATCTTTAGTAATCTGTTCTAAAAATTTGTGAGTAAAGTTAGCACTAATAGTAGTGCTTATGCTTATTTGCTCTTGTCCTTTATAGCGAAGTTTTAGCTCGATCCTGCTTGGGGTTAAAGCAAGTGAGGCTACTTCAAAATATAGATGTCTACATAGAGTCATTAATCTTTTATTGATATCATCTCTATTTTTAATTGGGGCAAAGCTTCTAGCTATAGCTAGAGATTTTCGTGGCTGATTTTTAATAATTTTGTCTTGATGGATTAAATTTAAAGAGCTATAAAGATTTATGGCATATTTGCCAAGTTTGTCAAATATATGCTTGGCATTTAGAGCATCTTTAATAGTAGTAACTCCATATTTTTGTAAGCTTTTATAAAGAGATTTACCTACTCCTGGAAGCTTGGAAATTTGTAGATTTTCTATCTCTTGGGGACTATTTATTTGATATATTTTGTTAGGTTTTGCTAGATTGGTTGCGAGCTTAGCTAGTAGTTTATTTGGCGCAATTCCTATACTACAAGGTAAATTTAGTTTATTATTTATCTCAAATTTAAGCTTATTAGCAAATACTAAAGGATTAATATCATATTTTGTTCCAGCAAGATCTATAAAATACTCATCAATACTATACTTCTCAATTTCATCAGTATAATTAAGCAATAAATTATAAAGAGAATTTGATAATTTATGATATAGCTCAAAATCTGTTGGAACTATGATTAAATCAGGACAGAGTTTTTTAGCTAAGCTTGAGTGCATAGTGCAGTTAATTCCTATAGCACGAGCTTCATAAGTAGCGCTTAAAATTATGCCATACTCATGATAGTCGCCAAATATATCAAATTTACTTCCACTTGCTACGGCGGCTTTTTTACCAATTAGGCTTTTATCTATTGTTGCAGCTGCACTGATAAAAAATGCATCAAGATCTATGTGAATAAACATAGTCTAAATTCTAGCTAGTTTTAATCTTAAAGAGTTTAAAACTACGCTAATAGAGCTTAGACTCATAGCAAGTGCTGCCCACATCGGTGTAAGATGAATTCCAAAAGATGGCTCTAAAATTCCAGCAGCAATTGGAATACAAATAGTATTATATCCAAACGCCCAAGTTAAATTCTGTTTTATAGTAGTGTTGCTTTTTTTGGCTAGGTTTATGCTTTTTATAACTCCATTTAGGCTATTTTGCATTAAGATTATATCGGCGCTATTTTTGGCTAGATCGCTTCCAGAGTTCATCGCTATAGAGATATCAGCAGCCCTTAAAGCAGCAGCATCGTTGATCCCGTCTGCTATAAATGCGACTTTTCCTGATTTTTTTAAATCTTCTATTATCTCATATTTTTGATGTGGTAAAACCTCGCTATAAACCATATCAATACCAAGTTCTTTGGCTACTAGATTGCTGATTTTATGACTATCTCCGCTTAAAATTACTGGGGTTATATTTTGTGATTTTAGGCTCTTTATAACCTCTTTTGCCTCAGGCTTTATAGTATCGCTAATTGCGATATAACCGCTAAATTTGCCATTAATTGCTACTAAGATAACCCCATAGCCAATATCCATTTTTTGCTCTATTATGGCTTTTTGATTTTTGTCTATGGATATTAAATTTAAATTTAGTAATCTTTCATTGCCTATTAAAACATTATCGCTTTTAATCCCAAGCCCGCTAATATACTCAAATTTACTTTGAAATTTGACATTGATTAGCTCTTTGGCGTAGTTTGTAATCGCATTTGAAACTGGGTGCGAGTTTAGTGCTGAGATATTGGCTACTATGGATAAATCATTTTTATTAAGACTGGTTTCTATTACGCTTATATCTGCTGTTGTGATGGTTCCAGTTTTATCAAATACGGCAAATTTAATATCATTGAATTGCTCTAGGGCAACTGGATTTTTAATCAAAATTGAATGCTTCAAAGCCAGTGATATAGCACAAACTATAGCAATTGGCGTAGCAAGTCCTAAGGCACAAGGACATGAGATAATAAGCACGCAAATAGCACTTAAAATTCCATTAAATTCCATACCAAAACTAGCCCAGATACAAAATGTAGCCACAGAAGTAGCTATTACTAAGGGGATGAAAATATTTGCTACTTTATCAGCTATGCGTGAGATAGATAGCTTTTTACTAGCTGCGTTTTGAATAAGATTTAAAATTTGAGCCAGTAAGGTATCATTTGGACTTTTAGTAACTTTTATTAATATATGGCCATTGCAGTTTAGAGTACCGCTATATACCATCTGACCAGTGCTTTTATAAACTGGCATACTTTCGCCATTTATTGCACTTGTATCTATCTCAGCACCTCCATTTTCTATAATGCCATCACATGGAATTATAGAGCCAGTTTTGACTAAAACTATATCTCCGATTTTAAGACTACTAGCTAAAGTCTCTTTGGTACTCCCATCGCTAGAGATGATAAAAGCCTTGGTTGGGCTTAGGTTTATTAAAGATTTTAGGTAAGATGAAGCAGTGGCTTTGGCTTTATTTTCTAAATATTTGCCAAGCAAGACAAAGGTTATAATCATTGTCGCACCGCTAAAATATAGATAGTTTAGATTTGTTGGAATTTGATTATGAAAAATTGTGGCAAAAATAGAGTAGCAAAATGCGCAAAAAGTACCCAAAAATATTAGTACATTCATATCATAATTACGCTCTTTTAAGCTCTTTAATGCATGAGAGTAAAAACTAGATCCGCAATAAAATATCCCAATACAAGCCAAAGCAATCATAAATGGCATAGGTATAGGATTGGATTTACTCATCTCTGCCCACATAAGAGCTGCGCTAATTATAGAACAGATTATAAATTTATTTTGGTAATTTTTTAATTCTTGATTTTGAGCATTTTCAAGCTCATCTTGATTGTTTGCAATACCAAAACCAAGTTTAATAATTTTATTTTTTAATGCTTCTATATCAGCATTTTGATCATATTCAAATACAGCACAATGAGTGTTAAAATCTACATTTGCAGACTTTATTCCCGGGATTTTTAGTGCTGATTTTTTAATAGAATTTGCACAATTTACACAGCTCATTCCGCTGATTTTTAACTCAATCTTATTCAAGTAAATTCCTAAATTTCTTTAATAACTTCAAAGCCAAGCTCATTTAGCTCATCTATAAATTTAGCCTTAATCTCATCACTATTTATATCTATAGTAAGAATTTTTGGCTCACTTGTTAAATCAATGATAATAGTGCCAAATTCATCTTCAAGAGAATTCTTAATCAAATTTACACAACTTTGGCAATTGATATTTTTAACTTCAAATTTCACGATTTATCCTAAATTTAATTGAGATTTTAAAAATTATATAATTATATAGCTAATTAAAATTTAACGATTTTTTGATATAATTACCGCCTTAGAAAATCCAAAAGGACAAAAATGGGACGAGCATTTGAGTATAGAAGAGCTAGTAAAGAGGCTAGATGGGATAAGATGAGCAAGTTATTCCCAAAATTAGCCAAAGCAATCACAGTAGCGGCCAAAGAGGGCGGAAGCGATCCAGATATGAACCCAAAACTCCGCTCAGCCATAGCTACAGCCAAAGCTCAAAATATGCCAAAAGATAATATTGACGCAGCAATCAAAAGGGCAAGTGGCAAAGATAGTAGCGATATTAAAACGATATTTTATGATGGCAAGGCCGCTCATGGCGTTCAAATCATCGTAGAAGCAGCTACTGATAATGCCACTAGAACGGTGGCCAATGTAAAGGCTATATTTAACAAAAATGGTGGAGAGATTTTGCCTAGTGGTAGCCTTAGCTTTATGTTTAGTCGTAAGGCGGTATTTGAAGTAGAGTTACCAAGTGGTGATCTAGAAGAGTTAGAATTAGAGCTTATAGATTATGGTCTTGAGCTATTAGAACAAGGCGAAGATAGCTTGATGATATATGGTGATTATAAGAGCTTTGGCACACTTAGTGATGGGATTGAGAAGTGTAATCTAACACTTAAAAAAGGTAGCTTACAATACATTCCAAATTCCACAATTTCGCTCAATGATGAAGAGCTTAGCGAGATTGAAAAGCTTTTAGATAAGCTTGATGATGACGATGATATCCAAGCAGTATATACAAATATAGAATAAGGAGAATTAATGGAAGAGTTAAAAATATATGATATAGATGCCAATGAATTATCTAAATATAAATTCGCAGTTATCAAAACAGATAAAGGCGATATGATAGCCGAGCTATATCCAGATGAGACCCCACAAACCGTAGCTAACTTCGTAGAATTAGCTAAATCTGGATTTTATGATGGACTTAATTTTCATAGAGTTATACCAAATTTCGTTATCCAAGGTGGTTGCCCGTACGGTAATGGTGTTGGTGGCCCAGGCTGGAGAATCAAATGCGAATGTGTCGGTCAAAAACGCAAACACAATAGAGGTAGCCTAAGCATGGCGCATGCTGGCAGAGATACAGGCGGTAGCCAATTTTTCGTATGCCATAACCCACAACCACATCTTGATGGTGTCCATACTATATTTGGCGAGTTGATAGATGATGAGAGCAAGAGTGTTTTAGATGCGATTAGACAAGGGGATAAAATCACTACTATAGAGATTAAAGAGAGTTTATAAACTCAATTATATTTATTGCGTGAGTTTTCTCACGCGAAGTTAAAATTCTTTAAATAAATTATTAATATTTACCCATAAACTTAAGCAATATTTAACTACAATGTTTGTATTATAACAAAATCGCAATTTTACTATTTTTAAGGATTTTCATGAAATTCACTACCTTGTTTTATGCTATTTTTGGTGCGATTATTACTATAGTCGTTTTAAATTTAGTCGCTCTACTTGGAGTGATTGGTGTACAAGATGAGCTTATAGAGGCATCTGAGAGAAGATATCAGTCATATATACTAGCTGATGAACTTCGCCAAAGTTCTGATGATTTAACTAGATTAGCTCGTACTTATAGCGTTACAGGTGATAGTCACTATATTGACCAGTATAATACTATATTAGATATTAGAAATGGTAAAGTTCCAAGACCTATGAATTATGAAAGAATTTATTGGGATTTTGTAGCAGCAACAGGCCAAAAGCCTCGCCCAGATAGTAACGAGACAATTGCTTTGACTAAAAAAATGGAAGCGTTAGGCTTTAGTAGAGCCGAGCTAGATAAATTAAAAGAGTCTGAGGCTCGCTCAAATTACTTAGTAGATATCGAAACTAGAGCTATGAATGCGGTAATGGGTAAATTTATGGATAGTAATGGTCAATACACCATCATAGGTCAGCCAGATGTAGGCCTAGCAATTGATTTAACTCATTCTAAAGAATATCACATTGAAAAAGCTAAAATTATGGAGCCAATTGATGAGTTTTTTGCGATGCTTAAGAGCAGAACAGATCAAGAAGTGCAATCTAAAATCGATAAAACTACACTATATTTTGATGCTGTTTTAGGATTATTCATTATTAACATTATTGTGATTGTGCTTGGTTCTATTGTTCTTCGTAAAAAGATAGCTCAAATTGAGCCAGTTAGTGATGGGCTTAGAGGATTTTTTGCTTTCCTTGGACATGAAAAAGATGATTGCAAGACTATAGATATTAACTCAAAAGATGAATTTGGCGTAATAGCTAAAATGATTAATCAAAATATATCAAATTTACGCATTCAAATCGGCTCTGAGCGTAAATTTATTAATGAAACAGTAAAAACTCTAAAAGAGCTATCTCAAGGTAGTTTTAATGTGCGTTTAAATAGCAATTGCGATTCTCCACTAATGAAACAACTACAAGAGACGCTAAACAACATGGCCTTAGCACTTGAAAAAAATATAAATGAGATAGTTAAAATTATAGCCAAATACTCAGAGCATGACTATACTCAAAGAGCCTCAAATGAGAATTTAAAACACTATCTTCTTAAAATGGCTGATGGTGTAAATGAGTTAGGTGATGCTACTGTAGCGATGCTACGCCTATCACAAAAATCCAGCCAAACACTATATGAAGCATCACACAATATGAAAGATGGAATTGATAAATTAAATGAATCATCAAAACTTCAAGCAGCATCTTTACAAGAGAGTGCCGCAGCCGTAGAGGAGTTAAGCAGCTCAATGAATTCTATAAATGAAAGAGCAAATGAGGTTATAAAGCAAAGTGATGATATTAAAAATATTATTATTATCATTAAAGATATAGCTGAACAAACAAATTTACTTGCTCTAAATGCTGCTATAGAAGCTGCTCGTGCTGGTGAACATGGTAGAGGATTTTCAGTTGTGGCCGATGAAGTTAGAACATTAGCTGAAAAAACTGGCAAATCTCTAACTGAAATTGAAGCTAATGTAAATATTTTAACTCAAAGTATTACTGATATGAGTGCTAGCATTAACGAACAAACTGCAGCAATCAATCAAATAAACGAAGCTATGAGTGCTATAGAGAATGGTACAGAACGCAATTATGAAGAAACTACTAAAATAGCTAGTATCTCAAATAATGTTGAAGAGATGAGTGAAGAGATGCTTGCTAATATAAATAAAAATAAATTCTAAATACTAAATTTCGCCGATTATAAAAAAATTGGCGAAATTTTTTAAAATTATTCAAAAAAACCCTTGACAAATAAAATAAAATTAGCTATAATTCCAGCTCACAAGTTAAAGGTGCTGGTGTAGCTCAGCCGGTAGAGCAACTGCCTTGTAAGCAGTAGGTCGGCGGTTCGATTCCGTTCACCAGCTCCATTTATCTTTACAGTGTTTGACCAGATACATATAGCAATCATTATTTTAATTACTTAGGGTGAGATACTCAAGTGGCCAACGAGGGCAGACTGTAAATCTGCTGACTATGTCTTCCGTGGTTCGAATCCACGTCTCACCACCATTGCTATATGCGGGAGTAGCTCAGTTGGCTAGAGCATCAGCCTTCCAAGCTGAGGGTCGCGGGTTCGAGTCCCGTTTCCCGCTCCATTTAAATTTGACTGGGAGCTGTTTTTTTTGAATTTATATTCTATTCTGCAGTTAATCTTAGTCATTTTTTAGTTTTTCGGTGTTTGTATAATTTTAGTATAACTCTGTTTTGCCAAGCTGAAGTTTCCATATCTAGAAACGCTCATATGGCTCAGAGGTAGAGCACTTCCTTGGTAAGGAAGAGGTCGCGGGTTCAAGTCCCGCTATGAGCTCCATAAAAGTAGAAATAAGAAATACAAAAAATACAAACTTTAAGTATAAAAGTTGAATTTTATAACGGAGGATACAATGGCTAAAGAGAAGTTTTCAAGAAATAAGCCACACGTAAATATTGGTACTATCGGTCACGTTGACCATGGTAAAACTACACTAACAGCTGCTATTTCTGCTGTTTTATCAAGAAAAGGTCTTGCAGAGCTTAAAGATTACGATAATATCGATAATGCTCCAGAAGAAAAAGAGAGAGGTATTACAATTGCTACTTCTCATATTGAATATGAAACAACAAATCGCCACTATGCACACGTTGACTGTCCAGGTCACGCCGACTATGTTAAAAATATGATTACTGGTGCTGCTCAAATGGACGGCGCTATCCTAGTTGTTTCTGCAGCTGATGGCCCAATGCCACAAACTCGTGAACATATACTATTATCTCGCCAAGTTGGTGTTCCATATATCGTTGTTTTCATGAACAAAGCTGATATGGTTGATGATGCTGAACTTTTAGAGTTAGTTGAAATGGAAATTCGTGAACTTCTAAGTGAATATGATTTCCCAGGTGATGACACTCCAATTGTTAGCGGTTCTGCTCTTCAAGCGCTTGAAGAAGCTAAAGCTGGTATAGATGGTGAGTGGTCAGCTAAAATTATGGCTCTTATGGATGCAGTTGATAGCTATATTCCAACTCCAGTTCGTGCAACTGATAAAGATTTCTTAATGCCAATTGAAGATGTATTCTCAATTTCTGGTCGTGGTACAGTTGTTACAGGTAGAATTGAAAAAGGTGTTGTGAAAGTTGGTGATACTATTGAAATCGTTGGTATCCGTGATACTCAAACAACAACAGTTACTGGTGTTGAAATGTTTAGAAAAGAGATGGATCAAGGTGAAGCTGGCGATAACGTAGGCGTTCTATTACGTGGTACTAAAAAAGAAGATGTTGAAAGAGGTATGGTTCTATGTAAGCCAAAATCTATCACTCCACATACACAATTTGAAGGTGAAGTATATATCTTAACTAAAGAAGAAGGCGGTCGTCATACTCCATTCTTTAATAACTATAGACCACAATTTTATGTAAGAACAACAGATGTTACTGGTTCAATCACTCTACCAGAAGGTACAGAGATGGTTATGCCTGGCGATAACCTAAAAATAACTGTTGAACTTATTGCTCCAGTTGCGCTAGAAGAGGGTACAAGATTTGCTATCCGTGAGGGTGGTAGAACTGTTGGTTCTGGCGTTGTGTCTAAAATTATTAAGTAATTTAACTTATGGGTGCGAATTTAATTTGCACCCTTTTTAAGGAAAAAATATGGCAAGTGCAAATAGAGTTAAAATTGGTTTAAAGTGTTCTGAATGTAATGATATTAATTACACAACAACCAAAAATAGCAAGATAAAAACTGAAAAGTTAGAGCTTAAAAAATATTGTCCAAGATTAAAAAAACATACAGTTCATAAAGAAGTTAAGCTAAAATAAGCTAACTTCTTAGCTGTATTTATATAGGGCAATAGCTCCAACGGTAGAGCGCCGGATTCCAAATCCGATGGTTGGGGGTTCGAATCCCTCTTGCCCTGCCACAAAAGGTTAGATATGGAAAAGTTTATAAGTTATTTAAAATTATCACGTGCAGAAGTTGGCAAGGTTATATTTCCTACCAAAGAGCAGATTAGAAATGCTTTTATAACAGTTTTTGCTGTTGTGACTATAGTTTCTTTATTTTTGGCTTTGGTTGATTTAATTATGTCATTTTCTGTTTCTAAGCTTGTATAAGGACATATTATGGCACATAAGTGGTATGCTATTCAAACTTATGCAGGTAGTGAGATGAGTGTCAAAAGAGCCATTGAAAATCTAGTAAAAGATCATGGTATTGAAGAGAAACTTTTAGAAGTTATCGTTCCTACTGAAGATGTAATTGAGATTAAAAATGGAAAGCAAAAGATTAATGAAAGAAGCCTATATCCAGGTTATGCTTTCGCTTATTTGGATCTTGATACTGCGCTTTGGCACAAAATTCAGTCTCTTCCTAAGGTTGGCAGATTTATTGGTGAAGCAAAGAAACCTACACCTTTGAGTGATAAAGATATAAATCTTATTTTAGAAAAGGTTAGTAAAAGAGCAGCGCCTAAACCAAAAATTTCATTTGAAACTGGCGAAATTGTTCGTGTTACAGAAGGCCCATTTGCAAACTTTAACGCAACTGTAGAAGAGTATGATATGGTTCATGGTAAACTTCGCTTAAATGTATCAATATTTGGTAGAAGTACACCTGTTGAAATTATGTATTCACAAGTTGAAAAGATAGTCTAAGGAGATAGTTTATGGCTAAAAAAGTTGTAGGTGAAATTAAATTGCAAATTGCAGCTACAAAAGCAAATCCAAGTCCACCAGTTGGTCCTGCTCTAGGTCAAAAAGGTGTAAATATTATGGAATTTTGTAAAGCATTTAATGAAAGAACAAAAGATATGGCTGGTTATAATATTCCAGTTGTTATCACTGTTTATGCAGATAAAAGCTTTACATTTATCACAAAACAACCACCAGCAACTGATCTAATCAAAAAAGCTGCTGGCATCACTAAAGGTGCGGATAATCCGCTTAAAAATAAAGTTGGCAAGTTAACAAAAGCTCAAATTCTTGAGATTGTTGATAAAAAAATAGTTGATATGAATACAAAAGATAGAGAGCAAGCTGCTAAAATTATAGCTGGTTCAGCTCGTTCTATGGGTATAACTGTAGTAGATTAATCCTTACCACTAGGATTTAAAATTAGTGGTAGCACTTTAAAAATGCGGAGAAATTAATGTCAAAAAAAACTACAAAGAGATTTGCAGAACTACTTAAGAAAGTAGATTCAAATAAAATTTATAATTTAGATGAGGCTGTATCTACAGTTAAAACACTTGCTTCAGCAAAATTTGATGAAACAGTTGAAATAGCACTTAAATTAAATGTTGATCCTAGACATGCTGATCAAATGGTTCGTGGTTCGGTAGTTTTACCTGCTGGTACTGGTAAAACTGTAAGAGTAGCAGTAATTGCTAAAGATGCTAAGGCAGATGAAGCTAAAGCAGCTGGTGCTGATATAGTTGGTGCTGAGGATTTTGTTGATGAAATTGCTAAGGGAGTTATCAATTTTGATGTGCTTATTGCTACTCCAAATTTGATGGGCTTAGTTGGTAAAATTGGTCGTCTTTTAGGACCAAAAGGCTTAATGCCAAATCCTAAAACTGGTACAGTAACTATGGATGTTGCTCAGGCTGTTAAAAATGCTAAAGGTGGTCAAGTTAACTTCCGTGTTGATAAACAAGGAAATATTCATGCTGGTCTAGGTAAAGTTAGCTTTACAAAAGAGCAGCTAAATGATAATATCTCTGCCTTTATTAAGATGATAAATAAACATAAACCTGCAGCTGCAAAAGGTAAATATATTAAATCTGCAGCACTATCTTTAACAATGAGTCCATCTATATCTCTTGAAACTCAAGAGCTTATGGATCTTAAATAATTAATATTTTTATCTTAGATTGGAGATAGCCGAGGCGTAAGCTTAATTGAGCGTATTTTCGCTCTCTCTGCTTGAAATCACCGGTCGGAAAGGAGAATGAAAGTGACTAGAAACGAAAAAGCTGAAATTATTTCAAACCTTGAGGCTGAATTTAAAGCTAGCGAAGCTATAGTAGTATGTGACTATAGAGGTTTAAGTGTTAAAAAACTTGAGGCGTTAAGAATTGCTGCTAAAGAGCAAAATGTAAAAGTTCAAGTTATTAAAAACACTTTAGCAAAAATAGCTCTGAATAATTCTGCTAAAGATGGTATGGAGCTTAAAGATACAAATATCTTTGTATGGGGTGAAGACCAACTAGCAGTTACTAAAGTTGTAGCTAAATTTGAAGAAGCTAATAAAGATCTATTTAAAATCAAGACAGCTTATATTGATGGTGAAGTTGCTCCTGTATCTAAAGTTGTTGCATTGTCAAAAATGCCGTCTCGCGACGAACTTATTGCTATGCTACTACAAGTTTGGAATGCGCCAATTCAAAATTTCACTATTGGTTTAAATGCGCTTAAAGAGAAAAAAGAGCAATCTGCTTAATTTAAAAAATAAAATTTAGGAGAATTAAAATGGCAATAACTAAAGAAGATGTATTAGAGTTTATTTCAAATTTATCAGTTCTTGAACTAAGTGAATTAGTAAAAGAATTTGAAGAAAAATTTGGTGTAAGTGCTGCTCCTGTTATGGTAGCTGGTGCTGTAGCTGGCGGAGCTGCTGAAGCTGCTGAAGAAAAAACTGATTTTAACATTGTTCTAGTTGATAGTGGTGCTAAAAAAATAGAAGTAATTAAAGTTGTTCGTGCTTTAACTGGTCTTGGTCTTAAAGAGGCTAAAGATGCTGTTGAAGGTACTCCATCAGTTCTTAAAGAAGGTGCGAGCAAAGAAGAAGCTGAAGCAGCTAAAAAACAACTTGAAGAAGCTGGCGCTAAAGTCGAACTTAAATAATTTACAATTTTGTAGAAGCGAGATTTTCTCGCTTCCAACTCCATTGTCGTTTTTACGATGTTCTTTCAATTAACTATTCTATAGAGGTAGTAAAATGCTAAATAGCCTTTATTCTGGAAATCGTCTTAGGGTAGATTTTTCTAATGTTGCTAAAGAGATTGATGTTCCAAATTTATTACAATTACAAAAAAAGAGTTTTGATCATTTTTTAAATCTTGATAATTCACAAACTGAAAGCGGAATCGAAAAAGTATTTAAATCTATTTTTCCTATTCACGATCCGCAAAATAGACTTTCGCTTGAATATGTCAGTAGTGAAATAGGTAAGCCTAGATACACAATTAGAGAGTGTATGGAAAGAGGTTTGACATATTCTGTAAATTTAAAAATAAAAATTAGATTAATAGTTCATGATAGAGATGAAAAAACAGGTGAAAAAATTGGAGTAAAGGATATCAAAGAACAAGAGATATTTGTTCGTGAAATTCCTTTAATGACCGATAGAATTTCATTTATTATTAATGGTGTTGAAAGAGTTGTAGTCAATCAATTACATAGAAGTCCTGGTGTTATTTTTAAAGAAGAAGAGAGTCCTACGGTTGTAAATAAACTTATTTATACTGCTCAGATTATCCCAGATCGTGGATCTTGGTTATACTTTGAGTATGATACTAAAGATGTATTATATGTCCGTATTAATAAGCGTCGTAAGGTGCCAATTACCATTTTATTTAGGGCTTTAGGATATAAAAAACAAGATATCGTGAAGTTATTTTACCCTATGCAAACTCTAAAAATTCAAAATAATAAATTCTTAGTAGAGTTTAATCCAGATGATTTTACTGGTAGGGTTGATTATGATATTAAAGATGAAGATGGCAATATCTTACATCAAGCTGGTAAGAGATTAACTAGAAAAAAAGCTGATAAATTAATAGAAGATGGCGTTAAATTTATAGAATATCCGCTTGAAACATTGGTAAATAGATATCTCGCTAGTCCTGTTATCGATAAAGATAGTGGCGAGGTTTTATATGATACTCTTACACAACTCGATGAGAATAAGATAGCTAAAATCGCTAATGAGCAAGATAGTATAGAGATAGCAAATGATTTAGCAAATGGAGTCGATGATGCTATTATTAACTCATTTTTGCAAGATTATGAGACTCTTAAACTTCTTAAACAAACAGAAGGCGTAGAAGATGAAAATGATCTAGCTGCAATTAGAATTTATAAAGTTATGCGTCCAGGTGAGCCTGTAGTTAAAGAAGCTGCTCGAAGTTTTGTAAATGATCTATTCTTTAATCCAGAAAGATATGATCTAACCAAGGTTGGTCGTATGAAGATGAATCACAAGCTTGGATTAAATGCGCCTGATTATGTAACAGTATTAACTAATGAAGATATCATTAAAACTGCTAAATATCTAATTAAGGTAAAAAATGGTCAAGGTCATATAGATGATAGAGACCATTTAGGTAATCGCCGTATTCGTTCTATTGGTGAGCTTTTAGCTAATGAGCTTCATTTAGGTTTTGTAAAAATGCAAAAGGCTATTAGGGATAAATTTACAAGCCTAAGCAACAATATCGATGAGATTATGCCATATGATCTTGTAAATCCTAAGATGATTACCACTACTATTATGGAATTCTTTACCGGTGGTCAGCTAAGTCAGTTTATGGATCAAACTAATCCACTTAGTGAAGTTACTCATAAGCGTAGATTATCAGCACTTGGTGAAGGTGGTTTAGTTAAAGAAAGAGCTGGTTTTGAGGTTCGTGACGTTCATCCTACTCATTATGGTAGAATTTGTCCAGTTGAGACCCCAGAAGGTCAAAATATCGGTCTTATAAATACTCTTTCTACATATGCTAAAGTAAATGATTTAGGCTTTGTTGAATCTCCATATCGTAAAGTAGAAAATGGTAGAGTAACAAATGAAATTGTCTATCTTACAGCAACTCAAGAAGAGGGTCATATTATCGCTCCAGCATCTACAATCTTAGATGAGAATGGTATGATTAGCGAGGATTTAATAGAGGTTAGACAAGATGGTGAGATGATACTTGCCAAAAGAGATGATGTAACACTAATTGACCTTTGTAGCGGTATGGTTATGGGGGTAGCTGCTTCATTGATTCCATTTTTAGAGCATGATGATGCTAACCGTGCGCTTATGGGTTCAAATATGCAACGCCAAGCTGTGCCTCTTTTAAAATCAACTGCACCTATTGTAGGTACAGGTATGGAAGCTATTGTAGCACGTGATGCTTGGGAGGCTATTAAAGCAAGACGTGGCGGTGTAATAGAGAAAGTTGATAATAAAAATATATTTATTCTAGGCGAAGATGAAAATGGTCCATATATAGATCAATACACCATGGAAAAAAATATGCGTACCAACCAAAATACGACATTTAGCCAACACCCAATCGTAAAAAAGGGACAAAAAGTAGAAGCTGGTCAGATAATTGCCGATGGTTCTAGTATGGATCAAGGTGAGCTAGCAATTGGTAAAAATGCCTTAATTGCCTTTATGCCGTGGAATGGATATAACTATGAAGATGCTATTGTGATGAGCGAGAGAATGATTCGCACTGATGCCTTTACAAGCGTACATATCTATGAAAAAGAGATTGAGGCTAGAGAGCTTAAAGATGGTGTAGAAGAGATTACTAGAGATATTCCTAATATGAAAGAAGAAGAGATCGAACATCTTGATGAAAGTGGTATCGTAAGAATCGGAACTCATATTAAGCCTGGTATGATTTTAGTAGGTAAAGTATCTCCAAAAGGTGAAGTTAAGCCAACTCCAGAAGAAAGACTTCTAAGAGCAATCTTTGGCGAAAAGGCTGGCCATGTAGTAAATAAATCCCTATACGCTCCAGCAAGCATGGAAGGCGTGGTAATCGATGTTAAAATCTTTACTAAAAAAGGCTATGAAAAAGACTCAAGATCATTTAAAGCCTATGAAGATGAGAAAAATATCTTAGAAAAAGAGCATCACGATAGACTTTTAATGCTTGACCGAGAAGAGATGTTAAGAGTAACTGCTTTACTAGCTAATAACGAACTCCAAAGCGATTTAGAAGTTGGTAAAACTACATATGTAAAAGGTCAAAAGATACAAAAAGAGTATCTTGCCAATATAAATAGATTTACTCTAAATTCATATGTAAAAAGCTTTAGTAAAGATGTACAAAAAAGCTATGAAGATATGAAAGCTTACTTCCAAAATGAGAAGAAAAAATTAAAAGATGAGCATGATGCTAAGCTTGAAATTTTAGAAAAAGATGATATTTTGCCAAGCGGAGTAGTCAAACTTGTCAAAGTATATGTAGCTACTAAGCGTAAGCTAAAAGTTGGAGATAAAATGGCTGGTCGCCATGGTAATAAAGGTATTGTATCAAATATTGTTCCAGATGTAGATATGCCATATCTTCCAAATGGTAGATCAGTAGATATTGTTTTAAATCCACTAGGCGTTCCTAGTCGTATGAATATTGGTCAAATTTTAGAAAGCCACTTAGGTCTTGTAGGTATGAAGCTTGGTGAGCAAATTCAAGAGATTTTTGATAGAAAATCAAAAGAATGGATAATAGAATTAAGAGCTAAAATGATTGAAATAGCTGATGTATCAAGACTAATGGATGCCAAAGCAATATTAGAAAAAATCGATGATGAGAAGCTAATAGAATATGCAAGAGATTGGGCAAGCGGTGTAAGATTTGCTACTCCTATATTTGAAGGGGTTAAGGCTGAAGAATTTAGCAAATTGTTTGAGATGGCAAAGATCGATATGGATGGTAAAACTGAATTATACGATGGTAGAACCGGATCTAAGATGGCTGAGCGTGTAAATGTCGGTTGTATGTATATGCTAAAACTTCACCACCTAGTAGATGAAAAAGTCCATGCTAGAAGTACTGGTCCATATAGCTTAGTTACGCAGCAACCTGTCGGCGGTAAGGCTTTAAGCGGCGGTCAAAGATTTGGAGAGATGGAGGTTTGGGCTTTAGAAGCTTATGGTGCGGCTCATACACTTCGCGAGATGCTAACTGTAAAATCTGATGATGTTGAAGGAAGATGGTTAGCTTATAAAGCATTAACTAGAGGTGAAAATGTCCCAAGTACTGGTATTCCAGAGACATTTTTTGTTTTAACAAACGAGCTAAAATCTCTAGCACTAGATGTTGAGATTTACGATGAGGATAATGATAATGAGTGAGTTAAAACCTATAGAGATTAAAGAAGATGCAAGACCAAGGGATTTTGAAGCATTTAAATTAAGATTAGCAAGTCCTGAACGTATAAAAGCATGGAGTTATGGCGAAGTTAAAAAGCCTGAAACCATCAACTATAGAACTCTAAAACCAGAAAGAGATGGTCTATTTTGTGCTAAAATATTTGGGCCTATTAGGGATTATGAGTGCTTATGTGGCAAATATAAAAAGATGCGCTATAAGGGTATCAAATGTGAAAAATGTGGAGTTGAAGTTACAAGCTCTAAGGTTCGCCGTTCTAGAATGGCACATATCGAGCTAGTTACCCCAGTGGCGCATATTTGGTATGTAAATTCACTTCCTAGTCGTATCGGAACTCTTCTTGGTATTAAAATGAAAGACTTAGAGCGTGTATTATACTATGAAGCATATATAGTAGAAAATCCAGGTGAAGCATACTATGATAACGAAAATAGTAAAAAAGTTGAAATTTATGATGTCTTAAATGAAGAGCAATATATACTTTTAGAACAAAGATTTGCTGATAGTGGATTTAGTGCTAGAATGGGCGGTGAAGTAATCCGTGATATGCTTGAAAATTTAGATCTTGTTAGCATCTTAGAGCAGTTAAAAATAGAGATTGGAAGCACAAATAGCGAAGCTAAGAAAAAAAGTATTGTAAAAAGATTAAAAGTAGTTGAAAGTTTCTTAAATTCAGGCAATCGCCCAGAGTGGATGATGATTACAAATCTACCTGTACTTCCGCCTGATCTTCGCCCATTAGTAAGCCTAGATGGTGGTAAATTCGCAGTTAGCGATGTAAATGATCTATATAGAAGAGTTATCAATCGTAATGCAAGGCTAAAACGCCTTATGGAACTTGATGCTCCTGAGATTATTATCCGCAATGAAAAGAGAATGCTGCAAGAATCAGTTGATGCTCTATTTGATAATGGTAGACGCGCAAATGCTGTAAAAGGTGCGAATAAACGACCACTAAAATCTCTAAGCGAGATTATCAAAGGTAAGCAAGGACGCTTTAGACAAAATTTGCTTGGTAAAAGGGTGGATTTCTCTGGTCGTAGCGTTATCGTTGTTGGCCCTAGACTTAGAATGGATCAGTGCGGCTTACCTAAGAAGATGGCTTTAGAGCTATTTAAGCCACATCTTTTAGCTCGCTTGGAAGAAAAAGGCTATGCGACAAATGTTAAATTAGCTAAAAAGATGATAGAAGATAAGACAAATGAAGTTTGGGAGTGCCTTGAAGAGGTTGTTGCCGATCATCCAGTACTACTAAATAGGGCGCCAACTCTACATAAAATGTCTATCCAAGCATTTCACCCAGTATTAATAGAAGGTAAGGCTATTCAGCTTCATCCGCTTGTTTGTTCAGCTTTCAACGCTGACTTCGATGGTGACCAAATGGCTGTTCATGTCCCTTTATCTCAAGAGGCAATTGCTGAGTGTAAAATTTTAATGCTTAGTTCTATGAATATCTTGCTTCCAGCAAGTGGTAAGGCTGTGACAGTCCCTAGCCAAGATATGGTTCTTGGTATATATTATCTAAGCCTTGAAAAAGTAGATGTAATAGGCTCAAATAAAATTTTTGCTAGCGTTGATGAAGTTATGATAGCAGTTGAGACTCACTTCCTTGATCTACATGCTAAGATTAAGACAATGGTAGATGGTAGGACTGTATTTACAACTGCGGGAAGATTGATTATCAAATCAATTCTACCTGATTTGGGAGAGAATTCAGTTCCAGAAAGTATGTGGAATAAAGTAATGAAGAAAAAAGACATAGCAAATTTAGTTGATTATGTCTATAAAAACGGAGGCTTAGAATCCACAGCAGGATTTTTGGATAAGCTTAAAAATCTTGGGTTTAGATACGCTACTAAAGCTGGAGTTAGCATATCAATAGCTGATATAATAGTATCTGATAGCAAATATTCATATGTAGATGAAGCCAAAAAAAGAGTTCGCGAAATTCAAAATCAATACGGCTCAGGTTTGCTAACTGATTCAGAAAGATATAATAAAATTGTTGATATCTGGACAGATACAAATAACAAAGTAGCTAGCGATATGATGAAACTCATCAAAAATGATAAGAGCGGATTTAACTCCATTTATATGATGGCTGATAGCGGCGCTAGGGGTAGTGCGGCTCAAATTCGCCAACTTGCTGGTATGCGTGGTCTTATGGCTAAGCCTGATGGCTCTATTATTGAGACACCAATTACTTCAAATTTCCGTGAGGGGCTAAATGTTCTTGAGTACTTTATCTCAACACATGGCGCTAGAAAAGGTCTTGCTGATACTGCGCTTAAAACCGCAAATGCTGGATATCTAACAAGAAAATTAATTGATGTTGCTCAAAATGTTAAGATTACAATGGATGATTGTGGCACTCACGAAGGTGTTGAAATTACTGAAATCACTGAGAGTGGTGAGTTAATTGAGAGTTTAGAAGAGAGAGTTTTAGGTAGAGTATTAAGCGATGATGTTATCGATCCTATTACTAATGAAATTTTATACACAGAAGGCACATTAATCGATGAAGCTAAGGCTAGAGTAATTATCGAAGCTGGTATAAAATCAATTAGCATTAGAACACCAATTACATGTAAAGCACCAAAAGGTGTATGTGCGAAGTGTTATGGCATAAATCTAGGTGAGGGCAAACTAGTTAAACCAGGTGAAGCCGTAGGTATCATCTCAGCTCAATCAATCGGTGAGCCAGGAACTCAGCTAACGCTAAGAACTTTCCACATCGGTGGTACTGCCTCTACTGAACAACAAGATAGACAAATCGTAGCACAAAAAGAGGGCTTTATAAGATATTATAACCTAAAAACCTATGAAAACAATGGCAAATCTATAGTGATAAATAGACGCAACGCTGCTATATTGTTGGTTGAACCAAAGATTAAAGCCCC
This sequence comes from Campylobacter sp. P091, assembly GCF_002138935.1. Taxonomy (NCBI): domain Bacteria; kingdom Pseudomonadati; phylum Campylobacterota; class Epsilonproteobacteria; order Campylobacterales; family Campylobacteraceae; genus Campylobacter; species Campylobacter sp. P091. The sequence continues at coordinate 26,782 of NZ_MJKZ01000001.1, forward strand.
ATTTGATGGTATTATCGATATTGAAGTTGCTCATGAAGATGTAAATATTATCGTAAAAGGCAAAAAAGACGAAGTTAAATATGTCTTAAGAAAGCACGACCTTGCTAAACCAAATGAGCTAGCTGGTGTAAGCGGTAAAATAGATGGTAAATTCTATATTCCTTACTCAAAAGGTGATGAAGTAAAAGAGAATGAAAGTATCGTAGAGATGATTAAAGATGGATGGAATATTCCAAATCGTATTCCATTTGCAAGTGAAGTTAAGGTAGCTGATGGCGATCCAGTAACTCAAGAGATTGTAGCTAGTGCGCATGGTGTGCTAAAATACTATATCTTAAAAGGTGATTATCTAGAGAGAATCAAAGATATCAAAAAAGGCGATATAGTAGCAGAAAAAGGTCTATTTGTCGTAGTAGCGGATGAAGAAGATAGAGAGGCTGTGCGTCATTATATCCCACGAAATAGTGTAATTGAATTTGATGATAGCTCTGATGTAGTAGCTACTGATATCTTAGCTAAACCACAGGTTGATTCTAAGCTAGTTATAGCTGAGTGGGATCCATACTCAAATCCAGTAATCGCTGAAGAAGCTGGTGTGGTAGCATATGAAGATATCGAGCCAGGATATAGTGTAACTGAGCAGTATGATGAAGCTACAGGTGAGAGCAGGCTAGTTATTAATGAATATCTACCAAGTGGAGTTAAACCTACAATTGTTATTACAACTGATAATGGCAAATTAATTCGCTATCAACTAGAGCCAAAAACTGCGATATTTGTCAAAGATGGTGCTACAGTTCAAAGAGCTGATACTATAGCTAAAACACCAAAAGCTGTAGCAAAATCAAAAGATATCACCGGAGGTCTTCCTAGGGTATCTGAATTATTTGAAGCTCGTCGTCCTAAAAATACAGCAATAATTGCTGAAATCGATGGCGTTATTAGATTTGAAAAGCCTTTACGCTCTAAAGAAAGAGTAGTAATAGTAGCCGAAGATGGCACAACGGCTGAGTATCTAATCGATAAATCAAGACAAATTCAAGTCCGTGATGGCGAGTTTGTTCATGCTGGTGAGAAATTAACTGATGGCTTAGTAAGTAGCCACGATGTGCTAAGAATTCTTGGAGAGAAGGCACTTCATGGATATCTAATTAGCGAAATTCAGCAAGTTTATCGCTCTCAAGGCGTTGCTATTAGTGATAAACATATTGAGATTATTGTATCCCAAATGTTAAGACAGATTAAAATTGTAGATAGCGGCGATACGAATTTCATCGTAGGCGATATGGTTAGCCGTCGTAAATTCCGTGAAGAAAATGAGAAAATCATTAGAATGGGTGGCGAGCCAGCGATCGCTGAGCCTGTGCTTTTAGGCGTTACTAGAGCAGCTATCGGTAGTGATAGCGTCATCTCTGCTGCATCATTCCAAGAGACTACAAAAGTTCTAACAGAAGCTAGTATAGCAGCTAAATTTGATTATCTTGAAGATCTAAAAGAAAATGTAATTTTAGGTCGTATGATTCCAGTTGGTACCGGACTTTATCAAGATAAAAAGGTTAAAATTAAATATAATAATTAATTAAATTAACCTAAAATTAACTCAAACAGTTTGTTTTTGCTGTTTGAGTTAAATATATCTAAATATTTTAAATCTAAATTTTCTTATAAGTTTGTTTGTTATATAATTACCAGTCCTAATATAAATAAATTTGGATTAATATGGGAAAAAATAATCTATTAAATTCAACTACCGGTCTAACAGTAGTGGGGGGGGGTAGCAGGGCTACTTCAAAGTTATTATGCGATAGCAATAACTCTATTATTCATAGATATTAGACCAAGACAAACATATTTAGCTTCTCATATTGCAAATTCAATTAATCTAACTACTAAAAGTCAAATTCTAAATTTTATATCCAATAATCATTATAATGAATATATTTTATGTTGCACCAGCTCTAATAATGCTAAAAAATTAGCTAATGAGATAAATTTATCAAATGTAAAATATTACGATGGAAATTTATTAAATGCTAAAGATAGCGGGGTTTCATTTGTTAGTAGTAGTGATAAATTTATCGTACATTTAAATCAAACTAGAGATAAAATTTTAGATATTTATTCTCGTTATAAAAGAGCATGGATTATAACATTTAGTGGCGGCAAGGATTCTACGTGTGTTTTACAACTCATATATGAGATGATGATAAAATTACCAAAAGATAGATTAAATCCCACATATGCAATATTATCTGATACAATGGTTGAAGCTCCAAATATAAAGGAGTATCTATATGAAATCGTAGAAATAATTAATAAAGATGCTAAGAATCGAAATTTGCCATTTGAAATAATTATTGCTAAGCCTAAAGCTAGTGATGAGTTTTGGATTAATCTTATTGGCAAGGGTTATCCAAGTCCAACTAGAACTTTTAGATGGTGTACTGAACGCCTAAAAATCAAGCCAATGAAAGATATAGTAAGGCAAATTACTGATAAACATGGTAGTGCAATAATGACTTTGGGTGTGCGAAAAAGCGAAAGTATAAATCGAAAAAGAAGTATTGAAAAGCGAAATCTAAGCGAAGATGGCTTAAGCAAACATGATGATTATCCAAATGTTTTGATATTTTCGCCTATAGTAGAGTGGGATACTGATATGGTTTGGAATTATCTAGCTATAAATAATCCAGCTCCTTGGAATAAAAGTCATAATAGATTATTTGAGCTTTATATGCAAGCTAGCGGGGATGAGTGTCAATTTATAATCGATAAAAATCAAAATAGTTGCGGCGGTAGTCGTTTTGGATGCTGGATATGTACTTTGGTAAATGAAGATAAATCTATGCAAGGTTTTATAAAAAACGGACAGATAGCTATGCAAGGACTTAATGACTTTAGAAATTTTATCAAAGATGCAAGAGATAATCATAATTTAAGAAGTGATTTTAAAAGAGATGGTAGATATCAAAGAGGACCATTTACAAGTATGGCTAGAAAAAAGATATTAAATTTACTTTTAAAAACCGAAATGGAGTTTAAAGCACAAGGTGGAAGTGAATTAATTAGCGATGAGCAATTATTGTTAATAGCAAAAGAGTGGAATAAAGAGTTTGATTCACAAAATTCATTAATTAAAATCGCAAAGGAGTATGGTAGGATGCAGAACGTAGATATTGATTTAGAAGATAGCAAGTTGCCAGATGAGGATTTAATAGATGCTATAGATACAAATTTGGCCAATATGACAAAATCAATAATTAAAGAGGCTACTAGTTTGCAAAATATGGGTGCTAGAGATAATGATTTATTAAATATTATCAAAAAACATTTAGATAATGCAACAGAAAAGCTAAAGGAAAATAGATGATTTTTTATAAAAAGATTACAATTTGCAATATGTTTGCATATTATGGAGAACAAACTATCGAATTTCAAAAGAATGATTTAAAGCCGTTATATTTAATCTATGGTAGAAATGGTTTTGGTAAAACCAGCTTTATCTCAAGCTTAAAGTTGTTATTTTTAGGTTCAGGATTATTAAATGATTCTAGTAAAGTTCCAGCACCTATTTTAAATGGTATAGAAAAAGGAAGAGGTAAATTTCATAGTAAACAATTACTACTTGGTACATCTGTAGATAATTTGGAGACTAAATGGGGTGGAGTGTTAAATAAAACGGCAGTAGAAGAGGGTAAAAATGAATTCTATGTAGAATTGGTATTGCAAAAAGATAATAAAGAGATAACTATCAAAAGGTATTGGAAAAGATTTCCAAATTTAGAGGAGAGATTAATAGTTAAATTTGATGGCAATGAATTTGAAGATTGTGAGGCTACTGATAAGTTAGAATCTATTTTTCCTACTAAGTTTATTGAGTTTTTTATATTTAATGGTGAAATGATTGGTGAGTTAGCTGAAGATATGGAAAGAGAGCTAAAAGAAAAGATACAAGATATGCTAAATATCACGATTTTAGATAAGTTAATTAAGCAGATTAAAACCACTAAAGAACAGTTGCAAAATGGACTTAAAGAATACTCAAACGAACAAGCTGAACTTTTCGCCAGCAGAGGCGCTCGATTGGCGTGCAATGAGCATATCAAATATTTAGACGATTAAATTAAAAATTTGAGTACAGATAAAGAGTGGATAGAAAATGAACTACGAAACAAGAATGATGTTAGAGATAATCATATCATAAGTAGCGGAAGAGAACAAGAGAGATATTTGAATTTAAAAAACACAGAAGAAGAGAATATTAATAGCTTTAAAGATTCTATTAAAAATTACGGTGGAGAGATTTTATTTTTAAAATTAGATGATTTTTTTTTCTGATTTGGAAAATTCACAGATTGGCTCAAATTTAGATCCAGAAATGTTAAAGGAGCTTTGTGCTTTTAGTGCTGAATATCTATTTAAAGAGTATCAAATCGACAGAGATACTTCATCTTTGGCGCTTAAGCTAAATGAGGCATTTAAGAAATTTACACAAAATAGCGATGAAAATAAAACTTATAGAGGAATTAGAAATTTAAATATACTAAAAACTCTTTATAATGGCCTAAATTCAGAGTTAAATTTGCTAAGCAATGCGATTGTAAAACATAAAAATTCCGAGCAAAAATTCAAAGAGTATAATGAGTTGCTTAATCAATATTTAGTAGATAATGAAGCTAAAAAAATAATTGATAAGGTTGCAGATGAGATAGAGAAACTCCAAGCCGAACTCTCTAAAAAAACTAAAGAGATTGAAGATAATAAAAATGAGCTAAGAGAAAAACAAGTATTGCAAAATAATCTTGAGATGAAAATTAAATATCTAGATGAAAAAATCGGCCAAGACCATAGAATTAGCGATCAATTTAAGATGGCACAAGAATTAGAGAGAATTATTTTACAATATAAAGATAAGAGAATTGAGAGAGTGGCAAGTTGTTTAAAAGATAAAGTTTATGAGAATTATCAAAAACTTCTTCCAGATGATAATGTTGCTAGCGTTGAAATTAAAGATTTTAATATATATCTAAAAGATATTAAAAATGAAATTATTCCAGTAGCAAATCAAAGTGCCGGCCAAAAACAAATAGCAGCAATTAGCATATTTTGGGCTTTATCAGAACTAAGCGATAGAAATTTGCCACTTATTATTGATACTCCATTAGCAAGAATCGATAATTTAAATAGAAAAAGTATTATCCAAAATTATTATTTTAATGCTTCAAATCAGGTTATAGTATTGCCTACAGATAGCGAATTTGGCGCTAATGAATATGAGATTGCCAAAGACAAAATAGCACAATTTTATAAAATAGAAAATGATACAAGTTGATGAAGAGGATATTTTAAAATATTGCAAGGAAAATAGCATCTATATTGAGATTATTGATAAAGAAGATTCTATTCGCCATATAGCCTATAAAATTCGGCTAAAAAATACTGATGATTATAAAAAGCTCTCAAAAGATATCGACTCTTTTCAAATGCGATTTGGCCTTGCTGGGCCAGCGTTATTTGATGAAGTGATTGGCGAAGCGATGACATTTTATATATATTTGCCAAAATTACAAAAAGATTGGCAAATATTAAATGGAGAGTCCTTTAAGGCTGATTTGATGAAATATAATCAAAAATTTGAGATTGGGGCATATTGCGGTAGAGATATGAAAAATGATCCGATATTTTTTGATTTGGAGCAGTGTCCGCATATTTTTATTGCTGGAACTACAGGAAGCGGTAAGTCGGTATTGATGAGAAATTTGATTATATCAATTGCAAAATTAAATTCAAATGTAGAATTTATACTAATAGACCCAAAAAATGGGGCGGAATTTGGAATTTATGAAAATAAAGTCAATATAAGCGTTATTTGCGGTAAAAAAGTTATTAAAAATAGCGATGAAGTATATGATTTAATGAAAAAGCTCGTAGATGAAATGGAGAGAAGATATAAGATATTAGATAGTAATAAAGTAGCAAAAAATAATCAACTAAAAGAGCCGTTGTCAAATGTTGTCGTAGTTATTGATGAGGTGGCAGATCTATTTGCTAGCAATAAAAATATAGAAGATTTAATAATTAGAATCGCACAAAAAGGCAGGGCTAGTGGAATTTTTTTAATACTAGCAACTCAAACTCCAAATTCTGAGATATTAAGCCAAAATTTAAGAGCTAATATTCCAACTAGAATCGCTCTAAAAACGATATCATCGCCTCAATCTAAGGTTATTATGGATGAAGTTGGCGCTCAAAATTTATTAGGAAAAGGCGATTTGTATATAAAAATTAATGGCGAGAAGAAAATTTTAGCATTTGCTCCATTTATAGATAATAGCGAAATACGGGATTTGGTATAAAAAGCAGATCTATACCAAATTTCATCTTAAATTAAGTAAAATTTGAGTAAAATAGGCATTTTTTAATAAATTTAGTTGAAAGGAAAAATTGTGCCAACCATTAATCAATTGGTCAGAAAAGAACGCAAAAAAGTGATCGTAAAATCGAAATCACCAGCGTTAAAAGAGTGTCCTCAAAGAAGAGGTGTTTGTACGAGAGTTTATACTACAACTCCTAAAAAACCAAACTCAGCTTTGAGAAAAGTTGCCAAAGTAAGGCTAACAAGTGGATTTGAAGTTATCAGCTATATAGGTGGTGAAGGTCACAATCTACAAGAGCACAGCATCGTACTAGTGCGTGGTGGTAGGGTAAAAGACTTACCAGGTGTTAAATATCATATTGTCCGTGGTGCGCTTGATACAGCTGGCGTGGCTAAAAGAACTGTTTCACGCTCTAAATATGGTGCTAAACGCCCAAAAGAAGCTAAAAAGTAATCTTTTAGGACGCAGACTAGCCCTTAGATATGGCTTAGTTTGAGTAAAATTTAAATTTGAAGGAAAGTTATGAGAAGAAGAAAAGCCCCAGTTAGGGAAGTAATGCCTGATCCAATTTATGGCAATAAAGTTATAACTAAATTTATTAATTCACTTATGTATGATGGCAAAAAAAGTGTAGCTACACAGATTATGTATGGCGCTTTAAAAGCTATTGATTCTAAAGGTGGAGAGTTAAAAGGTATCGAAGTATTTAACAGTGCTATCGATAATGTAAAACCTATTATGGAGGTTAAATCTCGCCGTGTAGGTGGTGCTACATATCAAGTGCCAGTAGAAGTCCGCCCAGCTCGCCAACAAGCCCTAGCAATCCGTTGGATTATCAGTTTTGCTCGCAAAAGAAGTGAGAGAACAATGATAGAAAAATTAGCCGCTGAGTTGCTAGATGCATCAAATTCAAAAGGTGCTTCATTTAAGAAAAAAGAAGATACCTATAAAATGGCAGAAGCTAATAAAGCATTTGCTCACTATCGTTGGTAATAAGGAGAGCTTATGTCAAGAAAAACTCCATTAAATATGGTTAGAAATATCGGTATCGCTGCGCATATCGATGCTGGTAAAACTACAACTAGTGAGAGAATTCTATTTTTTACAGGTATGAGCCATAAGATTGGTGAGGTCCATGATGGTGCTGCTACTATGGACTGGATGGAACAAGAAAAAGAGCGCGGTATTACGATTACTTCTGCTGCGACTACTTGTTTTTGGAAAAACCATCAAATCAACCTTATAGACACTCCGGGACACGTTGATTTTACTATTGAAGTTGAGCGTTCTATGCGTGTTCTAGATGGTGCTGTAGCTGTATTTTGTGCTGTTGGTGGGGTTCAACCTCAAAGTGAAACAGTATGGAGACAAGCTAATAAATACCGTGTTCCAAGAATGGTTTATGTAAATAAAATGGATAGAATCGGTGCTAACTTCTATAATGTTGAAGAGCAGATCAAAAACCGCTTAAAAGCAAATCCAGTGCCTATCCAAATTCCAATTGGCGCTGAAGATGAGTTTAAGGGTGTTGTAGATCTAATTACTATGAAAGCACTTGTTTGGGAAGATGATACAAAACCAACTGATTTTGTAGTCAAAGATATTCCAGCTGATCTTGTAGAAAAAGCTGAAGAGTATCGCAATAAAATGATTGAAGCTGTAGCTGAGACTGATGATGCTCTAATGGAAAAATTCTTTGGTGGCGAAGAGTTAACTATTGAAGAGATTAAAAAAGGTATCAAAGCTGGTTGTCTATCTATGAGTATTATTCCTATGGTTTGTGGTACTTCATTTAAAAATAAAGGTGTTCAACCACTTCTAGATGCAGTTGTTGATTACTTACCAGCTCCAGATGAAGTTGAAGCTATTAGAGGTGAGCTTGAAGATGGTACCGAAGTAGTTGTAGATAGTACAGATGATGGCGAATTTGCTGGTCTTGCATTTAAGATTATGACTGACCCATTTGTTGGACAACTTACATTCGTAAGGGTTTATAGAGGCCAACTTGAGAGTGGAAGTTATGCTTATAACTCAACAAAAGATAAAAAAGAGAGAATCGGCCGTCTATTAAAAATGCATTCAAATAAGCGTGAAGAGATTAAAGTTCTTTACGCTGGTGAGATTGGTGCTGTAGTTGGTCTTAAAGATACTTTAACAGGTGATACTTTAGCTAGTGAAAAAGATAAAGTTATCCTTGAGAGAATGGACTTCCCAGAGCCAGTTATTAGTGTCGCTGTTGAGCCAAAAACAAAAGCAGACCAAGAAAAAATGGGTATAGCTCTAGGCAAATTAGCTCAAGAAGATCCAAGCTTTAGAGTTAGCACTGATGAAGAAAGCGGCCAAACAATCATCGCTGGTATGGGTGAATTACACCTTGAAATTATTGTTGATAGGATGCTAAGAGAATTTAAGGTTGAAGCTGAAGTTGGTCAGCCTCAAGTTGCTTATCGTGAAACTATCAAAAAGACAGTTGAGCAAGAGTATAAATACGCTAAACAATCAGGTGGTCGTGGTCAATATGGTCATGTATTTTTACGCCTTGAGCCACTTGAACCAGGTAGCGGATTTGAATTTGTTAATGATATTAAAGGTGGGGTTGTACCAAAAGAGTATATCCCAGCTGTTGAAAAAGGTTGTAATGAAGCACTTCAAAGCGGTGTATTAGCAGGATATCCTGTTGAGGATGTTAAGGTTACGCTATTTGATGGTAGCTACCACGAGGTGGATTCATCTGAGATGGCATTTAAACTAGCTGCGTCTATGGGCTTTAAAGAGGGTGCGAAAAAAGCTGGTGCTGTAATTCTAGAACCTATGATGAAAGTCGAAGTAGAGACTCCAGAAGAGTATATGGGTGATGTAATTGGTGACTTAAATAGACGCCGTGGTCAAATTAGCTCAATGGATGAAAGAGGTGGTAATAAAATCGTTACTGCATTCTGTCCGCTTGCTGAAATGTTTGGTTATTCTACAGATTTAAGAAGTCAAACTCAAGGCCGTGCATCATACTCAATGGAATTTGATCACTATGAAGAAGTTCCTAAAAATGTATCTGATGAAATTATCAAAAAGAGAAATGGTTAATACATTTTGATTTTCTCCGCTTCGGCGGAGTTTGCTCCTCATAGCTCAGCAGGATAGAGTGCAGAATTCCTAATTCTGAGGCCATAGGTTCGAATCCTATTGGGGAGGCCATTTTGTAATTAAATAGGATTAATACTCTTTATTTACTTTTATCCAAGTTTCTTTCTTAGATTTTAAAAAAACATAGCTGTTAGAAACCAAATTTAACCTTTTAAGCTTAATCAGTAAGATTATCCTTTTGTAAAAATTAAATAAATTTTTCTTTTAATTATATTTTATTTATAATACCTAAATTGTAGCATTAAAAAATATTCTATTATACGCCAGATAACACAACAAATACAATTATTATAGGAATAAAATTTAAGCTGTTCTAGACAATAATAGATTAATTTTATTTAATAAATATTGTTAAATATTTTTAGTTTAAAATCTTATTTATATTAGTATTAAGCTATCTTGTAGTTGTGCATATGTATTAGTAATTCAAAAATTTAATTCTGCAACACAACCACTATTTTTAATAAAACTTTAATGTATATTTCACTATAATTGATAATAAATTTCATTATTGGAGATTTTAATGACTTTGGATCTTTTAGAAAATGGTCAAATGGCTAAAATTTTAAATTTTAATGTAACTGAGAGATTGCTTGAGAGGTTTTTTAGTTTAGGGCTATCTAAATTCAAAATTATTAAAAAGATAGAGAGTTCATTGGGGAGTTCGACTATCTTGATTGAGTGTAATAGAATGTGCTTGATGCTAAGATATGATGAGGCAAAGAGTATTGAGGTGGAGAGAATTTAGATGAAAAAGATTATTAAAATCGCACTTGTAGGTCAACCAAATGTAGGTAAAACTCTACTTATAAATTCACTTAGTGGATCGCATTTGAAGGTTGGGAATTTCCCCGGTGTGACAGTTGAAAAATCTGAAGCAAATTTTAAGTATAAAGATTATGATATTAAGATTATAGATCTTCCTGGAACTTACTCTATTAATGATTACTCGCTTGAAGAGAGGATAACTAAAGATTTTATCAATAAAAATGATTATGATATCATCATAAATGTGGTAGATTCTACAAATTTAGAGCGCAATTTGATCTTGACTACCCAAATTATGGAGAGAAATAAAAAGATGATTTTAGCTCTCAATATGAGCGATGAAGCATCAAAAGAGGGGATAAATATAGATGCTAAGAAATTTGAAAATCTCCTTGGAGTGCCTTGCGTATCAGTATCTGCTAGTTTAAAATCAAATTTAAATGAGTTGATAGAACGGATAATAGAAATTTACAAATCACCATATATCCCAAATAAGCGAATTTATAGTGATGCGATTGAAAAAGAGATAGATGATATTTCGCAATTTTTAGAATCTAAAAATGATACAAATATAAAAGAGTTAAAATTAAGCAATAAAGATATAGCGATAGCTTTGTTAAAGCAAGATAATCAAATTTATAAGTATTTACACGATAAGCCCATTTGGATAGAGCTATCAAAGGTGATCCAGACAGCTCACAATAACCTATATATCCACTACAAAACTCAATCTATAAGTGAGATATTTATGCAAGAGTGTAGTAATTTTGTCAATGGTGCGATCGCTGAGAGCGTGAAATATCATAAGCCTAAAGAGATTAATTATACTAGGATGATTGATAAAATTTTGATAAACAAATATATTGGGATTCCGATATTTTTGTTTTTTATGTGGTTGATATTTCAGCTTACATTTACTCTTGGTGCGGTGCCTATGGACTATATTGAAGCTGGATATGTGGCGTTGGGTGATATGGTTAAAGAGAGTGTGAGTAGTGAGCTTTTGGCATCGTTATTGGCTGATGGCATCATAGGTGGGGTTGGGTCTGTGATACTATTTTTGCCAAATATTATGATACTATTTTTTGGAATTGCGCTTTTGGAGACTACTGGATATATGTCTAGGGTTTCATTTTTGTTAGATGGATTTTTTCATAAATTTGGCTTGCATGGTAAAAGCTTTATCCCATTGGTGACTGGATTTGGGTGTTCTGTCCCAGCATTTATGGCTACAAGAACTCTCAAAAACGAAAAAGACCGCTTGCTTACTCTTTTCATAATTAATTTTATGAGTTGTGGTGCTAGGTTGCCTGTATATGTGCTATTTATAGGTGCTTTTGCCCCAAAAGCTCAAGCTGGAAATTGGCTATTTGGTATATATATTTTTGGTGCGATTTTAGGGCTTATAGCGGCTAAGGTTTTGCGTATGACGGCATTTAAAGGCCCTGATGAGCCTTTTGTTGTTGAGATGCCAAAATATAGAATGCCAAATTGGAAGCTCATTTGGTTTATGGTCTATAACAAAGCTAAAATGTATATCAAAAAGGCCGGTACCTTCATTCTAGCTGCAGCTGTGCTTATATGGTTTGCTAGTAGTTTTCCGTTTCAAGACTCTACTAAAGAGATTTATGAACAAAAAATAGAGATAGCCGCAACTGATGAAGACAAAGAGAGATTATCTAATGAATTAGAAAATATCTTAATAGAAAATAGCTATTTAGGAAAGGTGGGCAAATTTATTGAGCCATTTTTTGCTCCGTTGGAGTTTGATTGGAGATTGAGTGTTTCTATTGTTAGTGGTTTAGCAGCTAAGGAGGTTGCGATATCTACAATGGGTGTATTGTATTCGTTAGGTGGCGAAGTAGATGAAAATAACGATGGATTAATACAAAAAATTCAAGAAGCTATACCGATTGAGGTGGCTGTGGCGTATGTGCTATTTGTGATGTTATATAATCCTTGTTTGGCTGCTACAATTGTCTTTGGCAAAGAGGCTGGCGGATATAAATATATAGCTTATCTATTCATTTTTACTACATTTGCTGCTTATTTGGTTTCGTTTATAGGGTTACATATAGCAAAGCTCTTTTAGAGCTTTGCAAAGTATTGATTTAGCTTATTTTTTATAATTTTATATTTATATTTTATTGTACAAGTTTTGTTAAAATCATCCGCTTTTAAGGAGTTATAATGATAAAATATATAATTACAATGATATTGGCCGCACTTACATTAATGGCTAATCCAAAAGGCAATAGTATGGAAAATTTAACAGAGATATATCTAGGTGGTGGGTGTTTTTGGGGGACTCAGGGATATTTTGATCTTATTAATGGAGTGGTATATAGCGAAGTAGGTTATGCTAATGGCATAAGTGACCAAACTAGCTATAATCAGATTGCTCGTACAGATCACGCAGAAGTTGTTAGGCTTAAATTTGATGCTAATAGGGTTGATATTAATGAAATTTTAGAGCATTATTTTCGTATTATTGATCCATTTTCTATCAATAAACAAGGCAACGATATAGGTAGGCAGTATCGCACTGGTATATATTATAGTGATGATAAGCTAAAGAGTGTTATAGAGAATTTTATCAGTCGTAAACAGGCTAAATTTACTAAACCAATTGCAGTTGAGATAGAGCCACTTAAGAATTATATAAAAGCAGAAGAATATCACCAAAAATATTTAGATAAAAATCCAAATGGTTATTGCCATATTGATTTAAATTTGGCTAGCAAACCACTATATGATGAAAGCAAATTTACAATTCCAAGCCTATCTGAATTAAAAGAAAAGTTAAGCGATTTAGCATTTAAAGTAACACAAGAAAAGGCCACTGAGCGACCATATAATAGTCAGTATGATAAATTTGATGAGCGTGGTATATATGTAGATATTGTAAGTAAAAAACCGCTTTTTAGCTCTAGCGATAAATATGATGCTGGATGTGGGTGGCCTAGCTTTACAAAGCCAATTACAACTGATGCGGCTAGTTATCATAGGGATTTAAGTCATGGAATGGAACGAATAGAGGTCACATCAAGACAGAGCGGCAGCCATTTAGGTCATGTATTTGATGATGGGCCAATTGATAAAGGAGGGCTTAGATATTGTATTAATGGTGCTTCATTAGAGTTTATCCCATATGATCAGATGGATATTAGAGGATATACTGAATATAAAGTCTATGTAAAATAATTGTTATTTTGAAAGTATGTTTTATTAAATTTCTATCTAGGTTTTAAACTTAGCAAGAGATATAATTATTAATTATTTTTTGCTTGGTGGTAACTGTTAAAGAACCGCTAAGTTTATAAAGTAGTCTATAATGAAGTGCTTTTAAAAAATTAATTTAATATTTTATAGCCAATTTTATGCTTTACATATTTGTTTTAGTACTAGTTTGCATCTATGTATTACATAAAATATCTGTTATAAAGGTATAAGTATAGTTAAGCAATTAAAGAAAGTTAAAGAAATTTAGGGTATAATTAGCAATTTTAATCAAATTTAAAAGGTATATAGTGTTTGAACTTATTGGCGAATCGCTAAAATCAGCTGTAAATAAACTTAAATTTGTCGATGATGAAAAGGCATTAAAAAATGCGCTTGAGACGCTGAAAAAGTCGCTGTTAAAGGCTGATGTTTATCACAAGGTGACAAAAGAACTTGTAAGTCTTGTAGAAGCTGATATGAAAAAGGGCACTATAGGCCAAAAGCAGTTTTTAGATAGTATAAAAACTAATTTAACGAATATTTTAACCGCTCCAAATGATGGTAATAAAGGTAGCGGATTTGTGTTTGCTTCAAACCCTCCAACAGTTGTGTTAATGGCCGGCTTACAAGGTGGTGGTAAAACCACAACAACTATAAAATTAGCAAGCTACCTAAAAGCACGTAAAAAACGTGTTTTAGTAGCTGCAGCCGACTTGCAGCGTTTAGCAGCAGTAGAACAGCTTAGACAGCTTTGTAGCGCAAATGAGATCGAGCTTTTTAGTATCGATGGCGAAAATAATCCAGTAAATGTAGCTAAGGAAGCATTAAAAAAAGCAAAAGATGGTCTTTATGATGTACTTTTAGTTGATACCGCTGGTCGCTTGGCAATAGATGAAGCATTAATGAGTGAATTAAAAGAGGTAAAATCTGTATTAAATCCAGATGAAATTTTTTATGTTGCAGATGCGATGAGTGGGCAAGATGGCGTACGCACTGCTACTAGTTTTAATGAGGCTCTTGGCATTACTGGGGTGATTTTAAGTAAATTTGATGCCGATACAAAAGGCGGTGTAGCTATAGGTATAGCACATCAGGTAGGAATTCCGCTTAGATTTGTCGGTGTGGGTGAAAAAGTGGCCGATCTTGAGAGTTTTATCCCTGATAGAATCGTTGGCAGAATTTTAGGCGAGGGCGATTTGGCGACTTTAGCTGAGAAAGCTTCTACAATCATAGATGAAAAAGAGGCCAAAAAGCTCAATAAAAAGATTAAAAAAGGTGAGTTTAATTTTAATGATTTTATAGCTCAGCTTGAGAGTGTTAAAAAACTTGGAAGCATGAAAGGAATCTTAGGAATGATTCCTGGTATGAGTTCTATGGCAAATCAGTTAAAAGATATTGATTTAGATAATTCAGAGCAGATTAAACATATAAAAGCGATGATAAGCTCAATGACTCCAAAAGAAAGAGAGAATCCAGATCTATTAAATAATGCTAGAAAGCGTAGAATTGCTGCTGGTGCTGGACTTGACCAAATGACTGTAAATAGATTTTTAAAGCAGTTTAGTAGTGCTGCAAAGTTGGCTAAAAAATTCTCTAATAAAGATAGTATGAAAGGCTTTGCAAATATGTTGGCAAACGCTAACCGCCCTAAATAAGTTAGGGTTTATTTATGGCTATGAATTTAGCTATAACTAAGCCTTATAAAAAATATTTTAGGAGAAAAAGATGGCAACAGTAGTTAGATTAACAAGAATGGGACGTAAAAAAAGACCATTTTATCGTATCGTAGTAACTGATAGTAGAAAAAGACGTGATAGTGGTTGGATTGAAAGTATTGGTTATTACAATCCAATGGTAGAGCCAGAAGTGATTAAATTTGATGCCCAGAGACTTGCATATTGGAAAAGTGTTGGCGCTAAACTAAGCGATAGAGTCGCTCAAATTACAAAATAATGGTTGAAGATTTTTTAAAAGAGTATGCTAAACTTATAAGTGATTCACCTGATATTATCCGCACAGAGCGGATAAATTTAGGTGAAAACTTCGATGAGATTATTATCTATGCTAGTAGGGTCGATACTGGAAAATTAATCGGTAAAGATGGCAAAATGATAAATGCTATCAAAACCGTAGTTATAGGCTATAAAGCCAAAGATCCAACTTCATATAGAATTACGGTAAAAGCTATTGAAGAGTGATTTAGTAGAGGTTTGCATACTTGGTAAAACCGTAGGATTAAAGGGAGCTTTAAAGCTTCATAACCGTAGTGATTTCATGGAGCAGTATAAAAAAGGTGCTAAATTTTATGATAAGTTTGGTAATATTTTATCTATTAAGAGCTATGAACCTTCTAATTCGCTTGTAATATTTGATGGATTTGAGAGTATTGAAGCAGCAAAAGGGCTTGTAAATCGAGTTTTATACCGTACTGTAGAAGATACTAAAAAGAGTTGTAAGCTTAAAAAAGATGAGTATTTTTATTTTGATATCATAGATTCTATGGTTTATGAGGGCGAGATTTTGCTTGGTAAAATTGACGATATTTTAGAAGTTGGGGCTGGATTTTTATTTGATATTAAGACTAGCACAGAACTTATTAACAAAGGACTTGCAAAGCAGTTTTATATACCATATCAAGATAATTTTATTATTAAGATTGATATTAACAGCAAAAGAGTAGATGTAAAAAACTCTATGGATATATTGCTTAATTCTTAGCTTATGAAATTTAACTTTATAACCTTATTTCCAAATTTAGTTACGCCATATTTTAGCGATTCTATACTTGGCAGAGCTCAGACAAGTGGATTAATAGAGATCAATTGTATAAACCCACGAGATTTTACTCAAAATAAACATAAAAAAGTTGATGAGTATATGGTTGGTGGTGGGGCTGGGCTTTTGATGAGTGCACAACCACTTTGTGATGCGATTGATAGTATAGGGCAGACGCATGTAATTTATCTCACTCCAGCCGGTAAAAAATTTAATCAAAATGACGCTAAGAGACTTGCGAAGCTAGAAAATATTAGTTTTATTTGTGGTAGATACGAGGGTATAGATGAACGTGTTATCGAGAGTAGAGTAAATGAGGTTTTTTGCATAGGGGATTTTATTTTAACTGGTGGTGAGCTTGCTGCTATGAGTCTTTGTGATGCTATTAGCCGCAATATTGCCGGGGTTTTAGGTAATGTAAATTCATTAGATATTGAGAGTTTTGAAGATGGAATTTTAGAGGCTCCAAGCTTTACAAAGCCAAATATTTTTAATGGCTCACCTGTGCCTTCAGCTTTTTTAAAGGGTAATCATAGTATAATCAACGCTTTAAAAAATCATATGGCGCTTTGCAAAACTCGGTTTTTTCGCCCTGATTTGTATCAAACTCTTAAATCGCCAAACTTTAAGGAAAAAAGATGAGAAATAAATATATTGAAGCATTTGAAAATGCTCAAATCGCGACTAAGTCTGTGCCTGACTTTCGTGCTGGTGATACTTTGAGAATTGCTATCCACATCAAAGAAGGCGACAAAAGCAGAATTCAAAACTTTGAAGGCGTTTGTATAGCTCGCCGTGGTAGTGGTACTGGTGAGACTTTCATCATTCGCAAAATCGGTGCTAATAGCGTTGGTGTAGAGAGAATTTTCCCTATTTATAGCGATAGCTTAGAGAGTATTACAGTGCTACGTAGGGGTCGTGTAAGACGTTCTAAACTATTCTATCTACGTGATAGACGTGGTAAAGCTGCTAGAATTAAAGAGCTTAAAAAGTAATTTTTGTTGCAATTTCGCCCCTTTTTTTTTGGGGCTTCTTCTTTATCTCAATTTTTAATCATTATTTTGGACTTTCTGTGGAAAAAATTATTTTTAATTTTAATATTTTTGATGGTGTTAAGACTGCTATGCTTTGCGAGAGTGAATTTAGCAAGGAAATTCGCATAACTATGGCTAAAGATGCGGTTATGAAAGAGCATATGGCTCCAAATGCGATTATAGTTCAAGTGCTTCGTGGTGGTATTGAATTTGAAATGAGTGGCAAGATTTTGGTTATGAATGAATTTGATATGATTACATTGCCTGCATTTATACCTCATTCGTTAAAGGCATTAGAAAATTCTATAATAAGACTAAGTTTATCAAAATCAGATAGCCATACAAGAATATTTAAAGTAGCAAATAGTAAAAAGTAATTTTTAAATTTGCCTTAATATACTACTATCATTTAAATTTTTACAAAACTAGCTTTAATTACTTATGCTATAAATAATTAGAGTATAAATTTGAAGTTATCAAATTTATACTCTAACAAACTAAAAAATTATTCCTTCTCTATCTTGTTTTTCTAGGATATTATTTTGTTCTTTTGGTAGCGGAGAAGTAGTTGTATATAGTGCATCTACTCCGTTATAAACTCTACGATACACACCAGGAGGCATATCAAATTTGCGTTTAGTTTGTGGATATTCAGCGATAAAGTCTTGCATAAATTGTTTAAATACTGGTGCTGCTGTTCTAGAGCCACCCTCGACATAGCGCATCGGAGTGTTATTGTCATTTCCATACCATATTAATACTTGAATCTCAGGGCCAAAACCGCAAAACCATGCATCTACACTCTCATTTGTAGTTCCGGTTTTTCCTGCTAGTTCAATTCCATCAACTTTTGCTGAGCGACCAGTTCCATTATTTACAACATCTTGAAGCATTTTAATCATTAGATATGCTTGTTCTGGTTTGATAATCTCGCTGCTTTTTGGCTCAAATTTAAATATCTCACCATTTTTGTTCTCTACAAAATTAATTAGTCTAGTCTCATGTCTAGTACCAAGTCCTGGGAATATCGAGTATTGTTCGCTATAATCCATAAGACTAACCCCAAAGCTTCCAAGTGCAATTGATAGATTATTAGGAATATCTTTAAAACCAAAATTCTCTAAATCTTTTTGAACTACATCAAGGCCAATAGAATTTAAAAGATTTATTGTAGCAAGATTACGCGATTGTTTTAATGCATCATTTAAAGTGATTAAGCCTTTAAAATTGCCACTAAAGTTTTTAGGCTTCCAGTCTTGATCTTCTTTGTTATTTTTATTTACTCCTTCATAAATTCTAGATATATCAGCTATTTTGCTTTGCGGGGATAATCCTTGGTTTAAAGCAATTTGATATATAAATGGTTTAAAACTAGAACCAGGCTGGCGAGAGCTTTGTGTAGCACGGTTAAAGTTGCTTTTGGCATAATCTACACCGCCTACTAAAGCTAGTATATCTCCATTAGTAGGATTGGTGACGATCATTGCGCCATTTAATACTGTGGTATTTGCGTCTTTATTGCGTTTTAGGATTTCGTTATAGCCAAATTTAAGTGCATTTTGTGCTATCTCTTGTACTTTTAAATCAGCATTTAAAGTGATTTTATATCCACCATATCGTATATCAGGATATAGAGGGGCTAATTGCTTTATAGTCTCATCTACTAGATATGGAGCTTTGTTTTGGGTTAGGGTTTGATCATAGATTTTTGGCGTCTCTTTTATAGCGTCTTGATACTCTTTGGTTGTTATCCAACCTATATTGTGCATTCTTAGCAGTACATTATTTGCTCTTGAGAGAGATAGATCTAAATGTCTTGTAGGATCATAGCTGCTAGGTGCTTTTGGTAGGCCCACTAGCATAGATATCTCTTTTAAGCTTAGTTCATCAAGATTTTTTTTAAAATATCCAAGCGCAGCAGTCTTAATCCCATAATATCCGTGACCAAAATATACCTGGTTTAAATATCGCTCAATTATCTGTTCTTTAGTTAGAGTGTACTCAACTTCGTAAGAGATTATTAGCTCTTTTAGTTTACGAGTAAATTTTTTCTCACGTGTTAAGAGCATATTTTTGACTAGTTGTTGAGTTAGGGTTGAGGCTCCTTCAACTAAAGACATTGCTTGAATATCTTTAATTGCTGCTCTAAAAATTGCTTCATAATTTATCCCGCCATGTTCAAAAAATGCTGTATCTTCTATAGCAATGAGTGCTTCTATAATGCGTGGCGGAATTTCGCTAAATTTAGCGTATTGTCTATTTTCTTCATCAAAAATATAGGCTACTAAATCACCATTTTTATCATAAATATGAGTAGTTAATTTTGGATTGTAATCTACAATTTTAGATATATCAATCTTAATTTGAGAGTAAAAATATATAATTCCAGCCACGCTAGCTAATGCTAAAATTATAATTAGGTTGAAAATATATTTCATAAAAATGCCTTTAAATTTATAATATCTAGCCCCATGGCTGTGGGTTTGTTGCCGCTTTCTTGTTCTATATATATTTTATTAAATCCTTCTATCATCATCGCTCCAGCTTTATCTTTCCATAATCCACTAGCTATGTATTCATTTAAATGAGATGAATTAAATTTAGTAAATTTATAGCTTGCAATACTTAGCATATCAATAGAGATATTTGGGCTAATAAACTTCATAGCAGTATAGACGCTAGTCAAATTTCCGCTTTGCAACTCTAGCATATATCTAGCGTGCGCTTCATCTGTGGCCTTACCAAGAATTTTTCCGCAAGCTGTTACGCTACTATCAGCAAAAAGAACACGCTCATACTGGTTTTTAAATTTATCAAAAAATTGCTTGGCTTTGTTATTTACGATACTCATAGCATATTTTGCTGGTGGTAAATTTGTGTCAAATTCTTCATCATAATCTAGGCTAACTTGAATAAACTCAACACCATATTCACGCAAAATCATCGCTCTACTAGCTGAGCTAGATGCTAAAACTATCATAAAAATCCTCTAAAAGTAACACCAAGATAGATATTAATAAATGATAAAACGATATTTAAAGGGGTAAAATAATATATTATCAAAACTAAATTTTCATGACTCATAAGCATATCATCTTTTAAAAACGCCTCTTTGGCTTGACGAAATTTATACCAAATATATGCTAAATTTGCCCCAATAAATGCTAAAATTGCTAGCTTAGTTTTAACAATTGCTTCGACCATTGGATCGCCAATTGGAAATCGTTCTCCATAAGACATAAACATTCCGCCAAAGCCTAAAAATGCCACTATCGCTAAGGCGCTAAAAAGAAATTTATTAAATTCCTTTAAAATTAGCTTATAGCGATGTGGATTTTGCTCAATATCCTTAAAGCAGTAATGACCACAAACTACTACCGTAATTTGTAAAGCAATAAAAAGCGCTGCAACACTAATATGCATAAATGGCGCAATCTGGTCAAGTCTAGCAAATGAACTATTTAAAGCGTTCAAAGTTTACTCTTAATTAATTTGTTAGCTTCTTCTAAGGCATTTGATATTTTGTTTATATCTTTGCCTCCAGCAGTGGCAAAATCATCTCTTCCACCTCCGCCTCCGCCTACAATTGGGGCAATTGCTTTTACTAATTCTCCAGCTTTTATATTGCAATTTTTAGATCCAGCTGCTAGCATTACCTTGCCATCTTTGGCACTAGCTAAAAATATTACAACACTATCAAATTTATTTTTTATTTCATCAATTTTTGCCTTGATATCACCATTAAATTCATCAACAACTACATTAATGCCATTTATAAGCTTAGAGCTTAGCTCTACTGATGAAGTGGCATTTTTTATCTCATTTTGAAGAGATTTTATCTCATCTTTTAACTTAGCAATAGCAGCAATTGGACTAGCGCCTTTTAAACTAGCTTTAATCTCTTCAAGCTCGTTTCTTAGCTCATTTGCGTAGTTTAGTGCAGCACGAGAACAAACCGCCTCAATACGCCTAACTCCAGCACTTACACCGCTCTCTTTGGTAATAAAAAAACTACCTATTTCATTGATATTTTCAACATGAGTGCCACCACATAGCTCCTTAGAACAGCCCAAAGTTAAAACACGCACTTCATCGCCATATTTTTCACCAAAGAGTGCTATAGCTCCACTATTTTTAGCTGAGTTTATATCCATTATTTCTACTTTTGCTTTAGCGCCTGCTTGGATTTGGTCATTTACAAATTTTTCAATTTGGGCTAACTCATCACTACTTACAGGTTTTGGATGACTAAAGTCAAATCTTAATTTATCAGCCTCTACGCTACTTCCAGCTTGAGATATATGTGAGCCTAAAACGCTTCTAAGTGCTGCGTGAAGTAGGTGTGTGGCTGAGTGGTGACGACGGATTTCTAATCTATTTGGGCTTACTTTGCACTCTACTTCGTCACCTACGCTAATAGTAGAACTTACTTGAATTTGGCTTAAATTTAGTTCAAAATATTTTTTAGTATCTAAAACTTTGTTATCATTTATTTTGCCACTATCTCCACATTGTCCACCGCTTTGAGCATAAAATGGAGTTTTATCAAGCATTATATATCCGCTTTCGCCAGTGCTTAATTTATTGGTGATTTTAAATTCACTATTAAGCAGAGCTAGAACACGGCTAGTTGAGCTTAGGCTCTCATATCCGATAAATTCATTTTTGCCAAATTTTTCAAGTAGTTCTTTAAAATCCCCACTCTCCTTAGCCGCATCGCCACTCCCTTTCCAGCTAGCTTTTGCTCTTGCTTTTTGTTCACTCATTAAAGTATCAAATTTAGTAGCATCTACACTTAAGCCTTTTTCTCTTAACATATCTGCAGTTAGATCTAGCGGAAAACCATAAGTATCATAAAGCTTAAACGCTACTTCGCCACTAAAAATATCTTTAGTTTTAGCAAGTTCTTCACTAAATAGATCTAATCCAGCAGCAATAGTAGCTAAAAATCTCTCTTCTTCAAGCTTAATTAGCTCTTTTACATACTCCTTTTTATCGTTTAGATATTCATAGTGACCACCCATTAATTCTACTACTTTGTCTACAAGTCTATACATAAATGGCTCTTTTATGCCAAGAAGATATCCATGCCTTAGGGCTCGTCTTAGAATTCTTCTTAAGACATATCCACGACCTTCTTTATCAAAATTTACGCCTTGAGCTAGCAAAAATACAACCGATCTGATATGATCGCTAATAACTCTAAAGCTTGCACCACTTTCATATTCATAGGTTAAATTTGCAATCTTAGCTACTTCGTTGATAAGTGGCATAAATAGTGAACTATCATAGTTGCTAAATTTGCCCTCTTTAATAGCTGTAACTCTCTCAAGCCCCATTCCAGTATCGATGCTAGGTTTTGGTAGTGGCGTCATAGTTCCATCGCTACTTCTTTCAAACTGCATAAATACAAGATTCCAAATTTCTAAAAATCTATCACCATCGCCACCCATATAATCTTCATCACTATTAAAGTGTTCAGCGCCTTGGTCATAAAATATCTCGCTACATGGTCCACAAGGTCCAGTATCTCCCATTGCCCAGAAGTTATCCTTATCACCAAATTTATAAATTCTCTCTTTTTGGATATGTTTTTGCCAAATTTCATAAGCCTCATCATCGTTTTCATGTACAGTTACATATAATCTATCTTTTGGTAGTTTTAAAATTTCAGTTACAAACTCCCAAGCATAGGCAATCGCTTCAGTTTTAAAATATTCACCAAAGCTAAAATTTCCTAACATTTCAAAAAATGTATGATGTCTGGCTGTATAGCCTACATTATCTAAATCGTTGTGTTTGCCTCCAGCTCTAATACAAGTTTGACAACTAGTACGAATTGGTGGATTAGGGCGTGGTACATCCCCAGTAAATATACTCTTAAATGGAACCATTCCAGCGTTTGTAAAAAGCAAGGTTGCATCATCAGGAACCAAGGCTGAAGAAGCAACTACTTCGTGTCCTTTGCTTTTAAAAAACTCTAAATACTCTTTTCTAATATCCATAGATTCTATCCTATTTAAAAAAATGGCTAGATTGTATCATAAATTTACTAAATTTATTAAATTTAAGATAAATTTTATATCCAAATTTATCATTTTTAGGTTGTGAAATTTAAGCATTAACTAGCTATAATTTGCTCTTAATTCAACTAAGGGAGTGAATATGGCAAAAGATTCAAATGGTATAGAGTTAAACGCAGGCGATAGCGTTACAGTTATTAAAGATTTAAAAGTCAAAGGTGCAAGCAGTACTATTAAACGTGGCACAACAATTAAAAATATCAAGCTAACTAGCAAGGATGGTGAGGTAGAGTGCAAAATAAATGGCGTTGGGACAGTAGTTCTAAAATGCGAATTCCTTAAAAAAATCTAAATTTAATAAGAAAAGGCTTAGGTTTTTTCTTATATGGAGAATGCGATGGTTGAGATTTTAAGTGGAGTGATTGCAGTAATTGCTAGCGCAAGCTTTTGGTTGGGATTTATGCTATTTAAAAAGAGTGGTCAATTAAGTGCTTTAGGTCAAAGATTGAGTGATGTAAATGCAAATTTAAATATAAAAGAGCAAGAGTTAAATAGCGCAAAAGATGAAAATAAAGAGCTTCAAGAGAAAAATATACAAAATATACAAAAGATTACAGAATTAACAACAAAATTAGAAAATGCAAATGAGACAAATGCTCAACTAAAGGCTCGTCAAGATGAGTTAGATAATAAAACTAGGGAGTATTTTGATCTAAAAACTAAACAGATGAGCGAGAATTTGCTAAATTTAAGTAGCAAAGAGATGACTGAGAGTTCAGCTAAGATTTTAGAGAGTTTAATCGCTCCTTTAAAAGATGAGATAAGTAAATATCAAAAGTCAAATATAGAGATAAATAGCGCCTTTAAAGTAAATTTTGAAAATTTAAAAAGTGAAACAAAAGGGGTGATGACGCAAGCGCAAAATTTAGCCGATGCATTAAAGAGTAATAAAAAACTACTTGGTAACTGGGGAGAAATTCAGCTTGATAGTGTATTGCAAAGTAGTGGGTTGATTTTGGGTCAAAACTATGATAGGCAAGTAGCTTGCAAAGATGAAAATGGAAATCAAAAATATCTAGATGTGGTAGTTAAATTTGATGAAAGTAAGCATGCAATAATAGACGCTAAATGCTCATTGGTTAATTATAATGAATACCATAATGCTACAGATGATAGCACCAAGGAGGCTTATGCTAAAGCATTAGCAAAGGATATAAAAAATCATATTGATAATTTAAGTTCTAAAAATTACACATTTTTAGATAGTAAAAATTATGAGTATGTATTTATGTTTATTCCTAATGATAATATGCTGTTTGTAGGACTTGGTGCTGATAGTAGCTTATATGAATATGCCTATGAAAAAGGTGTATTTATAACTACTCCACTTACACTTCTTATGGCGCTAAAAACCGTCTATATATGTTGGCGTAATTTAAAAAGTGATGAAAATGCAATGAAAATCTTTGCTGAAGCTGGAAAAATATATGATAAATTTGATGTATTTATTAAAAATTATGAGAGATTAGAAAATCAAATAATTGCTATGAGTAAGGTTATTGAAGATGGTAAAATTACGCTTTATCAAGGGCGTGGAAATTTAATAAGTAAATTTGAAATGCTCAAAAAGCTTGGGGCAAAAACTTCAAAAACCTTACCATATACTCAAAGCTACGATGAGATAGATACGCAGTGAAAAAGATAGCAATCTTAGCTACTGGTGGAACAATCGCTGGTGCTAGTACTGGGCCGATAAATTCAGTATATGAGAGTGCCAAATTTGGTATTAATGAGATTTTAAGCGAATTTAATGAGTTAAAAAGTATAGCCGATATTAGTGCAGAGCAGATTTGTAATATCGGTTCTCAAGATATGAATGAAAAAATTTGGCTTAAACTCTCACATAGGGCAAATGAGTTATTGGCTAATGATAAAATAGATGCGTTAGTTATAACTCATGGAACTGATACGCTTGAAGAGAGTGGGTATTTTTTGACTTTAACCATAAAAAGCCAAAAACCAGTAGTAATAACTGCAGCTATGCGAAGTGCAAACTCCTTAAG
This sequence comes from Campylobacter sp. P091, assembly GCF_002138935.1. Taxonomy (NCBI): domain Bacteria; kingdom Pseudomonadati; phylum Campylobacterota; class Epsilonproteobacteria; order Campylobacterales; family Campylobacteraceae; genus Campylobacter; species Campylobacter sp. P091. Next base: position 52,185 of record NZ_MJKZ01000001.1, read on the forward strand.
TAGCGATGGAGCGATGAATTTATATAATGCTATAAGTGTTGCAGCTTGTAAAAATAGTGCTAATATGGGTGTGCTGGTGGTGATAAATGATGAGATTCACCTAGCTCGTGAGATTATAAAAACAAATACAACAGCATTAAATGCCTTTGCTTCACCAAATTGCGGTAAATGCGGAATTGCACATTATGGCAAGGTGGTATTTTATACCAAAAGTCTTAGACGCCATACGATGCAAAGCGAGTTTAGTGCTAAATTTTGTGAAGATCTATCAAGCTTACAAAATTTACCATGCGTAGAGATAGTCTATGATTACGCAGGGGCTAGCGGTGGGGCTGTCTATAGCGCTTTAAATTTAGGTGCAAAGGGTATAATCTGCGCAGCTCTTGGCAATGGCAACCTAAGTCCAAATATGCTTCATGCGCTGAAATTTGCAAATTCTAAAGGAGCGATAGTAGTAATCTCAAGCCGTACAAATAGTGGCATAATTAGTGGAGATGAGTTAGATTTTAATAAGTTAAATTTTATCCTTAGTGATTCGCTTAATGCACAAAAGGCTAGGGTGCTTTTAATGCTTTGTATTGCTAGCGGATTTGATCAAGAGACAATAAAAGAAAAATTTAATATTTATTAGAGTAAATTTGTAACATATAAACTGATAAATTTATAAATATTGTAATTTACTATTTTTATTTTGTTATCTTTAAGTTTTATTAATATATACTATGGAATTCAAAAATTGTCTTAGGAGTTAAGGATGAAAGAAAAACACTACGAGGTGGTGATAGTCGGTGGTGGTATCAGTGGTGGTGCGCTACTATATGAATTAGCAAGATATACAGATGTTAAAAATATTGCATTGGTAGAAAAGTACGGCGGTCTTGCTACGTTAAATTCAAAAGGAACAGCTAATTCGCAGACTGTACATTGTGGTGATATAGAGACAAACTATACATTTGAAAAAGCTCAAAAGGTAAGCAAAACTGCTAGAATGGTAGTAAAATACGGTTTGCAGCACGGCTATCAAGGTAAATATATGTTTGATGGTCAAAAAATGGCAATTGGCGTAGGCGATGTCGAGGTAGATTATATTAAAAATAGATATGAGGAATTTAAAGAGCTTTATCCATATTTAGAGTTTTATGATAAGGCTGAATTAGCTAAAATTGAGCCAAAAATTATTTTAAATAGTGATGGTACTCATAGAGCTGAAAATGTAGTTGGTATGGGTGTAAAAAGTGGAGAATATACTACAGTTGATTATGGTGCATTTACAACTACATTTATAGAAAATGCTAAAAAAGATAAAAGCGAATGCGATGTATATTTAAATTCAAGAGTAGATGAAATTTACCGCAATGGTGATAAATACTATATCCAAACCGCAAATGGCTTATCAATTAGTGCTGATTTTGTTGTAGTAAATGCAGGTGCTCATTCATTATATTTAGCACATAAAATGGGCTATGGTCTAGACTTTGGTTGCTTGCCAGTAGCTGGTAGCTTTTATTTAACTAAGCAAAAACTTCTAAATGGTAAAGTTTATATGGTGCAAAATCCAAAACTTCCATTTGCTGCGCTTCATGGTGACCCTGATATCTTAGCTGATGGTTGTACGAGATTTGGCCCTACGGCTTTGGCGCTACCTAAACTAGAGAGATATCATGAGAATTGGGGTAGCTTCCTTGACTTTTGTAAGACTTTAAATTTTGACACAGCTATTGCCGGTATCTTGTTTGATCTATTTAAAGATAGTGAAATTCGTAACTATGTCTTACGTAATTTCTTATTTGAAGTACCATATCTTAATAAAAAGCTATTTGTAAAAGATGCTAGAAAAATCGTCCCAAGCCTAACTACAAATGATATCTATTATGCTAAAGGTTTTGGCGGCGTTCGCCCACAAGTTTTAAATAAAACTGAGAAAAAGCTAATGCTAGGTGAGGCAAGCATTAATCCAAAAACTGGTATAATTTTTAATATGACACCAAGTCCAGGGGCTACTAGCTGTCTTGGCAATGCATTAAGGGATGTTCGTGAAGTTTGTGAATATCTAGGTAGGAACTTCAACGAAGCTAAGCTAAACGAAGAGCTATTTGACTAATATCAGGCGGAGAAATCCGCCTAAATTCTGCCAAAATTCTCATCATTTATCCTTAAATTTGGTATAATTACCAAAACTTAGGAGTAAATATGAAAAAAACAAAAATCGTAGCAACAATTGGCCCATCTAGTGATTCTATTGAGGTTATTAAATCTTTAATTATAGAGGGAGTAAATGTATTTAGACTAAACTTCTCACATGGAACGCATGAATATCATCAATCTACAATTACTAAGATAAAAGAGGCTTCAAATGCCTTAGGAATCAGGGTTGGAATACTTCAAGATATCTGCGGACCAAAAATTCGAATTGGTACATTAAATGAACCATTTGAGTTAAAAGCAGGTGATAGATTAAATGTATTAAAAGAGAGTATAATTGGCCGCAAAAATGGAGAAATTTATGAACTTAGCATAAATCAGCCTCAAATTTTATCCTTGTTAAAAGAGGGTGAATATATATATTTATATGATGGAATGATAAAGGCTAAGGTAGTAAAATGTCTGCCAGATATGATTGAAACTGTAATAGAAAATGATGGCATACTAAGTTCAAATAAAGGGGTAAATTTCCCAAATACTAAACTAAATATCGATGTTATTACTCAAAAAGATAGAGCTGATATGTTATTTGGAGCACAAAATGGAGTAGATTTTGTTGCTATTAGTTTTGTGCAAAATGCAAATGATATTATAAATGCTAAAGCTATATTAAAAGAGTTTGGCTCAAGTGCTAAGGTATTTGCAAAAATAGAGAAATTTGATGCAGTAGAAAATATTGATAGCATAATAGAAGCTAGTGATGGAATTATGGTTGCTCGTGGAGATCTTGGTATTGAGGTGCCATACTATAAAGTTCCAACCATTCAAAAGCTAATTATTAAAAAGGCTAATGCCGCAAACCGCCCAGTAATTACTGCTACACAAATGATGCTCTCAATGGCAAAGAGTCAAAGTGCAACAAGAGCTGAAATAAGCGATGTAGCAAACGCTGTATTAGATGGGACTGATGCTGTTATGCTAAGCGAGGAGAGCGCTGTAGGTATAAATCCGGTAGCAGTGGTTAAGTCTATGAGTGCAACAATAGTCCAAAGTGAGCTTATATATCCATATGGTAAATTTGATGAGTTTGAATTTGCTGATGAAACTGATATGGTAGCAAGTGCTAGTTCGCATTTGGCTCAAAGAATAGGTGCAAATGCTATTATTTCAATTACTAGTAGTGGTTCAAGCGCTATTAAGATGGCTCGTAATCGTCCAACTATGCCAATAATTGCTGTAACTCATGATGAGAGCGTGGCTAGAAGTTTGACTATTGTTTGGGGTGTAACTCCAAGTTTAGTTGTGCCACAAAATCAGTTAAATCTGCTTTTAGCCAACACCATAAAAGGATTAAAAGATGCAAATTTAATAAGCGATGAAGCCACCTATACGCTTACAGCAGGCTATCCAGCTGGCAAAATTGGTAGTACAAATTATATAAGAATTTTAAGAAAAGAGCAAATAAAATACTATCTAAATGAGGTAAAATAGTGGAAAGATTAAATTTAAAAATCGCTAATAGTGATATTGCTCTAATCTATGAACATAGTAGCGAATTGCCACTTGTTGGAATTAAGCTTGTCTTTAAGGTGGCTGGAAGTTGCAATGAAAAAAAACATGGCATAGCTACAATGGCTGCTGAATTGCTAAGTGAAGGTAGTAAAAGACTAGGTAGTAATGAGTTTAATAGGGCGCTTGATATGCGTGCGATTTTACTTAGTGCTAGCGCTGGATATGAGACTTTTGAAATTAGCTTAGAGTGTTTAAGTGAACATTTTGAATATGGTTTTGATATGCTGTTAGAATTACTAGCTCAGCCAAATTATGATAAAAATATCCTAAAAAAACTAAAAACCCAGACACTTGGTATAATTGCTTCAAATAACAGTGATTTTGATTATCAAGCAAGCAATGCATTAAAAGCAATTTTATATCCAAACTCACGCTTAGCTGCGCCTAGTATCGGCACACCTGAAAGTATCGCTCAAATTGAGCTTGGCGATATTAAAGAGTTTATAGAAAATAGTTTAAATTTAGAAAATATGTTTATAGTTTTAGGCGGTGATATAGCGCTTGAGAGAGTTAAATTTGATAGATTAGCTGATGTATTAAAAGTTGGAGAGGTTAGAGAGTTAAGTCCTGTAGAAGTTAGCATTGAACAAAGAGAAGAGATAATTTCTAGACCAAGCCAGCAGGCTTATATATATTTTGGCTCACCGCTTAAATTTGCTTTAGAAGATAGATATAAGCTGAGTGTAGCAATGTTTATTCTAGGTAGTAGTGGATTTGGATCTAGGCTTATGGAAGAGATTCGTGTAAAGCGAGGACTAGCATATAGCGTATATTGTTCGGCTAATTTAAATCTTAGCTATAATTCAATGAGTGGATATTTGCAGACTAAAAATGAGAATAAAGATAAAGCTATACATCTAATAAAAAGTCAGATTGCCAAATTTGTCAAAAAGGGCGTAACTCAAAAAGAGTTAAATGCAGCTAGAAATTTCTTGCTTGGTAGTGAGCCACTTAGAAAAGAGACGATGTTTAAGCGTCTTGCAATAGCTCAAAAAGAGTATTATCAAGGCTATGATTTGGGCGAATTTGATCTAAATTTAGAGCGTATTAAATCACTAAAGCAAAAGGAGCTAAACGAGTTTATAGCTAGCCTTGAAGAGCTTAATTGTCTTAGTATTGCGTGCTTGTATAGTTGTCTATATAGCGAGCCAAAATAGTGGAGTACAAGGAGTTAAAAGAGCTAGGTATCGCAAGTTTACTTGATCTAGCTTTGATTTTGCCTAAAAGCTTTGATGATTTGCGTGTTAAAAATGAGCCAAGTATCGGTGAAAATAGTGTAGAAATTGAGATTAAATCATCTATAACTCGTCCTACGATGCTTAGTATTTTGGCCTATTGTATCTCATGGGAGTGTGATGTTTCTATTGTGATATTTAATGCTAGGCCATGGCATTACGCCTCTTTTAAGCGTGGCAAAAGACTCTATATCCATGGTAAATCCGTATTATATAATGGGCTTTGGCAGTTTAGTAATCCTAAAATTATTACAAAAGTTGGCCAGATTATTCCACATTATAAAAGAGCATTAAAAGACAACCAAATTCAAAATTTAATCAAAAAATATATAAATTTAGAATCCTTAAAATCTCAAGGATTAAATGATGATGAGGCTAGGCAAATTTTAGCCTTACATGAACTTAGCGATGAGGCTTTAAATTCGGTTATGAATTTAAATAATAAACAGCTAGATACACTTAAATTTATTGAAATTTATAATTATCTAAAAAAGCTTAGTGCTAAAAAGGTGCTTTTTAAGGCCACTGCTATTAAGCCCTATAATATCACGCATTGGCTTAGCTCATTGCCTTTCATTCCTACAAGCGATCAGATAAAAGCATTAGAAGATATTAAGGAAGATTTAGCTAAAAGTATAGCAGCAAAGCGTGTAGTAATGGGTGATGTAGGAAGTGGTAAGACTTTGGTAATCTTGGGCGCAGCACTACTTAATTATCCAAACCGCTCGATTTTGATGGCACCTACAACTATTTTAGCTACACAGCTTTATAGCGAGGCTATGAGGCTTTTGCCTAATTTTGTGAGAGTAAAATATCTACAAAAAGGGGCAAAAAATGTAAATTTAAATGACGCAGATTTGATCATTGGTACTCATGCTTTACTATATCAAGAGCTTCCAAAAAGTACTCTTATAATGATTGATGAGCAGCATAGATTTGGTTCTATTCAAAGACAAAAAATAGATGAATTAACGCGCGATGAGAGCTTAAGGGCGCATTTTTTACAGTTTAGCGCCACACCAATTCCTAGAACGCTTTCACTCATTGAGTCTGAATTAGTAAGCTTTAGCTTTTTAAAAGAGATTCCATTTGCTAAGCAAATTAGCACACATATTATTCAAAATAGTGGATTTGGCGCACTTTTAGAACATATCAAAGAGCAAATATCACAAAATAAACAGACGATCATTGTTTATCCGCTAGTAGAAGAGAGCGAGGTAAGCAATTATCAAAGTCTAAGTGTAGCTGCACCATTTTGGTTAAATAAATTTCAAAAAGTCTATGTAACACATGGTAAAGATAAGCAAAAAGATGATATCTTAGAACAGTTTGCAAATGATGGAAATATTTTATTAGCTACGACTATTGTTGAGGTTGGAATCTCTCTTCCACGGCTTTCAACTATCGTCATTGTAGGTCCTGAAAAGTTAGGACTTGCTTCACTTCATCAGCTGCGTGGTAGGGTTGGTAGAAATGGTGGGCGAGGTTGGTGTTATTTGTATACTAAGCTCGCAAGTATTCCAAGTAGATTAAATGAATTTGCTCAGACGCTTGATGGATTTGTTGTAGCTAAAATTGATTTAAAAAACCGTCAAGCTGGTGATATTTTAGATGGAACAATGCAGCATGGAGCTACATTTGAATACTATGATATGGACGAGTTAATAACTCAACGAGCTAAAAAACGACTAGCAGATTTTAAAGCTCAAAATGTAGTATAAATTTATATTTGGTAAAAATTTAGTATAATAAGATAAAAAATCTAGGAAAAAGCCATTGAATATCGATAAAATTCGCCAAAATATCATATTAAAAGATGGGATTTATTATTTTGACTGGACAGCTAGTGGGCTTGGGTATATACCAATTGAAGATGAAATTAGGCGAATGCTTCAAACCTATGCTAATACACATAGCGAGTGCAGTGAATGTTCTAATATTACTACAAACTACTATGAAAATGCACGTACTGGAATAAAAAGATTACTAAGATTACAAAGTGATTTTTTGCTTTTACCATGCGGGCAAGGTAGTAGTGCTGCGATTAAAAAATTTCAAGAGATAATGGGAATTTATATCCCACCAGCAACTAAAATGGCTTTAAATATTGATTTTGATAGTATTAAAAAATCTTTACCACTTGTGATTGTAGGACCTTATGAACATCATAGTAATGAGATTAGTTATAGAACTGGGATGTGTGAGGTAGTTCGTATTCCATTGGCTAGAGATGGTGGGCTTCACTGGGGTGAGCTTGATAAAATTTTAAAAATTAATGCTAATAGAAAAATCATAATTAGCATAAGCGCTGCTTCAAATGTAACTGGTATAAAGACAAATTTGGCTATGCTAAATGCAGCTGCTAAGCGATATGGCGTTATAATTGCTGTAGATGCCTCAAGTCTTATTGCTTATGAAAATGTAGATAGCTCGCTTTGCGATGCGATATTTATCTCGCCACATAAGCTGCTTGGCGGTGTTGGGAGTTGTGGTATTTTAGCAATTAGAAAGTCGCTATTTAGCTCAAATTTACCGACATTTTCAGCTGGTGGAACAGTAGGCTATGTCAGTAAAAAAAGTATTCATTATCTAGAAGATATAGAGAAAATTGAAGATGCTGGAACCCCAGCGATCACTCAGTTAGTTAGAGCATATTTAGCATTTGAGCTTAGAAATAGGGTTGGTTTAGAGTTTATAAATGAGCAAAAGACTTTGCTTATGGATAAATTTGAGCTAGGGCTTTCTAATATAAAAGGTGTGATAGATTATGTGCCTAAAAATTTAGAAAGGCTAGCTATTTTTGCTTTTAATATTAAAGGTATTTCACCTTTTGATTTAGCTCAGGTTTTAAGTAAAAAATTTGGAATTCAAAGTCGTGCTGGATGTTCATGTGCTGGGCCATATGGTCATGATTTATTGGGATTAAAAGATGATGAACCTTTAAGTTTTAAGCCAGGCTGGTTGCGTGTGAGTTTGCATTGGTCTCATAGTTTAGATGATGTGGATTATTTGCTTAATGCTATTGGGCAAGCTAGAAAAGATTTGATTTAAAATTTAGTATTAATTTGAGACTTGTATTTAAGTCTCAAATTAATGATTTTAATTAAATAGATTTTGCAAGCCATTTATCAGCTCTTTAGCGCCTTGACTTTTTTCCTTATCGTTATCAAAAAGTTTATCTATCCCTTTGCTAATTTCTTCATTTATTTTCTCTTTGATATAGTTTGAGCTGATAGAATATTTTGGTTCATCGCTTGTGCCAGTTATCTTTATATCGATATCTGTTTTTTCTATATTGGCTGTTATTGGAATATTGATAGCTTTTGTAGCAGTATCTAAACTACCATTAGCTATACTGATATTTGCCTTTTGCGAGTTAAGCTGAGTTATAAAATTTATTAAATTTAGATCAATTGTTCCTTTTAAATAGCCATCTTTAAATACTTCTTTTGTGATATCTTTTTGAATTGCTGTGCTTATTAGCGTAGTTAACCCACTTCTTGCTAATTGACCTTTGGCTATATCGGCATTAAAATCTCCTTTGGCGCTATCTAGATTATAGTTAGCATTTAGCGTAGCTTGACCCTCGTAAAATGGCATAAAATCTAAAAATTCAAGCAATTTTGCAATCTCAAATGTTGATAGATTTAAATTTGCTTTATTATCTTTGATATCAATTTTTAGTTTTGAGCCTATAAAATCGCTATTTAATGTGGCGTTTACACTCTCATTGATTGATATTTTTCCGCTTGGATTTAGTGCGCCATTTAACTTCATTCCAGTTAAAAACTCAAGTTTTGCAAGGCTTGGTATATCTGCGCTATATAGTGCTTCTAGGCTATTTTTATTAATATCGTAGCTTCCATCAAATTTATTTATTGTAGCTAAATTTGAATTAATTATGGAGGCAAAATGCACGGTTGAGTTGGTAAATGTTGGTTTGATATGTGCGTTTAGTGTTGTATTTTGCGGAAATTCTTTATTAGTTAGTTCTTTTAAATTAGCCGCATTTAATACACCATTTTCAAGCTTTATATCGCCTTTTCCATTTAGATTTGCTATATCAATGCTATCTAAATTTAGTTCACCATTTAGTTCACCATTTAAAAGTGGTTTTTGTCCAATCATCAAGAATATATTTTGAACTAGGATATTTTGAATTTTAGCCTTTAGTTTTCCATTATCAAGATTTGCTGTGATTATGCCATCCATTGCTTTAATATCTACATTGGCGCTTTTTAGTGGTGATTTTTGATTATTTAAATTGGCATCTATATCTGCATTTAGAGCGATTTGGCCAGATAGTTTTGCGCCTGAGATATTGCCAAACTTAGCTAAATCTGGTACTAGTGCTTGGGCATTTGCTTTGGCAGTATTTTGGGCTAGATTGTAGCTAGCATCTAGATTGTTTAGGTTTAAAATCTCAGATATTAAATTTGCTTTAAGTTCTGCATTATCACCTTTTAGTGCGGCTTGAATATCTGAATTAAAGCTTACATTTTTAGGTAGGCTTGCACCTATCATTTTATTTAATTCATTAGCATTAATTATTCCACCATTTATATTTATACTTACATTTCCAGCTCTTTTGTTTGGATCATTTAGTGCGGTAATTAAAGCAGCCCCATTAATATTGCCATTTAAAATTGCTGGCATTGAAACTAGCTTTAAAAGCTCATTTAGTTTTATCTTTTTGATATCAGCGTTTATTTTATTATCTGCCATTTTAGCAGTTATAACCCCACCTAATCCGCTTATATCAGCATCTAAAAACTCTAAATTTCCATTAGATATTTTTGTATTGGCTTTGGCTGTAATTTCTCCGCTTAGTTTTTGGCCAATTATTGGCTCTAGCTTGGCTAAGTTTGGGATATTTAAATTCAGATCACTATTTAATACATTTTCATCTATATTGTATATAGAATTTAGAGCTGCTGCAACAGCAATTGGTGTGGTAATTATACTTTTAGCTTTAGCTGTGCGACCTTCTAGATTTAGATTTGAATCAGCCTTTATAGTAAAATTATTTGGTAAATTAATTCCATAATCAGTTGCAATTAACTCATTATTTGTTATAGCTTTTGGTATATTTAGGCTAGCTGTTCCACTATATAGTGTGTCCTTGCTAGTGATATCAGCTTGGATATTCATATTGCCTGTTATGTATGGTTTGCCTAGAGCAATAGCTGTGATTTGAGCTAAATTTAATGATTTAGCATCTAGCTTTATCTCAAGTGGAGCAAAGTCCTTGATTCTAGCTGCAAAACGTAAATTTGATCCAACAATCTTGCCGCTACCATCGGCGATGAAGTTGCTAAGTTTACCAATGACCTTACCTTTTAGGTTAATATCATCTTTTATAGCTATTCCAAGGTTGCTCAAATCGCTTGTAGCTGCGGTATAATTAAGGTCAAGCGCTTGACTAAATAGGCTATAATTACCATAAACTCTAGCTTTTAAGGCGTTATTGACATTAGCAGTTATATCAAGATTGCTAATACCAAGCTTAAATTCGTCAAGTCTAATATCCATTCCACTTTTTTCAGAAGCGATTTTTTCTATATATGGCTTTATAATGCTATTGCCAATGCTAGTAAAAAGCAGTGTATAAATAGCAGCCAAAACCACCACCAAAATACCTAAAATCCAATATACAACTCTCATTTAAATTCCTTAAAAAAAATTATTTAATTATACTCAAATCAAGCTTAATAAATTAAATTTTTAAGTTATGGATAAATTTTATTAAACTTGAGTGGCTTAGACTAAATGTTTTTGATAAATTCTATTTAAATTTGCTCAAAATTTATTGACATATATATAAAATTATGATATATTTTCATCACTCAAATATATAGAGTGCTAATTTTTAAATCAGATTACATGAAAGGATCAAAATGAATTTTTTACCATTAGGTAAGCGTGTGCTTATAGAAAGAGAGGAGGAGCTTAAAACTACAGCTTCAGGTATTATCATCCCAGATAATGCGTCCAAAGAAAAACCAAGCGAAGGCAAAGTTATTGCTGTTAGCAAAGAAGTAGAAGGAATTAGCGAAGGCGATAGAGTTGTATTTGCGAAATATAGCGGTAGCGAAATTACGCTTGATAACAAAAAATATTTAGTATTAAATACAGATGATATCTTAGGTATCATAAAATAATAAAAAGGATAGAAAATGGCAAAAGAGATTATATTTGCAGATGATGCTAGAAATAGATTATATAATGGCGTTAAAAAATTAAGCGATGCGGTTAAAGTAACAATGGGTCCAAGAGGTCGCAATGTGCTTTTACAAAAAAGTTTTGGTGCGCCAACAATAACAAAAGATGGCGTTAGCGTGGCTAAAGAGATTGAACTAGCTGATACTATAGAAAATATGGGCGCAGGCCTAGTAAGAGAAGTAGCTAGCAAAACCAACGATGAAGCCGGCGATGGCACTACTACAGCTACTGTTTTGGCTCATGCTATATTTAAAGAAGGTTTAAGAAATATCACAGCTGGAGCAAATCCAATCGAAGTAAAAAGAGGTATGGATAAATTCGCTACTGCGGTGATAAACGAGCTTAAAAACGCATCTAAAAAAGTAGAAGGCAAAAAAGAAATCGCTCAAGTAGCTACAATCTCAGCTAATAGCGACACAAGCGTTGGTGATCTAATAGCCGAAGCTATGGAAAAAGTAGGCAAAGATGGAGTTATCACAGTTGAAGAGGCTAAATCAATCAATGATGAGTTAAATGTAGTTGAGGGTATGCAGTTTGATAGAGGCTATCTAAGCCCATATTTCATCACAAATGCAGAGAAAATGCAAGTTGAGCTAAGTAGCCCATTTATACTATTATTTGATAAAAAAATATCAAATTTAAAAGATCTTTTACCAGTTTTAGAACAAATCCAAAAAACAGGCAAACCTCTACTAATCATCGCCGAAGATATAGAGGGTGAGGCTTTAGCAACTTTAGTTGTCAATAAACTTCGTGGTGTGCTAAATATCTCAGCAGTTAAAGCGCCTGGCTTTGGTGATAGAAGAAAAGCTATGCTAGAAGATATCGCTATTTTAACTGGTGGTGAAGTAATTAGCGAAGAGCTAGGTAGAACTTTGGAGAGTGCTAGCTTAAATGATCTAGGTCAAGCTGATAGAGTAGTAATCGACAAAGACAACACTACAATCGTAAATGGCGCCGGCTCAAAAGAGGCGATAGACGCTAGAATCAGCCAAATCAAAGCTCAAATAGCTGAAACTACAAGCGACTATGACAAAGAAAAACTTCAAGAAAGATTGGCTAAATTAAGTGGTGGTGTAGCAGTTATCAAAGTAGGAGCCGCTACTGAAACTGAAATGAAAGAGAAAAAAGATAGAGTAGATGATGCTCTAAACGCTACTAAAGCAGCAGTAGAAGAGGGCATCGTGATAGGCGGCGGTGCTGCTTTGATTAAGGCTGGAAATAAAGTAGATTTGAATTTAAAAGGCGATGAGCTAATCGGCGCTGATATCGTCAAGCGTGCTTTATTTGCTCCACTTCGCCAAATAGCTGAAAATGCTGGATTTGATGCTGGTGTGGTAGCTCACGCAGTAAGCAGTGCTGATAAGGCAAATTACGGATTTAACGCTGCTAGCGGAGAGTATGTAGATATGTTTGAAGCTGGTATTATAGATCCTGTTAAAGTAGAACGCATAGCACTTCAAAATGCTGTTAGCGTAGCTAGCTTGCTACTTACTACAGAAGCTACAGTAAGCGAAATCAAAGAGGATAAACCAGCTATGCCAGCAATGCCTGATATGGGCGGTATGGGTGGAATGGGCGGTATGATGTAAGCCCTTAAAATATAGAATTTTATAATTCTAACCTCAAAGCTTGGGAATTTTAATTTCCAAGCTTTGATTGCGTGAGATTTGAACTATTTTAAGTTATGTGATTTATATATTATTGATGATTCTTTTAAAATTTAGAATTTAACATAAAAATATTTTATCTATTTCAATTTTTCTATTATTATCCTATATTCTTTATAACTTTTATTGTAAATTTGATAATTAATCATAAAATAAATAAAGTAATAATTAATATTAGCAGTGAGCATTTCTTATGCTTTTTATCATAGATAAATTAGAATATTATATGCTATAATTTTGTTATGGGGATATGCCATAGGGCTGGACCCCTACGGCAAATTCTGTCTCCATAGAAAGGAGAAAGAATAAAATGCTAAAATTTGTATTTGCGATAATTATACTACTTTGTATAATTGTTGTCAAGGCTTATTAGCCTTGCCCCACGAAAGTGGGGAAATACAACCCCCTATGGCTTTAGACAAAACTTCATCTTTTTATGATTTTAGATAAAATCTAAATTTTGATTATCCATAGTAACTTTAATAAACACTAAAACAACGCTAAATTTAAGATAAATTAGAAGATCATAATGCTATAATTTTGTTATGGGGATATGCCATAGGGCTGGAACCCCTACGGCAAATTCTGTCTCCATAGAAAGGAGAATAGTATTTTGTTAAATATTGCATACTTACACATAATTATACTACTTTGTATAATTGTTGTCAAGGCTCATTAGCCTTGCCCCACGAAAGTGGGGATGCAATCCCCCTATGGCTTTATACAAAACTTCGTCTTTTTAGGATTTTGAATATATGGATTATTACTATAAGATTTTTAATCAAAATATATAGCATTTAAAAGCGTAAAAATTATAAGATTAATCCCACGCCATTCCCAATCATGATAAGCCAAGTTTAGCTATCAGGCTATCTCGCATTTGGTAGTAATCATCTTTGTCAAGCTCAAAATATACGCATTGATTATCTGTGTGAGTGGTTTGGAAATTTAGCAATCTTGCCATACGGATGGCCCGTTTGTTTTCTAGTTTGCAATATGCTTTTAACTTTTTAAAACCTAAATTTTCAAAGCCCATATCATAAATAGCGCAGTATGCTCCAAGCGTGATTCTAGCTTCGTCTAGGTGCTGTGGTATGGAGATGATTTCGCCTGGTATTGCTGTGTGAGCTTGCCAATCAATTTGCTGAAAACAAAAATACCCAATAGCTACGCCACCCACAAAAGCCATGTAATATAGTGAATTTGGCTGATTTTGGATAGAGTTAAACCATTTTAATTGCTCTTCTTTGGTTATGTGTGTGCCATTTTGGTTTAGCATTAATTTAGCGATTTTTGGGTCATTTCTCCAATTACGCAAAATCTCTATATCTTTTAGCTTTAATTTTTCGATTTTGACGCCATATCTATTAAATTCACTCATTCATCAAATCCAAAATATCACCAACAATACTTAGTTTTTTTAACTCATCAAATGTAAGTGTATAACCATAATCACCAGCCAACATTACAATTGTACTAATCTTACCCATTGAGTCCCACTCGGCTATGGAGTCTAGCGGGGTTTGCGGTGTTAGAGTCTCATCACATTCTATTACATCTTGAAATTTTGCTATTTTTGTATCCATTTTTATCCTTTTAGATCTCTATTACTGTAGCACTCCATGCAAGCCCAATGCCAAAACCAGCTATTAATACCTTAAAACCTGGTTTTATAGTGCCATTTTCTATGGCTCTTTTTAGGGCAATTGGCACACTTGATGATGATGTGTTACCTATATTTTCTATATCAAAAATTACCTTTGAGCGCTCAAGTTTAAGCGATTTAGTAATGGCTTCTAAAATTAATAAATTTGCTTGATGAAAGACAAAAAAGTCAATATCATCACTGTTTAAATTATTTGCTTTTAGAGTTTGCCTAACTAAATTTGGTACCTCTCTAATAGTGAATAAAAAAACCTCAGGGCCATTCATTGTTAGGGCTATATCTTTTGGATCTTGCCCATTAAATGGACTAGCATAACCTCCATGGTGTTTATACATACTAAAAAATCCACTCCCATCTGTACCGCTAATCACCTGAGCAATTTTATGAGCGTTACTCTCATCAATTATCGTAGCACTAGCTCCATCACCAAAGAGTATCCTTTGAGCCATATCGCTATGCTCAAACATTTTAAAACACATATCAGCTGTACATAGTAGTACTTTTTTAGCGCTATTAGATAGTATTAATGATTTAGCCACTAATAGACCATGAATGTAGCCACTACACGCTATATTTATCTCCATAGCGTTTGTTGTTTTAGGTAAATTTAGCTTATGATGAAGTAGATAGACAGTTGCTGGTTGTAGAAACTCAGGAGATTGAGTGCAAAGCAATAGCGTATCTATATCGCTAAGGTCTATATCATACTCTTTACTTAAATTCAAAGCAGCTTTAGCAGCTAGGTCGCTAGTTAGCTCATCATTAGCAGATTTTTGGCGGCTTAAGATACCAGATTTTTTATAAATTTGTTCGCAGCTCCACTCATCGCTATTAGCTAAGGTTGCAAAATATTCATTATCTACACGCTCATTTGGTAGATAGTATGCAATTTTCATATATTGCTTTCCTTTTTAACACTCAAATTTAGAATTACCAAAGCCTAAATCCCCCCCCCTGAGCTGATTTTAAGACACTCTCCAGTAATTCTACTAGCTTTAGAACTAAGCAAAAACAAAACCGAATCAGCCACCTCTTTAGGTTCAATCAACCCAAGTGGCATTATCTCTTTTAATCGTTCATTTTGAGTTTCTTGAGATATAAATTCGCTAGTAAAGCTCTCATACATTGGTGTATTGACAAATAATGGCGCTACAGCATTTATGCGAACTCCTTTTTTAGAATACTCTTTAGCCAAACTTCGTACAGCTGAATTTAGTGCAGCCTTACTAGCGCTATATACGCTTAGACCAGGCTCAGCACCAAATGCAGCCATAGAGCTAATAGCTACTATACTAGTGTCACCCTTGATATATCTGCTATGCTTTAGTGCAGATTTTGCAAGCGCAAAAAATGTTAATAGATTTATATTTATCAACTCATGCATTTTGGCTAAATTTAGATCACGCAGTAGCATTGGATTGAGAGCTCCAGCGCTATGAATAAAGCCATTTAATTTAAATTTGCTAGCAAATTCAGCCACGGCGCTCTCAATACTATCTAAATTATTAGAGTCAAAAACTGCTACATTATGACTGGTTTGACTTATTAAGCTTAGTTCATTTTTGAGTGAATTTAATCTTTTAATATCCCTACCAAGCAATAAGAGTCTAGCGCCCTTTTTAGCTAGAGTACGAGCTATACATCTACCTATACCTGATGTGGCACCAGTTATGATATAGGTTTTGTCTTTAAAGTCCATCTACCCCCCCCCCTAATTTTTTTTGTATTTTGAAATTCAAATTTAACTCAAAAAGTCTATAAATGATATCTGAAATATATATCATCCCAAGGATATAAAAGCAAATTTCAAACTCACCACTAAATATCCCAAATGCTAAAATCCACGCTAATAAACTCGCATCAATCCCAAGTAAAAACCCACGCTCTAAAAGCCACTTTTTTAACCCAAATCGGTGGATATTTTTAAGCTTTTTTAGACGAGGATGGATAAAATGCTTACAAAATTGCTGATGAAAAAGTAAAATAACACATATAAAGCTCACTAAAAAAGCATTAATATCATATAAATATCCAGCCAAAACTATTAAACCAAACCACGCTATATAATCACTAGCATAGTCCATATAATGACCCAAAGTGCTACTTTGTCCCCTAAGCCTAGCAAGCATTCCATCTGTATGATCAGCTAAGCTATAAATAATATAAAAAATTCCACTAAGAACATTATATCCGTTATAAAGCAAAGCAAAGCTTAGCAAAGTGCAAGCCATACCAAAGATTGTAATTAAATTTGGCGTAATAGCTGTATGCAAGAGTGAAGGCAAGATAAATCTTTGGATTATCAAAACTCGCCAAATATACTCAGTTATATAGTAAGTCGGACGACTCTCTAGGCGCTCAGATTTTTTTAGTTTTTCATCTAAATTCATGGTTCAATTGGTAAAAACTCACCCCAAATTTGGGCTACGCTTTTATATGTTTTTTCTATATCAAAGGCAAATTCATGCGTATTCCACGCATGTCTAAGCACCATTGCCATCTCTACTTCATTCCAAAACTCAGCTAACTTATTAGGCGCTATATCATCAATGATATATGTGCCAAATTTAGCTTTTATATAGTTTTGCAAATGCTCTACTGCGATATTTGCTACCATAAATATAAATATATAATTTGGATCTTTTAAAAGATCTTTTAAATTGGCTTTTAGCATATCTTGAGTTTCTTGTCTATTTTCTCTTATAAGAGTACAAGGATGAGATTTATCACTAAAGAATAGATCAAAAATCGTACCATTAAAAAATCCTAAAATCTCACCATTTGGGCTAACTTTAGGTAAGATCGGGTATAACTTGCAAACTAATGGACGATTGGCGTGAGGATTACAAAGCCCCTTTTTATCGCAGTGAAGCCAGTGTAGGATTATTGTTTGTCCGCCTTTTAATTTAAATTTTTCACTCTTTTTGGCTACTTCCATGCCATTTATAGCACCTGCTTTTAGATACTCTTGATACTCTATATCAAAAAGTGGTAAAGCGATGAAATTTGAGCGAATTAGCTTAAAATTTGGATTAGTAAATCCAGCACAGCAATACCCAGCGCAACTCTCATAGCACTTTGGGGCGTAAATATACTCTTTTTCATAATTCATTTTATACTCCATATGCCTCTTTTATCATCTTATCTAATGCAGCGATACTTTGGAAATTCTCTGCACTTAAAAATTTTGCATCTAAATCCTTCCCATATCGTGCCGCCATAGCAGCAACTAAGGATATAATATCAATGCTATCAATTAGCCCACAATCTAATAAATTTGAGCTATCATCATTAATATCATCTCTACCAATCTCATTTAATAAAATTTTAGCTTCACTCATTTTTTAGTGCTTCCTTGTCAATTTTTCCATTTTGATTTAGTTTGAATTTATTTTTATAGATAAATTTGCGTGGAATCATATACTCTTGGAGTTTTGATTTTAAAAATTCTTTTAAATTTGTAATCACATTAGCACTCTCATAAAATGCAATGATTTGATAATCTTTAAAAATGCACGCAACTCTATAAATATCAGGATGTGCTCCAAGTACTGTCTCAATCTCGCCAAGTTCAATTCTAAAGCCGTTAAGTTTAATTTGCGAATCTTGTCTACCATAATATATCAAATCACCATGTTCATCATATGCTACGATATCGCCAGTTTTATAGATTGGCTCAGCGTAGCTACTTTGTAAAGGATTTTGAATAAAAGCCTTAGCTGTCTTAACTGGGTCGTTATAGTAGCCATAGCTTAGCCCTGAACCTCTAATGTATAGTTCACCTTTTATATTTGGTTTAGTAATAAGTTTCATATCTTCATCAAAGACTAAAAGTTCAGTATTACTAAAAGCCTTGCCAATTGGTAAAATTTCATCATCTCTAAGCTCTCTATTAACCATATAGTATGAGCTTGCTAGAGTTGTTTCAGTAGGGCCATACATATTATAAAATTTAGCATTTTTAATGGATTTTATCCAGTAATTTAGCTGTTTTGTAGGCATCATCTCGCCGCAAGATATTATCATTTTAAGGGATAAATTCGCTCCATTTAGGGCATTAGAATTAGCAAAATATACTAACACACTTGGCACCCAAAGAATGGTAGTAACGCTATTTGTGATTAGATACTCAACTACTTTAAGCGGAAAAGCAAAAATAGAGCTTGGTAAAATATGAGTAGTAGCACCAACAAATGTATTAACATAGATATCAAAAACGCTTAAATCAAAATAAAATGGCGCTTGATTGGCGATTATATGACTATCATCGATTGCTAAATCATTCACACAAGCAATGGTAAAATCTATTAGGCTTTTATGGCTGATACTAACGCCCTTTGGCTCGCCAGTGCTTCCGCTAGTAAATAGCGTATAGGCTAAATCTGTATCAATAATTTTAACACTATTTAGAATGGTTTGATCAGGTTTAAAACCTGGTAAGTCATCAATAAAAATGGTTAATAAATCCAAATTTAGCGCTAAATCCTTGCTAGTAATAAGCAAAGCAGGGCAGAGTGTGCGAATTATTTTATCAATTCTCTTAAGTGGCATATTTTCATCTATTATAGTATAAAAATTACCACTTTTTAACACTCCAAAAAAGCTAATAATAGCCTCAATTCCCTTTGGTAGAATTATTAAAATTGGTGATTTATTGATATTTAAATTTAAAATTTGTGTAGCTAGGGCGCTACTTTTCTCATCTAGGCTAATATAAGTTATAGAGTCACTAGGGGTGATAAATGCTAGTTTTTGCGGCATGGCCTTAGCGCTTTGGCTTAGTATTTTGTGAGCTGAGTTTAGCATATTTTCCCCTTAAAATTCAGAAAATAGGGGGGGGGTAGAGCCTTTAAATTTAATTTTTTGGCATAGTGATTTAAATTTCAAAGCACATAACCCTTGCAAATTTACCCCTCAATATAGTTTTTTAGTTTGCGACCAACTTTTGGGTGTTTTAGCTTTTTGATTGCTGAGCTTTCAATCTGTCTGACACGCTCTCTAGTTACATTTAATTCCTTGCCAATCTCTTCAAGAGTTCTATCGCTCTCATCATCTAATAGACCAAATCTCATTCTAATTACAGCTTTTTCTCTATCATTTAACTGGTCTAAAACTTCATCAATTTGCTCTTTTAAATCAGCTTTTAATATTGCTTCCATCGGGCTTAATGCGCTTCTATCCTCTACAAAATCACCATATTTACCATCATCTTCGCTACCTATTGGAGCTTCTAGGCTGATAGGTTCTTTTGTGATTTTTATAACTTGTTTGACCTTGTCAACACTTAGGCCAACCTCTTTAGCAATAATTGAAACATCTGGCTCTTTGCCTTCTTCTTGGACATATTTTCTATTGATTTTATTAATGCGATTTATGGTTTCTATCATGTGAATTGGAATTCTAATAGTCCTAGCTTGATCGGCGATAGCTCTGCTGATAGCTTGTCTTATCCACCATGTGGCGTATGTGGAGAATTTAAATCCCTTTTTATACTCGAATTTATCCACAGCTTTCATAAGGCCTATATTACCCTCTTGGATAAGGTCTAAAAACGGCAGCCCACGATTAGTATATTTTTTGGCTATGCTGACAACTAGGCGTAAATTTGATTTTGCCATTTTGGCTTTAGCATCATCGCTGATATTTTTGCCTTTTTTGATCTGATTTAAGATATTTTTTAAATCTTTTGGATCTAGGTTAAAGCCGGTTTTGCTCGCTTCTTTGGTTTGAAATAGCTTTTTGATCTCCATATATGTAGATACCATTGTAGCTTCTGGGACTCTAGCTGTTACATCTTCTTTGCTTAGTTTGGTGATATCTTTTAAGATTTGTTGGTGATTTTTTCTTAGTTCAGCGCTAAACATCGGAAGTCTATACTCAAGTCTTTTAAGCTCTTTATCAAAGTCAGTATCGCTTTTTAAAGCAGTTTCAATAGACTTTACAATCTCATTTATTAGCTTGCTTGTTGGGCCTAAATCCATTAATTTATCTTTTAAGACCTTTTTTTTGAATGTTAAATTTAGTTTTGCACTTAGATCAACTTCGTTTTCTATAGAGATATTTTGTTTTGAAGCGATTTTTAGCCAATCTTTTTTAGCTTTTTCAAGTGCTTTAAAGCTCTCTATTACCTTTTCAGCTCTTTTATCAAGCTTTTTAGGCTGTTTTTGTGTCTCATTTGACTCATCATCTTCTATGTAATCCTCTTCGATATCATCGTCATTTTCTTCATCAGTTTCTTCCTCATCAAAGCTTCTAAATAGCTCTTTAACTCGGCGCTCTCTATTGATTAATGGCTCTTTATAGTCTAAGATAAAATCAATTAGATATGGAACAGAGCAAAATGCATCAATGATAATATCTTCGCCTAGTTCGATTTTTTTACTAATTTCAATTTCCTCTTCTTTGCTAAGAAGTGGGATCTGTCCCATCTCGCGCAGATACATACGAACAGGGCTATCTGAGCGACTCCACTCAAGTAGATCGCTCTCGCTACTTAGGTCAAATTCATCCTCTAAATTAGCTTCACTAGCTTTTTGCGGGTCGGTTATAGCGGATTTTTTTGCTTCTTGAATGGTCTTTTGCTTAGCAGCTTCTACAGCGCTTATAAGCTGAATTTTGTGTAATTCAGCTAGGGATTCTATCTTTTTGATCAGTCCTGCGGTTGGGGCTTTGTCAAATAGTCTTACTAACTGCTCAAATGTTACATAGCTTTTTGCATTTTCACGAAATAGCTCTTCAATTTGCGCAAACATCTCTTTGGCTGCACTCATCAAAATATCCTTTGTATAGGCAAAATAAAATTAAGGATTATACCCAAAAATTGATTAAATAAATTTGAAATTAATAAAATAAAATATAAATAAGGTTATAGGATGGATTTTGCGAATTTGGCTTAAATTTAGCCTAGGATTGCTCCTAGGCCTTTAGATTATCCTAGCCAAAATAGATCGCTAAATTCATTGAAATTATAGCTTTCTAAAAGCTTTTGATTATTTACTAAATTCTCTATTATTTGGCAAGTTTTTGGGCTAAATCTTGTAGCTAGATTGGCTTTAAATTTAGCTTTTAATAGTGGAATTCCCTCATCTCTTCTTCTTTTGTGGCCGATAGGGTATTCTACTTCTACTTTTTTGGATTTTGTGCCATCTTTGTAGTAGATTTCAACTGCGTTTGCGATACTTCTTTTATCGCTATCTAGATACTCTTTTGTGTATCTTGGATCTACTTCTACTACCATTTTATCTCTTAGGGCATCGATGCGTGGATCTTTGGCTACGCTATCTTCATAATCATCAGCCACTAATCTACCAAATATCAAAGGCACAGCCACCATATATTGGATACAATGGTCACGATCGGCAGGATTGGCTAATTCGCCGGTTTTATTGATGATTCTATGGCCTGATTCTTGAGTGGTGATAACGATTTTTTCTATCTCATCTAGGCGATCTTTGACCTCATTATGAAGTGCCATAGCACACTCAACTGCTGTTTGAGCGTGGAATTCAGCTGGGAAGCTAATTTTAAATAGCACATTTTCCATTACATACGAGCCAAATTCTTGTGGAATTACTAGCTTTTGACCTCTCATTTTGACATCTTCAAAGCCCCAGAATTTCGCACTTAAAGCTGATGGATAGCCCATTTCACCTGTTTTGGCTTTTAGTGCTAGATCCACCCCACGACTAGATGCATCGCCAGCAGCCCAGCTCTTGCGACTACCTGTATTTGGTGCGTGGCGATAGGTTCTTAAGGCTCCCCCATCTATGAAGGCATTTGATACTGCATTGCGAATTTCATCATAGTTACATCCTAAAAGCTTAGCCGCAACCGCAGTAGAGGCGATACGAACTAATAAAACATGATCTAGTCCAACTTTATTAAAGCAGTTTTCAAGTGCTAAGATACCTTGAATTTCGTGTGCTTTTATCATAGCTTCTAAGACGCTTTTGACCTTTAATGGGGCTTTGCCTTGAGATAAATTTTTGCGACTTACATAATCAGCCACCGCCCAAATAGCACCTAGATTATCGCTTGGATGTCCCCATTCAGCCGCTAGCCAAGTATCATTATAGTCTAGCCATCTTACCATAGCTCCTACATTAAAGGCCGCACGAATCGGCTCAAGTTGATATGAAGTGCCTGGAATTTTGCTACCTAATGGGCGAAATTCCGCCCCTTCAACACTTGGTCCAAGCAGTTTAGCGCAAGCTGGATATTTAAGGGCCAAAATCCCACATCCCAAAGCATCAATCATAGTATATTTAGCCGTTTCATACGCTAACTCACTAGTAATCTCAAAGCTATCAGCATACTTTGCGATTTTACTTAGCAACTCATCAAATTCAGGGCGTTTAGCCTCTAATATTCCCATATTACTCATTTTCTCTCCTTATCTTTGGTGTATTTGTATAAATTTCATTGGCTCAGGCCCTATGTAGTTGCTACTTGGGCGAATGAGCTTGTTATTGGCTCTTTGTTCTTTTATGTGAGCGCACCATCCACTTACTCTACTCATTATAAATATAGGGGTGAAATACTCAGTTGGTATCCCCATAAAGTGATATGCTGACGCACTATAAAAATCCGCATTTGGTGGCAAACTAGGGCGTTTTTCTTTCATTACACCCTCAATGGCTTCACTAATAGCAAATAGCTTGTGATTATTGCTTAGGGCTTTTGACCATTTTTTGATAACGGCGTTTCTAGGATCACCGCCAACTCCATAAACCCTATGCCCAAATCCCATTAATAGCTCTTTATTAGCTAGTTTTTGATTTACTCCATTTATAGCATCTTCTACATTATCAAAGCTAGAAATTAGCCCAAACGCCGCCTCATTAGCCCCACCATGAAGTGGCCCACGAAGAGCACCTATAGCACCAGCAACGGCCGAAAAAATATCGCTTTTTGTAGAAGCACAAATCCTAGCTGTAAATGTAGATGCGTTAAATTCATGCTCAGCATATAAAATTAGTGAGCAATGCATAGCTTTTACAAATTCAGCCGGTGGCGTTTTTTGGTGTAATTTTTCTAAGAAATATCCAGCTATTGTATCTTCTTTACTCTCAAAATCTATCTCTTTACCGCTATTTATATAGTTATGCCAAAAGCAAATAACGCTAGGAAGAACTCCAAGAAGGCGGATAATCTTATCATCTTGATCGCTAAAATCATCTTTTTCAGCTTCTAAAGTCCCAAGCAAAGCAACCGCACTTTGACATACATTCATCGGATGAACGCCTTTTGGTATGAGCTTTAGCATAGCTTTAAGCTCAACGCTAAGAGGGCGAGAGGCTATAATTTTGCTCTTATAATCTTTTAACTCATTTGCGTTTGGAAGTTTAGCATATTGTAATAAATATGCAACCTCTTCAAATTCACAATGCTCTGCTAAATCTTCAATAGCATAACCATAATAATTCAACCCATTGCCAGTCCCGCAAGTACATATCGCACTCTCACCAGCTATAACTCCGGCTAATCCGCCTTGTTTTTTTGATGCTTCGCTGATACTCATTTTTTATCCTTTGCAAATAGTTGGTCTAATTTATTTTCAAATTCATAATAATCTAACATTTGATATAGCTCTTCACGAGTTTGCATGATATCTAAGACATCTTTTTGATGGCCGTTTTTGATAATGCTATTAAAGACTTCAACGGCGGCTTTATTCATCGCTCTATTAGCTGAAAGTGGATATAGCACCAGTTTTATACCTACACTTGCTAGCTCACTTTGGGTAAAATATGGAGTTTTGCCAAATTCAGTTATATTAGCTAAAACAGGCACTTTAAGAGCCTTTGTATACTCTTTATACTCTTCTAAGGTATGGACAGCCTCAGCAAATATCATATCAGCCCCAGTAGCTTCATATGCTAAGGCTCTCTCTAGAGCTTTTTGCTGACCCTCCATAGCGTGTGCGTCTGTTCTAGCCATGATTACGAAATTCTCATCAGTTCTAGCATCTAGGGCAGCTTTTAATCTATCTGTCATTTCAGATATGCTTACAAGCTCTTTATTTGGTCTGTGCCCACAACGCTTTTGAGCTACTTGATCTTCTATATGGCAAGCGGCCGCTTCGGCTTTTATAAGCTCTTTTATTGTCCTAGCTATATTAAAAGCACCACCAAATCCAGTATCAACATCCACCAAAAGCGGAGTATCTACTCTTGAAGTTATGCGTCTTACATCGATTAAGACATCTTCAAGGCCTACAATCCCAAGATCAGGCAGACCATAGCTAGCACTAGCTACGCCACTACCTGATAGATATATAGCTTTTGCTCCAAGCTTTGTAGCTTGAAGGGCGCTATAAGCATTTATAACACCTAATACCGCAAGTGGGTTATTTGAATTTACAGCTTCTCTAAAGCTTTTTCCTGGACTTTTTATACTCATTTTTTCTCCTTTATTATTGGGTAACCTAATGTCGCAATCACCTCTTTACAATGATCTAAGACGCTAGGATCTTCTATTGTTGCTGGAATTTTACATTCAACGCCATCTGCTAACTCTTTTAAGTTTTTGCGCAAAATCTTGCCACTTCTAGTTTTTGGCAAGGCATTAACCACGCAAGCTAATTTAAAACTAGCAACCGCACCGATCTCTTGGCGAATTAGAGCTATGGCTCCATCTACTATTCCTCTATGATCTCTTTCAATTCCTTGTTTTAAGACTATAAATCCCATAGGAACTTCACCCTTTAAATCATCATTTACACCAATTACGGCGCACTCTGCGATATCAGGATGCTTAGATATGATCTCCTCCATCTCGCCAGTAGATAGCCTATGACCTGCTACATTGATGATCCCATCCATCCTACCTAAGACATATACATAACCATCTTTATCTATATAGCCTGTATCGCCTGTGAGATAGTAACCTTTGAAGTGATCTAAATATCCTTTTCTATATCTCTCATCATTTTCCCAAATTCCCATTAAACAAGCCGGCGGAAGTGGTAATTTAAGGCATAAGGCTCCTTTTTTACCAGCTCCTAACTCTTTGCCATTTTCATCAAGGACTTTTAGATTAAATCCCGGCATTGGCTTTGTAGGGCTACCTGGCTTTATAGGCATCTCTTCTAATCCTAATGGATTAGCGGCAATAGCCCAGCCGGTTTCGGTTTGCCACCAGTTATCTACTACTATCTTTTTGGTAACTTTCATTATCCACTTTAGTGTATCACTATCACATCTCTCACCGGCTACGAAGATTGCTCTAAGGCTATCTAAATTATAATTTTTTATTAACTCGCCCTTAGAATCTTCTCGCCTAATAGCACGAAATGCAGTAGGCGCTGAGAACAATACATTTACCTTATACTCATCTACAATTCGCCAAAACGCAGCTGGATTTGGCGTGCGAACTGGTTTGCCCTCATATACTATAGTGGTACAACCATTCATAAGTGGCCCATAAACTATATATGAGTGGCCAACAACCCAACCCACATCACTAGCAGCGAAGAATACATCGCCAGGTTTGGCATTATAGATATTATCCATTGACCACTTCATAGCTACGCTATGACCGCCATTTGATCTTATAACTCCTTTTGGTGAGCCTGTGGTGCCTGAAGTGTATAAAATATATAGCGGATCAGTAGCTAGCACCGGCACACAATCCACGCCTTTGGTTTTCTCTTCTTCGCTCTCCCAATCGATATCACGCCATGGGAGCATATTTGCTCTATATTGTGGTCTTTGCCAAATCAGACAAGTTGTAGGCTTATGCGATGATTGCTTGATGGCTTCATCTAAGATTGGTTTATATGGTATTATGTTGCTTACTTCGATACCGCAACTAGCACTTATCACAACTCTAGGCTTAGCATCTTCGATTCTAGTAGCAAGCTCATGAGCAGCAAACCCACCAAATACCACGCTATGGATAGCGCCTATCCTAGCACACGCTAGCATCGCAATTACAGCTTCAGCCATCATCGGCATATATATCACAACTCTATCGCCTTTGACAACGCCTTTATTTGTTAAGATTCCAGCGACTTTGGCGACTCTATCTCGAAGTTGTCTATATGTATATTTCTTCTTAGTATCAGTAACAGGTGAATCATATATTAAAGCGAGTTGATCCCCTCTGTTATTGTGTATATGCAAATCTAGGGCGTTATAGCATGTATTCATACACCCGCCAACAAACCATTTATAGTGATCCCCACTATCATCTAAAACTTTATCCCATTCATTATACCAATGAACTTTTTGAGCGGCTAATGCCCAAAAATTTTCTGGCTCATTAATGGAGAGATCATAAGACTCTTGATAAGGGCTAGAACTCATAGTAATCCTTTCTTGTTTTGTTAGTGCAATTATAAGGGTTTAAAAAATAAATTAAAATGTTAAATTTTGTTACAATTTGTAAATTTATGCTCATAAAATTTGAAAATTGCATAAAATTTATACAAAATTTAGTTAAAATGTTGCATAATTTAGCAAGAATTTTGAGATAAAATTTGCGTAAAATTTGATTAAATTTTTTAGTATGTTACGATTAGTAACATTTAATAAATATGGAGGTTAAAATGCTAAATGCGATGGAGAGATTTATAATAATATTTGAAAAATCTAAGTTATCAATGAGTAAATTTGCAACAATTTTAGGGAAAGATCGCCGAACTTTACTCTCATGGATAGAAAATAGCGATAAAAAATCCCCAAGCGATGAGGTAAAGTCGCTTATTTGTAGCCATTTTCGTTATAGTAAAGATATTTGGGAGTGCGATGAGAGCGAATTTTATCGCTATATTGATGGGCTTGATGATGGAGATTTACGCCTTATTGATGATGGTTATGAGAATTTACTAAAGTATATTTATGAAAATGAAAATGAAGGCTCGCTGATTTTACACCCTACATTTCCAAATCCAGCATATAGAGATTTTGTAACTAGTAGCGTTTATAAAGATTTTGATAGCGATGAAGCTGCACAATATCGCAAAAAGCGTGGCCTAAAAATGCGTGCATATAGTTTTGGGGCGGCTGAGTGGTATAGTATTAAGTCTTTGTTGGAATTTTGCTTTGCAAATATTGGAAATTTCTATACAAAAGAGCAGAAAATTCAAATTCTAGAGTTGATGATTGTTACTTTTCGTGACAATCTTAATAAATCTATATATTTTTTTGATTCATATGATAAGAAAATTTATGGCCTTGATATGTTTTATCTATCGGTAAATCCTAAAGAAAAACGAATGTTTTTAAAACTTCCTCTTGAGACTGCAATTGTTGAGATTAAAAATAGCGATCTTGTTACTAAAATACACACTCACTACACACACGCTAAAAAATGCCCCACTCATATCGATCCAAAAGATGCAGTTATGATTATGGAGTTGATTTTAAATTCTTTAAAAGATGATGAGAGTTTAGAACAAACCTGCGATAAAATAGATAAATTTAGCCCTTATGGAGCGATTTTTAAAAAGGCAATTAGTAGAAAAGTTTAAAAATTAGTAGATTGATTGTATATAGTATAATTGCGTTATGGGGATATGCTAACACCCATATTTTATAATCAGCCTACTTACTGCTTAAATCGCTATAAAAGAGTAAAATTTGGTAAATAGTCGGTAATAATTTGGCAAAAATTCAGTAAACATTAAGTAAAAAATCATTACAATTCTCAATCCAATATTTTAATAAGGAGATAAAATGAAATTATTTAAACTAAGCTTAGCTGCAATCGTAGCTGCAGGTGCTTTAACAAGCGTAGCGAGTGCTGCATCACTTGAAGAAGCTATTAAAAATGTAGATGTATCAGGTTATGCAAGATATAGATTTGATAGCAGAAACACTACAACTGTTGCAGGACAAAATACTGCAAACGCTCACAGATTTACATCTGATATAGATTTCAAAGCTGCACTAGATGATAACTTCTTTGGTGTTATCGGATTTAGATATGATAGCGTTGATGTGTCTGGTGAGAGAGCTGGCGCTCAAACCAATGTAGGCGTTAATGATAATGGCTTTGGTGAATATGGTCAAACATTCAATGTTCGCCAATTCTACCTAGGATATACAGCGGGTAACACAACTGTCCAAGCTGGTCGCCAAGTCCTAGGTACATTCTTCACTGATGATATGGTAGGTACTGGTATCAAAGTTCTTAATAGCGATATCAGCGGTCTGACTCTAGCTGCTATAGCATTTGATAACCTACAAGGCAATGATGGTGATATGGGTACAAGAAATTTATTTATCGGTTCAAATGGCTCTAATGAGCATGTATATGATAGAAACCTATATGGTGTAGCTGCTATCGGCTCATATGATCCAGTAAGCTTCCAAGCATGGTATGCAGCTCTAGATAGCGTAGCTCAACTATACGCTCTTGATGTAACACTAGGAGCTAACCTAGGTGGCGCTGACCTAAGCCTACAAGCTCAATATGCTGGCTCAAGCGTATGGAGTAATAATGTTAGAACTTCACAAGCTGTACCAGGTTTGACACCATCATTGACACCAGGCGCTGTAGTAGAACTAGATGATGCTCAATTCTTAGCTGTTAAAGCTGGTGCTAAAGCATTTGGCTTTGATGGTAGCGTAGGATATGTAAATATCAATACTCAAGGCAGTGGTGCTTCTCTAATCTCACTTGAAGACCAAGGTGCCTTCATCACAGCTGGTGAGGATCTACTAGACTATACATTGATCGGTGCTGATCAAAGTATCTACTTCGTAACTGCTGGCTATACATTTGCTGATAAAGTAAGAGTAGGTGCTGACTATGTAGGTTCTAGAGCTGAGGAAAGAGGTAATTATGTAGATGCATACGAAGCAGTAGCTAGAGTAGATTATAAATACAGCAAAAAACTTAACTTCAAAACTTGGTATTCATACATTGATAGAGACAACAATGAAGCTGATGCTAAACACCTAAGATTTGAAGCTAGATATAACTTCTAATATAATTAGGGTTTAAATCTCTTGGGGAGCCTAGCTATCTAGGCTCCCTTTTTTATACTTTTTATCCATTAAGTTCAATCACAAATTCAAATTTCTTAAAGTCAAATTTAGATAAAATCATACCTTATAGTTGCTAATTAAAATTTTGCAATGTCTTATAATTGTAGTAATAGTAAATTGATAATAGCATATTAAAACAAAAGGAAAAAAATGAAAATAACAAAATGGGCGATACCATTACTAATAGCCTCAAACCTAATAGCTGCAAATGATAGCTATATAATAGAAGCTGATGGAGAGTTTGGCAAGGAGTTAAAAGCCCTAGTAGAAAAACACGCCAAAGATAATAATCTAAGCGTAAAAGTATATGAAAATAGCAATAAGCAATCATCTAAATTTGATGATGATGAAGATGATAGATTTATAAATATCGGTATAAATAAAAATGCTAATTATAACAGTGATAAAGGTAAAGAGCTATATGAGAAAAACTGCAAATCCTGCCACGGCGAAAAAGGCACTAAAAGGGCTATGTCAGTTTCAGAAAGATTAAGCGATATGAGCGGAGATGATATAGCTGACTCAATGGCTGGATATAGAGGTGATGCTCAGTATGGTGGTAGATTAAAGTATATAATGAGACCTATTGCAATTAGGATGAGTCTAAAAGATTTAGGCCATATAATAGCATATTTAAAAGGTGATAATGCCTTTGCCGTAGATGAGGATGAAAATGATGATATCAAAACTACCCCAACTACTCAAGGTAGCTATTTAGAGTAAATTAATACAAAGGTAATAAAATTAGTTAAACTAAGCTTAGCTGCTATTGTAGCTGCAGGTGCTTTAACAAGTGTAGCAAACGCTACATCACTTGAAGAAGCTATTAAAAATATAGATGTATCGGATTATGCAAGATATAGATTTGATAGTTAAAATGCAAAACTAGCATCTTTTGAAGATGCAGATAAACATAATCATAAATTCAAATTTATTAAAGTCAAATTTAGATAAAATCTTGCTTTATCAATCGAAATTTTGTAGTAAAATATATAAAGGATACAAATGAAAAAGCTTTCATTAATTGCTTTGGCTGCTGCGGTGGCTATTAGCTCAGCTGCTGCTAAAGAGATTAAAATCGGTGTAGTTTTACCTATTACTGGTGCTGTAGCAGCATATGGTCAAACAGCATGGGCTGGTATTAAACTAGCTAATAAATTAGAACCAACACTAAAAAATGGAGATACTATCACTCTAGTCTTAGTAGATAATAAAGGCGATAAAGTAGAGACAGCTACAGCTACTACAAGACTAGTAAGCGAAGATAAAGTAAGCGGTCTAATCGGTGCAATGGTTACTGGTAACACTCAACAAGTATTACAAATCGCAGATGAAAAAAAGGTGCCTATGATAGCTCCAGCCGCCACAGCTGATAAGCTACTAGATCGTGCTAAATACGGTGCTAGAGTTACATTTATGGATTCATTCCAAGGGACTAGTTTTGCTTCATGGGCAGTAAGTCAAAATATGAAAACAGCTGTGTTAGTAGTAGATCAATCTACATCATATTCAATCGGTCTAGCAAGAGCCTTTAAAAAAGAGTTTGAAAAACAAGGTGGCAAGCTACTAAAAGAGTTAAAAATTAGTAGTGGTGATAAGGATTTTAAAGCGATAGTATCACAAATAAATAGTTTAAATCCTGATTTAGTATATATGCCATTTTATCATCCAGAAGCTGCGCTACTAGTACGCCAAGCTAGACAAATAGGGGTAAAATCGCAATTTGCTAGTGGTGATGGTGTATCAAATGACACATTTATCGAGCTTGCTAGCGATGCATCAAATGGATATCTATATACAGATGCATTTGATAGCTCAAACCCACCAACAGCTAAATCAAAAGCCTTTGTAGAAGCATATGCAAAAGAAAATGGAGATAACAATGTCCCTGGATTTACAGCACTTGGTGCTGACTCATACTATTTAATGATAGATGCGATGAATAGATGTGCTGATGGGGCTGATAGAGAGTGCGTAAATAAAGAGATCAAAAATAGCAAAAACTTTGAAGGCGTATCAGGTATAATCAATATAGATAAAAAAGGCAACGCAGAACGCTCAATAGTAATCAAAGAGATTGCTGGTGGCAAAGCGATGTATAAAGATACTGTAAATCCTAAGTAATACTTTGAACTTTTACATAAATTGGTGGGGCTAAAGCCTTTATTCTCGCAACAAAGCCAGCGATAGTTAGTATCGCTGTGCCTTTATGTTGCTCGGGTTCTTTAGTGGCGACTTTGTTGCCACGCTAAAAGAACATTAAAATAAATTTTTATATAAGATAATCAACCTTATTAAATTTGGAATAAAAATTGCTTTACATACAAGAAATTATTTGAATTTACAAATAAAGGACTTGTATGAAAGCGATTAAAATATTACTTCTAGCATTATTTATGGCACTTAGTGCACAGGCTGCTATGATTAAAGAGTTAGCTAGTGTTGTAGGTGTTCGTGATAACCAACTAATCGGTTATGGATTGGTTGTTGGTTTAAATGGCACAGGCGATGGTAGTAGTAGTGAATTTACCATTCAATCGCTATCAAATATGCTTCAAACGGTCAATGTCAAAGTCGATCCAAATGATATCAAATCTAAAAATACAGCTGCTGTTATGGTTACAGCAAAGCTTCCTCCTTTTGCTCGTCAAGGTGATAATCTAGATGTTACAGTTAGTTCCATTGGTGATGCTAAAAATTTAATTGGCGGAACGCTTTTGCTTACAGCACTTAAGGGTGTTGATGGTGATATTTACGCTCTAGCTCAAGGCGCTTTAACGCTTGGTGGCTCAACTGCAAAAGGCGGAAATCATCCAACGGTTGCAACTATAATGGATGGTGCTTTGGTTGAAAAAGAGGTAGTATATGATATCTATAATAAACCAAATGCAAATTTAAGTCTAAAAAATTCAAGCTTTCAAACTGCAATAGATATGCAAAATACTATCATATCTAAATTTGGTGCTGGTTCGGCAATGGCGCTTGATCCTAGAACCATTACTTTAACTAAGCCATCTGGTATTAGTATGGTGGAGTTTTTAGCTAGTGTGCTAGAGACTGATATGAACTATAAGGCTGAAGAGAAGATTATAATCGATGAGCGTACAGGTACGGTAATAAGCGGCATAAATATCAAGGTTGAGCCTGTTATAATCTCTCATGGCGCTATTACAATTCAGATTGATGGAAGCGGATTTGATCCGGCTGCACCTGCTGCTGGTGATGTAGATATCGGTAATGTAGCGATTAATACTAATACAAACACAATTAAAATGAATCAAGGAAATGTCACAGTAGCTAATATCACAAGGGCTTTAAATAAGCTAGGTGCAACACCAAAAGAGATTATAGCAATTATTGAGAATTTAAAACGAGCTGGAGCGATCCAAGCTGGCGTGGAGGTGATATGATGAGAGTAGATACTAGCGCAGCACTTAGTGCGTATAATGCTGCAAGTACGCAAAATATAGGCAATACAAAACCTGTTGATGATGTAGCGCTTAGAGAGCAAACTGATGCTTTTGAGGCATTTTTGGTTAAGGAGGTTTTAGATATTGCATTAAAAAATGAAAATCCGCTATTTCCAGAAGATCCAGGCGATAAGATTTATAACTCTATGTATAATGATGCAATGAGTAAGGCGCTAAGTGGTGGATTTGGATTTTCTGAGTTGTTATATAATTTTTTAAAAGAGAGAGCCTAAATAAAAGTTGAATTTTTCCGATTTAGCTTAAATAAAATAATTAGCTAAAAAGGATTTACGATGATAGGTTCTATAAAAGCAGGTGCTATTTATAATAGCATTGTAACACCAAAAAACGAAGAGAAAAAAAACGAACAATTAACACAAACTCAAAGTAGTGGTAACTCTAAGATAAAAGAGCTAACTGCGATGATACAAAAAGGCGAGTATAAAGTAGATATAGACGTCCTTTCTAAAAAAATCGCAGACTCTTTGATCTAAATTTAACTGCTTCTTTGAGTAATCAAAGGAGCAAAATATGGTAAAACACTATCTAGACGAGGCTATATCGGAGCTTGGTGAATTAATAGCAATCACTAAGCAAGATATAGAAAATATTCAAAAAGCTGACCACTCACATGTAGATGACCACAGCAAGAAAAAAACCGAATTAGTCCGAAAATTTGAAAAAACTAAATCTCAGCTTGATAATGAATTAGTCAAACTAGCTCAAGCTAATGCTGGTACAGATTTAGCTAGTATATTATCTGATGAGATAAAAGATAGATTAGCTCAATTAAGAGACTCATTAGAAACTCTCCAAAAATTTAATAAAGAGTATGCTAAATCAGTAGTTGTGGTCAAAGAATTCTATGACTCACTACTAAAGACAATGCTAGGCGCACAAAATCCAAGCTCATATGGAGATGGGACAAAATCTAGCCTAGCAGATGCTGAAAAACTACTAAAATTAAGGATTTGATATGGGAATTTTTGATTCTTTATACACAGGCGTGAGCGGTCTAAATGCAGCTCAAATTCAAATTCAAGTAACAGGGCAAAATATCACCAATGTAAATAGTGATTACTATACTCGCCAAAGGGTGGTTCAATCAGCTGCTAATCCGCTTCATGCAACTCCTGGCGATATTGGGCTTGGAACTAGAGTTGATACGATTGTAAGGATTCATGATGAATTTACCTTTACTAAACTAAAAACTGCATCATCAAATAAAGAGTGTACATCTTATAAAGAGGATATTTTAAAAGAGATTACTCAAAGATTTCCAGATTTGCAAGATACAGGGTTGCTAAATGATATCCAAAACTACTATCAAGCGTGGAATAATTTTGCTTCTCACTCATATGAATCTAGTCAAAAAGAAAATTTGCTAAATATTACAAATACGCTAACTCATAGAGTAAATGATACTGCGCTTCAGCTACAGACTATACATAAAAGTATAAATGATGATATCGTAATAGCAGTAGAGGAGATAAATCGCTTAGGTCAGCAAATAGCAGATATAAATAGGCAAATTCAATCAGTTGAGGGTAAAAGTGGCTCAGTTAATGCTAATGATCTAAGAGATAAAAGAGACCAGCTAGAATCTACAATGGCAAATTTAGTTAATATCTCAACATTTAAAAATGATATTATGTCTGATAGTAGATATGGTGGTGCAATGACTGACCAAGGCAAAGATTATACTCTAGCAATTGATGGTATAACGCTTGTTGAAGGGGTAAATTTTCACCCATTAAAGCTAGATACGCAAGCTTCTAAAGATGGATTTGCTACTATATACTATGAGTTAAATGATGAAACTAGAGTAGAAATGAGTAATAAAATCACTAATGGCAAACTAGGTGCTATGCTTGATTTGCGTGGTAGAAATGTAGATGAGCATGGTGAATTTATGGATGGAACTATTACTGATTTTAGAAATAACCTTGATACATTTGCTCAAACTATGATTGTTCATACTAATAATATCTATGCGTTATCAGCTCAAGATAAGATGCATAGTATAGATTTAAAAGATATGGATAAGGATATGACGCTACAAAACTATAGCTCATATATACAAAGTGGGAGCTTTGATGTAGTTGTCTATAATGCTTCAGGCAAAGAGGTCGCTAGAAAATCTATAAATATCGATGCATCAACTACTATGAATGATACAACACAAGGAACATCAATCGTTTCGCAGTTTAATTCAAATGTCGATGGTAATGGCAATAATAATACAAATGATGATTTAGATGATTATTTTGAGGCGATTTATACATTTGACCCAAAAATAGGAATGGGAAAACTAGGCTTTATTCCAAAAGGTGCTGAGGGTGAATATACAATCTCAATTGAAGATAATGGGACAAATTTTGCTGGTGTTTTTGGTATGAGTCAGTTCTTTGAAGGAACTAAAGCATCAAATATGCAAGTTGAACAAAGTCTAAGAGCTGATAGTTCTAAAATACAAGGTAGCAAAGCTCCAATAGATGGCGATAATACTATGGCAAATGAGATGGTATTGCTACAAACTAAACAAGTAGATTTTATCAATAAAGATGGTAGTATAAAAAATGAAACAATCAGCGGATATTATCGTTACTTAACATCAGATATCGCTGGTAGAACTGAATCAGTAATTGCACTAAACTCAACTAATCAATCTCTATATGCTAGTGTATATGCTGAGCATCAAAGCATTAGCGGGGTAAATATTGATGAAGAGTTATCAAATTTAATTCGTTTTCAAAGTAGCTATGGCGCAGCAGCAAAGATCATAACTACAGTCGATCAGATGTTAAATACGCTCCTATCTACAAAACAATAATGAATAGACTAAAACTCGCCCTAGATGATGAACTCTCTAGGGCAAATACTACAAATGGCCTTTATAGTGCTGCTGATCCACTTCAAATCGCTACTAAATTTAAAACCGATCCAGTAATAACGCTTATTTGTGCGCTTTTTGCTTATGGTAATGCTAGGGCAATTGTGAAGTTTTTAAGTGGATTGGATTTTAATATTTTAAGCTTAAGCGATAAGGATATTTTAGATATTACTTTGGAGAAAAAATATATCTATAGATTTCAAAATAGCTTAGATGTGGCGCAAATTTTTGTAACGATGGCAAGAGCTAAAAGGGAGTTAGATTTAGAAAATATAATACAAAAAGGTTCTCAAGATAGTGCTATTATTTATGGTATAAATATGCTTATTAATGAAATTTATAGGCTTAATGAGTACCGCTCAAGTGGGTATGAGTTTTTCTTTGGTAAAGAGTTTAAAACTGAACCTAAAAGCCCATATAAACGCTATAATATGTGGCTTAGATGGATGGTAAGAGATAGTGATATTGATCTTGGATTATTTAAAAATATTAATAAATCAAATTTAATCTTACCGCTTGATACACACACTCACAAAGTAGCTCAAGCAATTGGCCTATGTAGCCGCAAAAGCTATGATTATAAAGCAGCTAAGCAGATTACTGATAATTTAACTCTATTTGATCCAAATGATCCAATTAAATATGATTTTGCTTTATATCGCATAGGTCAAAGCGGTAATTTACAAAAATTTTTAGAACGCATAAAAGGGTAAATTTAATAAAAACTTGCTAATATAATAGCTAAAAATTAAGCGAGTAAAATATGGAAAATAGACTAAAAGAGTTAAAAAAAGCTACTAAAAAATTACAAATTTTAAATCAAAACCAAAGAGCAAATTTAATACAAAAAATAGCTGATGTAATAGAAAATAATATAGCTAAAATTATGGAAGCTAACGCAATAGATTTACAAAATGCTAAGGATTTAAGTCCAGCTTTGCAAGATAGATTAAAGCTAGATGAAGTGCGTATAAAGTCTCTTGCAGATGGGATTAGAGATATAGCAATGTTAAAAGATCCAATTGGTAAAATTCACGATGGCTGGAGTGCTAAAAGTGGATTAAAGAT
The DNA here is from genome assembly GCF_002138935.1 of Campylobacter sp. P091. Taxonomy (NCBI): domain Bacteria; kingdom Pseudomonadati; phylum Campylobacterota; class Epsilonproteobacteria; order Campylobacterales; family Campylobacteraceae; genus Campylobacter; species Campylobacter sp. P091. The sequence continues at coordinate 89,119 of NZ_MJKZ01000001.1, forward strand.
AGAAAAGATTAGCGTTCCACTTGGCGTGATTGCTATGATATACGAATCTAGACCAAATGTCACAGCTGAAGTAGCTGCTCTTGCTATTAAAAGTGCTAATGGCTGTGCATTAAAGGGTGGCAAAGAGGCTATAAACTCAAATTTAGCCCTTGCAAGTATAATCAAAAATAGCCTAGGTGAGTATGGTGGCTGTATAGAGTATTTTGATATTAGCAGAGATGAGGTGCTAGAGTTTATTAGAATGGATAGATATATAGATTTAGTAGTTCCTAGAGGAGGGGAGGGGCTGGTAAAATTTGTAAGTGCTAACTCCTCTATACCTGTATTAAAGCATGATAAGGGAGTCTGTCATATCTATGTTCATAAGGCTGCAAATATTCAAAAAGCATTAGATATCTGCGTAAATGCCAAATGCTCTCGTCCAGGTGTTTGCAATGCTGCTGAGTGTGTGCTAGTTGATGAGAGTATTGCTGCTGATTTCTTGCCACTATTAAAAGCCAGACTTGATAAATTTAGTGTAAAAATTCACGGCTGTCAAAAGAGTGTTAATATAATAAATTGCTTTGAAGCTACAGACAAAAGCTATTATAATGAGTATTTAGATTTTGAGCTGAATTTAAAAATTGTAGGTAGTTTGTATGAGGCGCTAGATCATATTGATGAATATAGTAGCGGACATAGTGAAGCGATTATAAGCGATGATTATGCTGCTTGTGAGGAATTTTTAAGCCGTGTTGATAGTGCGTGTGTCTATGCAAATGCTTCAACTAGATTTAGCGATGGGGGAGAGTTTGGCTTTGGTGCAGAGGTTGGTATTAGCACTTGCAAAATGCATGCTCGTGGTCCTGTAGGCGTAGATGAACTAACGACTTACAAATATATTATTAGAGGTCAAGGCCAGATTAGATAACTACTCTAGCCTAAAGGTGAAAAATTGGCTGTGATATTTGCTATCACCTAATCCACTATACTGTGTGATGGCTGCGTCAATATTTCCAACTTCTTGATATAAAAATCCAAGTGCTAGCCTAGCCTCGCTATAGGTTGGGTTAGTAAGTTTAGCAAGTTCAAGATAAGCTATGGCACTATCAGGATGATTTGCCCCAATACTTGCAACGCTGGCTAAAAATAGCGTGTTTGCATCCTCTTCTTTTTCAGTATTTACTAGCTCATTATAGATAGTATAGGCCTCTTCATAGTGTCCTGTAAATAGGCTTAAATATGCTAATGTGTGTAAAATATCCTTAGTATTATCAGATGAGATTTTTAAGTCTTTAATAATACTTTCACGCTCTATATTTAGCAATCCTGCGATTTGTAAAAGTTTAATATATTCAGTTTTGATAATGGTTGCACCGCCATAGAGAGTACCTTTATCTAGTTTGGTTGTTAGGAATTTAACTTGGATATCTTTAGCGTAGTTTTTGATATTTTTTACATCAAAACGAGTAACTGAGTAGATTATATTAGTTAGTACATCGTTTGGTAGCTTTTGGTTTAGCTTATCAGTAGCTAAGATTACAATATCATTTCTATCTGTAATATAGGCACATATAATGTTAAATACGATATTTAACACGCTTTCATTATAGTTTTTATCTAGCCAATCATTTAGTGCGCCTTGATTTCCTTGGGTTAGCTGAATCATTGCTTTATAGATATTATCTTGGTCTAGATTTGTATCTGTATCCATTGTATCCATTACTTCTTTTGTAAGGCGCTTAGCATCTCTACCTATCATTTTAGCAGCCATTATAGCGTATGCGCCAGCTATGTAGTTAGATGGGTCTAGGTGATAGCTAGTTACAAAGTGCTTATATGCTTGGGCAAAATCGCCTAACTGAGCAAATGTAAGAGCTAGATTAAACTGAACAATTGAGTGGTTTGGATATAGTTTTGTAATCTCTAAAAAGTCGCTATTAGCTTCTCTTAGTTTATTATTTAGTGCTTTAAAAATCGCTTGAGATAGCATTACATTAGCTTTAGATACTATACCACTAGTCTCTAGATACTCATCAGCTATACTACTTTCATCAACAAATAGGCTCAAGCCACCTTTTCTTATATATTCGATTGTTTGCTTAGGATTAAAGGCCTTGTATGGAGTGAAATAAAATAGAATTTGATAAAGGCTATTTTGGTCAAAAAATTTAGTTAAATCATAGTTATTTTGGGCTAAATTTATATCAAAAAGCTCTGGATTTAAAACTGTCTTAATAGGATATGTATCACGTACAAAAGTGGAGTTAAAATCATTTAACATTTTTAAAGTTTTAGCTGCTGAGCCAAATTCTCCTGTTTTTAAATCAATTAGAGATATGGCTAGATATGTTGATGGAGCATTTTTTTCATCAACTAGCGCTTTATTTAGATACTTTTTAGCCTCTTTATACTCTCCAAGTCGTGCATGAAGAAGTCCAAGAGGCAGGCTAATATCATAATCTTCAACTGCTTTAATAGCTTGAATAGCCTCTTGATCTTCGTGTAGGTAGCTTAGAATTTTTGATCTAAGATACTCTTTTTGACTGGTATAGTATTTTGAATTTGATAAATCTAAAGCATGTAAAGCTTCTATATAGTAGCCTCTATAGTAGTTTACAAGGGCATTATAAAACTCATATAAATTGACATCACTATCTCTATTTATAAAGGCATTAGCTAAATCAATATAGTATTCAAAAAGCCTTTCATCATTAATTTCTAGTGCGCAAACGGCTACATTTATAGCACTTACGGCTATATTTTCATTATTAGCAATAGCATCTTTAAATGAATTAATCGCATCTTTAAATAGCCCTTGATTCATCTTTGATACGCCTAAGTTGTAGTTTGATAGAGATTCGTTATAAACAGCAATATTTTCATATATTTTTAGAGCTTCGGCTTTGTTCCCGCTCTCGTAGAGTTTGTTAGCTTTAATTAACATACTATCTATTTTTGAGCTTTGGAATTTTTGAGTTATGGTTGGCGGTGTGATAAGTTTTGGCTCTTCTAACTCTATAACTTGCGATTCTGGTTCATCTGAGCCAGAAAATGCCGCAATTAAAGCAGTAATGAGTAGAATAAAAATTAAAATGCTAGCGCCAATTAGCATTAAAAGCTTTTTGGTTAGTTTGAATTTAGATTTAGCCCCCTCAGACTCTTGAGGTGTCTCCTCCTTTGTCTCTTGCTTTTGCTCCTTGGCTCTCTCATCAGAAGACTCTATTGGAATTATATCTTCATTTGGGTCTTTTTCTTGGATTACTACTTCTTGTTGTTCTTTTAACTCATCTGCCATTTAAATTCCTATTAGAAATATTTTTTGAGCACTTCTGGAATTGTTATGCTACCATCGCTATTTTGATAATTCTCCATTATAGCAATTAGCGTCCTACCAACTGCTAGGCTAGAGCCATTTAGCGTATGTGCTAAGATATTTTTCTTATCATCTTTGTATCTGATTTTGGCTCGTCTAGCTTGAAAATCACGAGTATTTGAAATAGAGCTAATCTCTCTATATTTGCCCTGACCTGGTAGCCAAACCTCTAAATCAATTGTCTTAGCCGCACTAAAACCCAAATCCCCACTACACAACATCATATGGCGGTGCGGTAAACCAAGAGCACTTAGCATATCACTAGCACAACTTACCATCTCATCTAGCATAGCTTCGCTACTATCAGCTTTGGTGATTGCTACTAGCTCTACTTTTTCAAATTGATGCTGTCTTATCATCCCCCTAGTATCACGACCCGCACTTCCGGCCTCTTGTCTAAAGCAAGATGAGTAGCAAGTCATCTTAATAGGCAATTTTTCAGCAGGAATAATCTCATCATTATAGATATTAGTTACAGGCACTTCGCTAGTAGGGATTAAATAGAGATCTTCTCCATCTACTTTATATAAATCATCAGCAAATTTAGGTAACTGTCCAGTACCATATAGTGTGTTAGAATTAACCAAAAATGGCACATTAACAAGCTCAAATCCACGGCTCATATTAAAATCAATCATAAAATTTACAAGCGCTCTTGATAGCCTAGCCCCATCACCCCTAAGAACTGTAAATCTACTCCCTGATATCTTAGCCCCAGTAGCAAAATCTAGCCAACCAAGCGCTTCACCTAATTCATGATGCTCTTTTGGCTTAAAGTCAAATTCCCTAGGACTCAAAACGCTTAAAATACAGACATTATCATCTTCATCCTTGCCTAATGGGACATCATCATCAATGATATTTGGCACACTTTTGGCAATTTTTTCTAAATTTAATTCTAGCTCATTGACTATATTTGATAGAGTTTGAAGCTCTTTTTTATTGATCTCTAGCTGAGCTTTTAGCTCGCTTACATCTTCTTTATTTTTAGCTTTTATGCCAAGTTCTTTACTCTTTGCATTTTGTATGGCTTGGATATTTTCAAGCTCAAGCCTTTTGGATTTAAGGTTATTGTAAGCTTCTAAAAGCTTAGCTAGCACCCCATCATCTACTTTTTTGGCTTTTAATTTGGCATTTAATTCATCATAATTTGTCTCGATTAATCTTAAATTTATCATCTTTTTTCCTTAATAAATTCCTACAGCATCTCTTACTTTTGCCATAATCTCATCAGAGGTTTTTTTGGCCTTTTTAGCACCGTGATGTAGTATATCTATAATCTCATTTTGATTATTCATATAGTATTGAAATTTCTCTCTAGCAGGTGCGAAATAGTTCCATGTAAGCTCATTTAAATACATTTTAAAATGGCCATAACCTTCACCGCCTTTACTATATCTATCTTGTAAATTTGCTTGTTCTTGTTCATTTAAAAATAGTTTGGCAATTGCGTAAATATTGCAGTTTTGCCAATCTTTTGGCTCTTCTAAAGGAGTACTATCAGTTACAATTGAGCTACACTGCTTTTTTAGTGTTTTAGCGTCGCTGAATATATCAATTGTATTTTTATAGCTTTTACTCATTTTAGCTCCATCTGTACCTGGTACGGTAGCTACATTTTGAGCAACTTGTGCTTCAGGTAGAGTAAAAATTTCCCCATAAGCATTATTGAATTTAAGTGCTAAATCTCTAGCTATCTCTACATGCTGAATTTGATCTTTGCCTACTGGAACTTTTTGAGCATTAAATAATAATATATCAGCAGCCATTAATACTGGATAACTAAACAGCCCGTGATGAGCCTCTAATCCTTTGGCAACCTTATCTTTATATGCGTGTGCTCTCTCTAATAATCCCATTGGAGTAAGCTGAGATAGTATCCAGTAAAGTTCTAATACATCTTTGATATCACTTTGCACCCAAAATGTAGAACGCTGCGGATCTATCCCTAAAGATAAAAAGGCAGCCGCAGCTTCTAATGTATTGGCTTTTAGGCTTTTTGCATCGCTTAGAGATGTCATTGCGTGGTAATTAGCTACAAATATAAACATCTCATCATCGCTATTATTTTGTTTTTCAATCATAGGTTTAATGCTAGCAAAGTAGTTGCCTAGATGAAGTTTGCCAGAGGGCTGAAGTCCTGTTAGAGTTCTCAAATTTTATCCTTTTAGATGTTTGCGATTTAGTAGTTTAATGATTTTAGCAGCTACTTGCTGTGGAGTTTTATCCTCTACATTTATGATAAGATCAGCTTTTTTAGCATATGCTTCATCTCGCTCTTTATGCAAGGCTTTGGCTCTATTTAAGTCGCTTAGAAGTGGTCTTTTGGCTAGTTTTTTATCTGCATTTGGAGCATTTAAAATACGCTCCATTATCTTATCAAAACTTGATTTTAGGTAGATTACCGTGCCTATTTTGTTTAAATTTTTAACCTTATAAAATCCACCACCAGTAGAAATTACTACTCCATTTACCGATTTTTCTAGAAATTTAGCTAAATTTTTCTCTATCTTTCTAAACTCAGCCTCACCATCTTCTTCAAAAATTTTTTTAATTTTTTTATTAGCAAAGCTCTCTATTAAATCATCTCCATCAATAGCAAAAACTCCCATTTTGCGTGCTAAAACTCTAGCTACGCTACCTTTGCCAACACCCATAAATCCTATTAATATTATATTTTTATATGTCTGTCTCACTTTTACCCTTATTTTTTGGTATTAGAACTACTGGAGTCCCATTTAGATTAAATCTCTCTCTAAGCTTATTTAACAAGTATCGCTTATAACTAAAGTGTAAAGATCTTGGTTTATTCATTACCAATGCAATTTTAGGAGGCGCAAACCCAAATTGAGCCGCATAAAAAATCTTGACAATCTTACCATGATCTCTAGGAATTGGGTGAGTTCGCACAGCCTCTTCTATTAATGCGTTTAGTTCAGAGGTTTTAATCCTTTGTGTGTAGTTTTGATATATCTCTTGGATTAAAGGGTAGAGCTTGTGGATTCTTTTGCCACCAAGGGCTGAAACGCTTATAATTGGAGCGTAAGCTAGGAATTTAAATCTATCTCTAATCTCAAAGGCTACCTTATCAAACTCACCATGATCCTTATCCCATTTATTTAGTACAATGATTACGCCAAGCTCAAATTTGCCAACTAATCCAGCTATTCTCTCATCAAGCTCAGTAAATGGCTCACTAGCATCTAAAACTAATAGCGCTATATCTGCTACTTCTAAAATCTTTTGAGTGCGATTTAGAGCGTATTTTTCTATACCTTCTATCTTTCCGCGCTTTCTAATGCCAGCAGTATCGACAAACTCAAAAACTCTATCATTATATACAAAGCTCTCATTTACCGGATCAATTGTTGTGCCAGCAATACTACTAACTACGGAGCGATTATCATTGACAAGTGCGTTTAATAGGCTTGATTTACCTACATTTACACGACCTACGATACCGACTTTGATGTTTTTATTTTCATAATCTATGGCTTTATTATCAAGGTCTAGTTCGCCTTGTTCATTAAAATCTTCTAAAAACTCATCAAAATCATCAGTATCGGATTTTAAATTTGCTTGTGGTAGCTGCTTGTAAATCCACTCGCACAGCTCATCAACCCCACTAGCGTGGCTTACAGAGATATTAAATACTACGCTAGCACCAAATTCATTAAATTCCCAACTACGCTCTTCATCTTTTTTGCTATCTACTTTATTTATTACTAGCGCTATTGGCTTATTTAGCTTTAATAAACTATAAAATAATTTTTTATCTGCATCATCTGGTAGCATCTTTCCATCTACCATAAATATTATTATATCAGCACATTTTGCAGCATTTAGAGTATTGTTTTTGACATTGATAAAAAGCTCATTACTATCATCTATTCCACCGCTATCTATGAGTATGCAGCTTTTATCATCGATTTGAATTTGAGTTTTATTTGTATCTCTGGTAGTGCCGCTAACATCGCTAGTTATGGCAATTCTTTGCTTTGCTAGACGATTAAAAAGCGAGCTTTTGCCGACATTTGGACGGCCTACTAGTATCACTTCCTTCATAAGTTTCCTTGAAAATTATTGGGATAGATTATATCTAAAAGCGTATTAAGCATTTATAAAATTGGAATTTGAGAGTGCAATTTTTAGACATTTATGCAGAAAATCAAAATGATTTTTTATAAATTTCATATAATAGATTTTAAAATATTGCATATTATAACAAATTTAGTTGTTATAAAATAGGCTTTATATAAGTATTATTAGTAACTGTAATAAGTATGGCAATTTATATTAATTTACTTTTTAAATCAACAGTAATTGCAAATTTAATACTATAAAATACTGATTAAATGAATAGAGCTTAAATTTTGTAAATTAATATTTATTAAAGATCACTATAATTGTTAAATCAATAATATTTTTTGTAGTAATGATTAATTTGATAGATTAGAGTAAAAAAAATTATCATTTAAAATTTATATAACGAATAACTTACTAAAACAACCAAGACATTTTAAATTTTGAATGAAAAAGATGGCGCGGCGGACGGGGCTCGAACCCGCGACCTCCGGCGTGACAGGCCGATATTCTAACCAGCTGAACTACCGCCGCACCTAAATTTAAGAATAAATGGTGGTCGCTATAAGACTCGAACTTATGACATCCACCTTGTAAGGGTGGCGCTCTACCAACTGAGCTAAGCGACCTTGCAATGGCGACCCTTGCAAGATTTGAACTGGCGTTTTTGCACAGAGAATGCAATGTCCTGAGCCGACTAGACGAAAGGGTCTAATAAAAAGTGGTGTCCTGTGTTGGATTCGAACCAACGGCCACCTCCTTAAAAGGGAGATGCTCTACCGGCTGAGCTAACAAGACACGAATGGCGCGGCGGACGGGGCTCGAACCCGCGACCTCCGGCGTGACAGGCCGATATTCTAACCAGCTGAACTACCGCCGCACCTAAATTTAAGAATAAATGGTGGTCGCTATAAGACTCGAACTTATGACATCCACCTTGTAAGGGTGGCGCTCTACCAACTGAGCTAAGCGACCAAAGTGGTGTCCTGTGTTGGATTCGAACCAACGGCCACCTCCTTAAAAGGGAGATGCTCTACCGGCTGAGCTAACAAGACACTTAAAAAATGAAGTTGAATTATACAAAAAATATTTCTATTTGTCAAGGCATAAAAGCAAATTTTAGCTAAAATTTGTTAATTTTTTTATTTTAGCTAAAATTTGGATACAAAAGTAGTCAAAATCACTACAACTATGTCAAATTTAACTATTTTTTTGTTAAATTATTATCTTTGTTGACTTTGTTGTTGTCTTTTTTAGTTAGTTTTTTATTTTCTTTGTTTAGACTTTTTAAATTTGTTGTATTAGTTGCACCACTTGTAATTAGATCTATTTTGATATTTTCGTAAATTTTATCACCTATTCCAGAGACATTTTTAATCTCATCAATACTATTAAATTTGCTTTTTTGTCTGTATGATATAATCGCTTCGGCCTTGCTTTCGCCAATACCTGGAAGCTCCATTAGCTCATTTTTACTGGCTGTATTAATATTTATGGCTGCCCACATCATACTTGCACTAATTGCAACTATAGCTAACGCTTTCATTAACTCTCCTTAAAGTAAAATAACTTTATTATATCAAATTTTTATTATTTTTGTGAAAAAAATTAATTAAAATTAGATAAAATTTAACTAATTTTTTACCATATTTATTTTTTGGTTTAAGTTTATATTTTAAATTATTAAATTTTTAATAAAAAGCTTCAGTTGAAATTATAATTTAACGTCATAATATTTCAAATTAAAAGATTATTATGCTACGCCCATGATGATAAAATTTGATAAAAAGATATTTTGTAGCAAAATAGGGCGTAGCAAAGTTGTTATATTTCTTGTGATTTTATAAATTTATCAATTAGCTCAAGCTGGATATCTACACTATAATCACTTGTTCCTCCAAGGCTTTTTCTAGCCTCTTTAGAACTTTCTAGCGTTAAAAGTTCTAAAACATCGGTACTAATATTAGGCTCTATACTTTGTAACTCATTTAGACTTAACTCACTTAAATCTTTGCCAAGACTTTCAGCTAGGGCAACACATTTACCAGTTATAAAGTGTGCTTGACGGAATGGAATAAACTTTTTCTTGACCAAATAATCAGCTAAATCAGTAGCGCTTAGGTGTCCAATTTTAGTTGCTTTTAACATATTTTCTTTATTAAATTTAACTTCTTCTATCATCGCATTTAGTATAATTAGTGAGTTCTTGGCATTTTTTACGCTATCAAATACACACTCTTTATCCTCTTGCATATCTTTATTATAAGCTAGTGGTAGAGATTTCATAGTAGTTAGTAAAGATATTAAATTACCATAAATTCTACCAGTCTTACCTCTAATTAACTCAGCCACATCTGGGTTTTTTTTCTGTGGCATTATGCTTGAACCAGTGCTAAATTTATCACTAATTGTAATATATCCAAACTCACTGCTACTCCATAAGATTAATTCTTCGCACAATCTAGAGGTGTGGGTAAATACTACGCTAAGATTAAATAATAACTCTAATGCAAAATCTCTATCACTTACACTATCCATCGCATTTGGCGTAATACCATTAAAGCCTAATTCATTAGCAACCATCTCGCGGTCAATTGGGTGTGGTGTTCCAGCCATTGCACATGATCCAAGTGGGCTTAGATTGTTGCGTTTGTGGCTACTAATAAGCCTATCATAATCCCTACTAAACATAAATGCATAGGCTAGTAAATGATATGCTAGACTAACGGGTTGAGCGTGTTGGAGATGCGTAAAGCCTGGCATTAGGGTAGATTTATGTTCTTTAGCGATACTATTTATAGTTTTAATAAGATTTAAAAGTAGTTTAGCTAGATCTAAATTTGCTTCTAAAACAAAGAGTCTAAAATCAAGAGCTACTTGATCGTTTCTACTTCTTGCAGTATGTAATTTACCGCCAAATTCAGCTCCAATAATTTGGCTAAGTCTTTTTTCAACTGCCATATGTATATCTTCATCGGCTATGTTGAATTTAAATTCTCCATTTTCTATCTCAGATTTTACTTGATCTAAACCTTCTAAGATTTTATTTACAGCCTCATCTTCAATGATTTTGCATTTACCTAGCATCTTTGCGTGAGCTTTTGAACCAGCAATATCTTGAGCATACAGCTCTTTATCAAATTCAATCGATGCGTTAAAAGCTTCTAATAGCTCACTACTAGCCTCGCTAAATCTACCTTGCCACATTTTTTGCATGAAAAGAATCCTTAATAAAATAATAAAAATAGTAGAAGAATCCGCCCAAAATAGGGCGGAGTAGGTTAGTTTATAGGGCCAGCCTTGGCAAATTGTACGCCTTCAGCTACATCCTCATAACGTTTAAAGTTACTAATAAACATATTAGCTAGATTATCCCTTGCAGCGATATATTCATTTTTATCAGCCCATGTGTTGATAGGATTTAGCAGATTAGTTTCAACACCATCAAGTGATTTTGGTATAGCTAGATTGAATTTTTCAAAGTTTTCAAATTCGCATTTTTGAATACTACCATCTAAAATAGCGTTGATACAAGCACGGGTAGCTTTTATACTCATTCTTTTGCCAATACCGTAAGCACCGCCACTCCAGCCGGTATTTACTAGATAGACATTTACTTCGTGTTTGTCTATTTTTTCGCCCAATAGTCTTGCATATACGGTTGGATGAAGCGGCATAAATGGTTCTCCAAAGCATGCTGAAAATGTTGCTTGAGGTTCAGTAATGCCACGCTCGGTGCCAGCAACTTTTGCTGTATAACCACTTAAGAAGTAATACATAGCTTGTTCTTTTGTGAGTTTTGAAACTGGTGGAAGTATCCCAAAAGCATCAGCTGTAAGGAATATAATATTTCTTGGGTGGCCGGCTTTTAGGCTTGGTTCATGATTTGGAATGTGTTCTATTGGATAGCTTACACGAGTATTTTCTGTTTTTGAATCATCGCTGTAATCTACTATACCATTTTCATCTATACAGACATTTTCTAATAGCGCATTGCGTTTGATAGCAGCATAAATTTCAGGTTCGCTTTTAGGATCTAGGTTGATACATTTTGCATAGCATCCACCTTCAAAGTTAAATACCCCTTCATCATCCCAGCCATGCTCATCATCGCCTATTAAGGCTCTATTTGGGTCTGTGGATAGAGTTGTTTTACCTGTTCCGCTTAATCCAAAAAATAGAGCGGTATCGCCATCTTTGCCGACATTTGCACTACAGTGCATAGATAGTTTATTTTCTAGTGGTAGCCAGTAGTTCATCATAGAAAATATTCCTTTTTTCATCTCGCCACCATACCATGTACCGCCGATAACTGCGATATTATCTTCTATATTAAATATTACGAAAACTTCTGAGTTTAATCCATCTTTTTTATACTCATCATTTACGCATTTGCAAGCGTTATATACCACAAAATCAGGAGTGAAATCAGCAAGTTCAGACTCGCTTGGGCGGATAAACATATTTTTGACAAAGTGCGCCTGCCATGCTACTTCAGTTACAAATCTTACGCTTTTGCGACTTGCTAGGCTAGAGCCACAATATGCATCTTGGATATAGATATTTTTACCACTTAGTTGGGATTTTGCTTTAGCAAGGAGTTTATCAAATGTCTCTTTTGCCATAGGTTGATTAACTTTACCCCATGCTAGATATTTATTACTTGGATCTTGATTTACAAAATATTTATCTTTAGGACTGCGACCTGTGAAAATTCCAGTATCCACACTAAAGGTTCCATTATCTGTGACATAACCTTCATTGTTTGCTTTCTCATGAGCAAAAAGCTCATCATAGCTTAGATTATGATAAATCTCTTTGATATCACTTAAGCCTAGCTTATCTAAATCCTTTATCATATTTTTACCTTTTTATAGAATTAAATTTAATGTTCAATTTTAGTATTTTTTAGCTTAATCTTTGGTTTGATTTTGTAAAAGATTTGTAAATTTTAATAATAAATTTTATAATTTAGTAAAAGTCGCCAAATTTTGGCGACTTTTGGATTATTTTAGCTTGACTAATAGCTGGCCATCTTCTACGGTTTGGCCTTGTGAAATTAGAATTTCCTCAACCTCTCCATCGCATCCAGCCTCAATTGGAATTTCCATTTTCATTGCTTCTAAAATTACTACTGTTTGACCTGCTTTTACGCTATCGCCAATATTTACTAGGATTTTAAATACTCCAGCTGACATTGTAGCTGTAATTTCATTTGATGCTCCAGTAGAGCTTACTGCTTTTGGCTCATCTTTTGGTTGACTAGATTCTTTAGCAGGAGTAATAGATTTTAAAGTAAAATTATCAAATCCATCTGCAACTTCAACATTATAATTATGGCCATTTACTGTAACACTAAATTGATTTGAACCAGATTTTGTAGCTGGTTTTATAATATCGCTATTTTTGCGTACCATTACTTTGCCTTCGCCTTTTAGATATGCGATACCTTTTTCTTTACAAGCTGCTGCAATAAAGATATTTTCTTCTGTTGCTTCAATACCTTCTTTTTCTAATATAGCTTTAGTATAGGCGATTGATTTTGTCTCATCTTGGTCTGCAATATCTATAGCTGGTGCAGTAGTAGGCTCTAAATTTAGCTGTTTAGCAGCAAGTTCTACAATATCAGCACTTGGAGTTACAGGAGTTTTGCCAAAGTAGCCTAAAACCATTTTACCATAGCCTTCAGCTATCTTTTTCCATGGGCCAAACATTACATTATTAAATGCTTGTTGGAAGTAGAATTGACTAACAGGGGTTACACTTGTTCCATATCCACCTTTTTCTACTACTTCTCTCATAGCTTTGATAACGGCTGGGAATTTATCTAGGATATTATTATCTCTCATCATTTGTGTATTAGCTGTTAATGCACCACCTGGCATTGGTGAAAATGGAATTAATGGGCTTACTTGAGTAGCTTCAGGTGGCATAAAATAGTCTTTTAAGCAATCGTGCAATACATCTTCATATTTTAAAATTTTATCAACTTCTAATCCACCTAGATCATAATCTTTACCTTTTACAGCGTGAAGCATTGTAAGAATATCTGGCTGACTAGTTCCACCACTTACTGGACTAGCAGCTAGATCTATACCGTCTGCACCAGCCTCAAGAGCCGCTAAATAACAAGCTATGCTAACACCAGCTGTTTCGTGAGTATGTAGTCTTAGATGCACATTATCACCTAGTAAGCGTCTTGCCATTTTGATTGTTCGATAGACTTTTTCTGGGCTACTTGTACCGCTTGCATCTTTAAAACAAACGCTATCAAATTCAATTCCACTATCTAGAATTTCTCTTAAACATTTTTCATAAAATTCAGCATCGTGAGCGCCAACGCAGTTTGGAGGTAGATCCATCATTGTTACTACAACTTCGTGTTTTAGGCCGTGGTGCTTGATTCTTTGAGCGCTATATTCTAAATTTTTAACATCATTTAGGGCATCAAAGTTGCGGATTGTTGTAGTTCCATGTTTTGCAAATAACTTTGCGTGCATATCTATTAATTCTCTACTACCAGTATCTAAAGTTACAGTATTTACGCCACGAGATAGAGTTTGTAAGTTTGCATCTTGACCAGCAGCTTCTCTGAATTTATCCATCATTGTAAATGCATCTTCGTTTAAGTAGAAGTATAGGCTTTGAAATCTAGCACCACCGCCAAATTCAAAGTGATTAATTCCAGCTTCTTTAGCTGCACTTACAGCAGGTAAAAAATCATTCATTAATACTCTTGCACCAAATACAGACTGGAAACCATCTCTAAAAGTGGTATCCATTATATCTATAAATTTCTTTGCCATATTTTTCCTTTTATTAAATTTTACTTATAATTTTATAAGCCCCAGTAGACAAAATTGCGAGCGGGGCAACATAACGGAGTGTAAAATACCAAATTTCAAACCATCTCCTAGACATAAAACCTGAAAATATAGTGAATAATCCTTCCTTTTTAATAATATATCCAGCAAAAATGCTAAATGTCAAAGCACCAAGTGGCATTAAGATATTTGAAGTTAGCAAGTCTAATATATCAAAAAACGCTATTGGTTTTTCATTGCTTATAGCTAATGCTGGAATGCTAAAATAGCTACTTGTAACCTCATAGTGTGATAAAATACAAAATATACCTAAAATATATACAAATATTCCAATTATAAATATAGCTCTATTTCTACTTAATTTAAATTTATTTATCAAATATAAAGTAAAAGGTTCTATCATTGAAACAGCTGAGGTAATCCCCGCAAAAAGCAGTGAAGTAAAAAATGCAATTGCAAGAATATTTCCCGCTGCTCCCATTTGAGCAAATAAAGATGTAAGTGATATAAATATAAGCCCAGGCCCATCACTAACGGGTTGATCATCAATTATAGGTATAAATGAGAATACCACAAGTCCCATCATAATGCCTATTAATACATTGATAAAGACAATTGATAGTGTAGATTTAACCAAATTTGTATCATCTGATAAACTAGCAGCATAAGTAGCTACATTCCCAACACCCATTGACATAGAGAAAAATGCCAAGCCTAGGGCTTGTAGTATTAACTCAGCATTTAAAAGTTTGCTAAAATCAGGGATAAATATAAAGATTAAAGCTTGAGTAAAGTTACTACTAGCAAATATTGCATATAATAAAAGCCCTATAAGAAGAATAAATAGTGATGGCATCATCCATATATTTAGTCTTTCAATTCCACTTTTAATCCCTTTAGAAACTACATAAAACACAGTTAAAAAGACTATACTAAAACAGATAAATACACTTGAAAAATCCCCTTCAACAAGACCGCCAAACATAGCTCCAGCTTCTTGTGCCGTGCTTGGCAGGGTGCCAAATGATAGGAATATATATTTTAAAATCCAACCAATAACAATCATATAAAATGAGGCTATTAAAATTGCTGTAAGCATAAAAAATCCAGCAAATCCCCAAGCGCGTTTATTTTTTGGTGCTAGATTTTTGAGTGAATTTACAATGTCAGTTCCGCCAAGCCTACCAATTGCAAGCTCTGCTAAAAAGACCACTACAGCTACTCCAAGAGTAAGTATAATATATAATAAGATAAAGGCTGAACCGCCGTTATTGCCGACCATTGTAGGAAATTTCCATGCATTGCCTAGACCTACAGCACATCCAGCCATTGCTAGAATAAATCCAATTTTTGAAAATTTTTCTACCATATTCCACCTAAATACAAAATACGCTAAGTTTATCAAATTTTTTCTTTTTCTATACTTTTATTTTATAATTTTTTTTAATAACTTAGATTTTTTTTAGTTTGTGTAACTTTTTGAAATTTAGTATTAATTTTTTTTGGTTAGAATTTTGTCAAATTTAATTAAAAAGAGGTGCAATATGAGATGTCCAGTGTGTAAAGATGTAGATTTGGTAATGAGTGAAAGAAGCGGAGTTGAGATAGATTACTGTCCTAGTTGTCGTGGTGTTTGGCTAGATCGTGGAGAGTTAGATAAGATTATAGAAAGATCGGCATCAAATTCAAGACAAAATGAGTATTTTGGTAGCAAAAGAGAGTATGAACCACGCAAAGATGATAGAAGATATGATGATAAGAGATATTATGACGATGGCTATCACAATGGATATCGCAAAAAGAAAAGAGAGAGCTTTTTATCTGAACTTTTTGATTTTTAGAGTTTGTATTAAGCATAAAATCTAAAATTTAGGAGAAAATTGTGGAAAATATTATTAAAAAAATGGGGGGGGGGTAGATCTATCTTTTGTAGTGCCTTGCTACAATGAAAGTTTAAATTTAGATAATTTTTACTTAGAAATTTTAAATCAAATTAATATTATAAATGAACAAAATTCTAAGCAAATTAATTGCGAATTTATATTTATAAATGATGGTAGCATGGATAATACTTTAGAGATTTTAAAAAAATTAGCATTAAAAGATAATAGGGTTAAAATTTTAAATTTTTCAAGAAATTTTGTTTGCTAAATACTTTGTAGTGATTTTACGAGTTTATTGGAGTTTTTTGATATATTATTTTTTGGATAAAATCACTACTTTAACCAAGCATTAAATCCTAATTATTCAGATATATTTGTTATTTTTCTCATCTTTTTTTATTTTTTAAAATGATATAAATTTAAGTTTTATCACTGGATTATAGCTATCTTATTCTATTGTCATTGCTATGATTTTTGCAAAACATATCTATGTTAGTGTAGTATTTATTTTAATATTATTAATGATAAAAAATTGGTTTTAAAAGATAAATTTTTACTATCTTTTTGTTCTATTTTTGCTTTGGATTTTTATGAAAATTGTGTTTTTTAGACCTACTCAATGTTTATCTGGTGTAATATATACTATTATTGGATTTATACTTTGTAGATATTTTGTTTTTTTAAAATAGATATAATTTGCTTTTTTAAATACAATATAAGGTCAAATATGAGTTACAAAAGATTAAATGAGATATCAAAATCCTTTAAAAATGAGTTAAATCAGCTATATAAAGATATGGATAATCCTATAATTTTACAAGGATTAAAGATAACAAATTTAGCAAATAACAGCCAAACTAAAATAGCTATAACAGATAGAATAGTCTCGCTTAGAACCACAAGTGTAGAAAATGAGTTAAAGAGATTGGGCTTAGATAAAGGCCAAATTAGAGAAGTTAGTTCAAATTTATATGATTTTGTAAGCAAATTTTATATAGATAGATTTGCTAAAATGCTTAATCTTGTGAGCCAAGAGGGGCTTTTGAGCGAATTTGAAATGGAGCTTTTATGGAGTGTGCATAGAGTTGGGATCGTGATTACAAATATGCATAAAGTCTGGCAAAGCCATATAATTGATGGGATAAATAATGAGTTTGAAACTAAATTTGATAATATCGCTCAAGCTATGAAATTTATCAATGATAATGGATTGTATCAGCTTAGCGATGGTCTAAAATGCGATAGAGTTTATGGTGCTGTAATAAAAGATATAGATGGATACAAAATGACCCCTTATATCCTAGCATTTCCTAGTGAGTGCGCAGCGGTGGTGAGTGAATTTCAAAACTCTATAAATTCGCTAAAATCTCTAGCCAAAAGCGATCAAGATATGGCATATATAGAGTATTTTGAGGCTTTGAAACTTGCTTTTAGTGAGTGTGAAAATGATAGAGTAATATCAAAATGGCAAGATGCTGAGAGAGCCTGGATGCAAACCCGCTCGGCTATACAGATCGGCCATCCTTTGGAGTATTATGAAGATGCTTATACTCACGCTGTAGCCTTAGAGTGGGATGTGAGATTGAGCGATCAAAGTGGGATTGATGAGGGTGAATTGAAAAATCAGATAAAAGATAGCTTTGATCAAATTTACTCTCAAATAGAGCCTAAAAACTCAAATATGGCTAGTTTAGTCCATTCTAATATTGATAAAACTCAGCTTTATATCAGCATTCCTATGCTCTATTATGGAGCGGAGTTTAATGGGCTTTTTTCGGCTCAAGTGGTGCCAAATGATGAGATAGTAAGTGGCGAGTGTGGTAAGAAGATTTTTGCTTTTGTGGATTTTGTCTATCAAAGCTCTAAGGCTAAGCCTTTTATGAAGTTAGCAAGTGAGATTTTTGATAAAGAATTTTTAGATTATGGTCGTGAAATTTTGTTTAATAATGAGAAAATTTGGAAGCAAGTTTATGAAATTTCCACAATTGGGCATGAATTTGGGCATATATTATTTATGGATAGTGATAGTGAAAATTTGATGAATATTGGCGGGGAATTTAAATTTATAGAAGAGTATAAGGCCACAACGGGTGGGCTAGTTAATTTCTTTTTACATGAAAAAAATGAGCTAATTTTGCCTGTTTTTGCTGAGCTTATTAAGCGAAGTGTAGGGTTAATAGCGTGGCAAAAGGTGGTTGAGACTAGGGCGTATTATTGTGAGGGTTTGATACATTTGACGCTGCTATTTAGGGCTGGGGTGCTTGGGTTTGATGGAGAGAGATTAAGATTAAGCTTTAATAAGCAAAGTTATGAGAAATTCAAAAGCTTAACTTTGGAAAATTATATCGATCTAGCGAGTTACTATACCAAAAAGATAAATGCTAGTGAATTTTTGGCTAAATTTGCATATTTTGATGGAGAAATTTACCTGCCAAATGATGCTGAGGTGGCGAATTTTGTGAAATATTATTATAATAGATATGAGATGATCGGCAATGAAATTGACGAGAGTGGCGAGTGGCAAAAGTGGCAAAATTAATGAAAAATTAAAAGAAAATTATGTATAATTTTGCGTTTTGAATTCTAAGTAGGGAATTTATCCGAACTAATTCAAACAATATTTTTTTAAGGAACTACTATGAAAAAGATTCTTTTTCTTCTTGTGGCTTTAACAGGCTTAGCATTTGGTGCTGATGGCGAACAGATTAAAGCATTTTCAGTTGTAGCTGCTGGTATCGGTCTTGGTGTGGCTGCTCTTGGTGGTGCTATCGGTATGGGTCATACTGCTGCTGCTACTATCTTAGGTACAGCTAGAAACCCAGGTCTTGGCGGCAAACTACTTACTACAATGTTTATCGCTCTTGCGATGATCGAAGCACAAGTTATTTACGCACTTGTTATCGCTCTTATCGCACTTTATGCTAACCCATTTTTAGGTTAATCTTTAGCCCCGTTTTGGGGCTTTTTGAATTTACTTTTGCGATCATGGTGGAATGGTAGACACGCTATCTTGAGGGGGTAGTGCCGCTACGGTGTGCGAGTTCAAGTCTCGCTGATCGCACCATTTTTATTAAGTTTAGATAAATCTTAAAAAATTTTTAAATAATATTTATAAATAACGCTATTTAAATTCTCATAATTATTAAAAAGCTTAAAAATTAATTATTATAAGTTAAATTTAGTATTTTTGGATATAATTTTAGATATTAGGATGGTTATGAGAGTTCTATTTTTACTTATATTTTTGGTAGTTTCTTTGGTGGCAGATTGCGATATATCTAGTGTTGTGCGTTTAGAGCGTGATGGGATAAGCCTTAGAGATAAGAGCATTGTAAATCAAAATATACAAGAGTACTATAAAATCAAAACTAGCAAAATCGAATCAAATAAGCAAGTTGTAATATCGATAACGGCGCAATTTGATACCTTAGTTAGCGTGAGTTTCACTAGTGCTACAATGGCGAAATTTGATTATAAAATCTCAAATTCCATCCAAAATAGCCATCTTATTTGTAATAATACTTATCAAAATGATGGCTATAAATCTCAAGATATTATATTAAAAAGTGGAGAAAATCTCTTAATAACCTTTGGTGTGGCTGATATAGGGCTAAGCGATTATGAGTTTGAGTCTGAAATAGCACTAAATATGCTAAGCCCAAGTCAAAACTCAAATAGTTATGAGAGTTTCGGTGAAATTTATACACAGATTATAGGGCGAGAGTTTGAAGTGGAATTTCAGACTACTAGCGTTGTGAGTGATTTTGAAATTTGGCTTAATAATAGATATAAAATTTATCAATCTAACACTTTTAGCGGTGGTAAAATCCCACTTATGATTCCAAATTTGCCAACGATAGATTATAAAAATTTATATCTCATAGCCAAATACAAAGACCAAAAAGCCAACTCAAAGCAGATTCAATCATCTAAATTTAATGCTCGAGTGGCTAAATTTAAGCTAGAAAATATCCCACAAAATCCAAAAGGCGGAGTGAAATATAGAGATTTTAAGCTTATAGCCTTGGACTATAATGGCAATGTAGTAACTGGATATAATGGCCATTATAGCGGTGATTTTATAGGCCATATCTTGGAAAATTGCGTGGCAAATCTCTCATCTGAGACTATCGAATTTAAAGATGGGGTAGGGGTGATTAGTACGGATAAAGATGGATTTATTTATCCTGATATTGGTGTGGCTAGGATTGAGTTTATAGATAGGCAAAATAGCGATAAAATTCATCAAGGTTGCTTGATAAATAGCTTTACAAATGTTCCAAATGAGCTTGGTTTGATAGGTTGCGATGCTGGAATTTCTAAGGATATCGCATATTTTGACTATGATAAAATCGTTCATACAAATACTATTTTTGGCTCCAAATTTGGATTATTTGGGGTTACGGATGAGAATTTAAGCCTTAGTCAATATAGTGATTTTATGGGTGTTAGTGCGAATTTGGAATTTCAGGTTCGCCTAAGCGATAATAGCGTAGCTAAGCTTTTTAGCGCTGGATGCTATGGGGATGATGTGAGTTTTGGTAATTCTAGTAGGCTATCTTTACACGCTTTAAGTGAGTCAAATGATGATCACATATATAAAAGTAGTGAAAATAGCTATATAATTAGCAAAAATAGCTTTAAAAATGGTATTGCTAAAGCTTGGTTGAAGGTATCTTTGCCACGAGAAAAACCGCAAAATCCATATAAAATTCTATCAAGCGATATTGATTTGAATTTAACTCAAAAGCCAAATTTATCGCAAGATTATAGCTATTTATACTATGCTAAGGCTTATGGGGATAAACTTAGTCAAGCGGTGAATTATCCATATATTGCTAAGATATATTTCGCTATTTTTTGTGATAATGAGTGTCAAAATATAGCTAAAAATAGTAGTGAGTATAGTCCGGTTTTGGATGAAAATATGAGTGGGGTATCTGAGTTAAGGGATTATTTTGTCTTTAAAAATTTTAATGCTTCAAAAGATATTGTGAAATTTAATTCTACTCTAAATTCTAGCGATGTGATTGATGGCGTGATGGAAATTGAGATTAATAGCGAGCAAAAGAGCGAATTTGAGATTAAAAATACTCATTTTTATGGGAGTGATTTTGTTTGGGTGAGGTTGTTTAAGGATAGCTCTTGGGTAGGCGTGGGGGATTTTGGCGAGGTGATGGGGATACAAAATGGTCAAAATATCCGCTATAATCATACTATTGAGTGGTAGAAAATATTAAGTTTTTTTAAATACAATTAGTCAAATTTAGCCAAGAGGTAAAAAATGAAAAGAGTAGTTATACTGCTAAATATGGGCGGAGTAGATAATCTAAGTCAAGTTAGGGTATTTTTAACTAATATGTTTAATGATCCATATATTTTAGGAATTAAAAATAGATATTTAAGAGCTTTTGTAGCGTGGATTATAACAATGATGAGATTAAAGCCAGCCACTCAAAACTATATTCAACTAGGCGGCAAGTCCGCTTTAGGCGATATAACACGCTCTTTGGTAGCTAAACTAAATACCAAATTTGGCTTTGATAATCTAATCTTTGATTATGCTATGAACTATACACTGCCATTTGCGTCTGATACTCTTGCAAAATATAAAGATGCTGATGAAATAATACTTTTTCCACTATATCCTCATCATTCAGTTACTACAATTACATCAAGCTTAGATTCTGCTAAAAAGGCTATAGATGAGCTCGAAATTGGCGCTAAAATAAGTATTATAGATTATTTTTATAATAATGATAAATTTAATGATATTATTATTGCTGATATTATTAAAAGCCTTGGAGATACTAATGCTAGGCAGATTGATTTGATATTTTCAGCTCACTCTCTTCCGCAAAAAGTAATTGATAAAGGCGATTTATATGAGCGTCATCTAAAAGATCATTTAGAGATTTTAAAATCCAAATTAAGTATTGCTAAATTAGAGTTTAATAGCATAACTTTAGCCTATCAATCTCGTCTTGGGCCAGTAAAGTGGCTAGGACCAAATTTAAGCGAAGTACTTCCAAATTTACCAAGTAAAAAAGCATTAATATATCCAATTAGCTTTTGTATTGATAATTCCGAGACTGATTTTGAGCTAGCGATTGAGTATAAGCATATTGCTGATGAGAATAAATTTGAGTATTATAAGGTGGTAAAAGCACCAAATGATAGCGATGAATTTGCTCAATTCATCGCCAAAAGCGTCATTTAGCACTATTTGCAAAGTTCAGGATATTGGCGAAGTAGCAAAGTAAAAGCGTGTAGAACACTTTGTGTTCTTATATAGTTGCGATCGCCACTTAAAAGCAGTCTTAGTGAGGCTACATTATTTGCAGATGCAACTGCTATAAATACTGTACCTACTGGCTTTTGCGTGCTTCCGCCATCTGGGCCAGCTATTCCGCTAATAGCTATAGCATAATCAGCCACTCCTAATCCTAGCGCTCCGCTAGCCATAGCCTCAGCACACTGTGCGCTAACAGCACCAAAACTATCTAAAATATCTTTATCAACACCTATCCAGCTATTTTTAATCTCATTAGAGTATGTTACTAGCGAACCACTAAAGGCTACGCTCACGCCTGGTATATTGCCAAGTGCTGCAGCACACATTCCTGCGGTACAAGATTCTGCAAAGGTTATCTTTTTATCATTTTGAATGAGCTTTTTAGCTGTAAATTCGATAATATCATCAGCTGGAATTATTTTACCAATAAATAAATTAGCAACGCTATCAATAAAGCTATCGATATGTCCATATCTACTAGTGCTAACTTTGACCTTGGTTAGGCCATCAATTATTGTAGTTAGAGTAATATTTACATTATAGCTAGCAGTGAGTGGCTCAAGTAAAATTTGTGCGCTCTCTTTGTCAATATCGATAATATGAAAGATTTTAGATTGTTGGTCATCTTGAGTTAAAATCTCAGGTAGTTCTTTGATTGGTTCGGCTTTGATTAAATTTATTTGAGAGTTATTTAGGGATATTAAAAAACTATTTTTACTAAATTTAATCACTTGAGACGGCATAAGTGTTTCAAATTTAAGCTCAATCGTATCAGTTGTAAGTGTAGCTAAAATCTTACTAAGCGTATTAAATCCATTTTCATTAGCACAAATAGTAATATTATCATACTCTTTGGTAAAATTTTCTATATAAAATGGTAGTTCCTTATCATTGTTTTGAATATAATAAACTGAAGCAAGAGCACCAAATTTTTCTTTATAAGATGTAAAAAAATAGTCTAAAAATGGGCGATTTATCTGCAAATCCTCACCCAGGATTATGATTAAATTTTTCATATTTAAGCCTTTAGTAATTAAGTGTAAATTTAGTATAAAAACTATTTGTACTTTGAGTATTATAAAATGACAAATCTAGATATAAATTCTTATAAATTTTAGTATTTATATAGTAGCTTGTATTATACTGCTTGGTCTCATCTTGATAAAGCATAGTTCCGATTTTTGTGTTTTTAAGCAGCTTAGCACTAAGGTTTGTAGAGTGCATATAGGCTGTTGGAATATCAAGTGAGTCATCATAGGTAGTATTTAGAGAGTTTGTTAGTTTAAAAATATCTAAATTTAAATCATGTGATGCAGTATAAATACCATAAAAGTTATAATTTTTTGTATGAGTATTTACAGCTTGAAATATATTTATACTAAAATCCCTAGTTGTCCAGTGGTCAAATTTAATCGCTTCTATATTGATTAAATCAATACTATTTAAAATCTGGGTATTACCATGAAGCTCTTTATAATGTGATGTTAGTAGCTTACAAGTTTGAATATCAAATGAGCCTTTTGATAGCTTTGATGCTAGATTGACTGGAGTATTCTTCTGTGCAGCCTCAAAACCATTTAGCATCAAGCAAAGCAAAGAAACTAAAATAATTAGCCTCAAATTTGATCCTTAATTTTTGTAATTTTACCAAGTTTTAAATTTGATTTTGATTAAAAGAGTAGAGTGAGAGCCAAAGCTCTCAGGTTTATTGCATCGATTTTGCTTTAGCAAGCACCATCGAATCAAATATTTCAAACAATCTAACAGAATATTCTTCAGAAGTTTTAAATTCTTTAATGATTACTGGAGAGTTATTTAAGAAATCTTTACTTGCAAGGTCGATTGCAGAATTGACATATTTATGCACCATACTATGCGGTTCAAGAATTTGATTAAACTCAGCAGTATCACCAAATATAGCTTTACCACTATCTTCACACCATTTACCAAGACGGCACATTGTATGGTCTGGCATCTGTTCGAAGTTTTTAGTGTAAATTTGATTATAGCCATTTGTTTTAAATAGCATATGATCGATCTTAACAAGGCTTGTAAAGATATCATAAGAGATAAGTTTTGCGTTATGTTCTATATCTTTAGTATTGTTTACTAATAGATCAAATTTAGCGATAAAGCCTTCAATATGTTTATTTGATTCAATTGAGATAGTCTCAACTTCTTCACTTTGAGCAAACATATCGCTAGCATTTTGTTTTAATAGATTGATATTCATCTCTACTTCTGCAGTTGCTTTTTGAGTTCTTTCAGCTAGTTTCCTAACCTCATCAGCAACAACGGCAAATCCACGACCATGCTCACCAGCACGAGCCGCCTCTATAGCGGCATTTAGCGCTAGAAGGTTTGTTTGATCTGAGATATCTTTGATTAGATTTATTACATTAGTAATCTCATCAACACTTTTGTGTAGGTTTTCAGCTGCTGTGCGAGTTTTGTTGCTTGAGCTTGTGATCTCATTTAGAGAATCTATCAATTTGTTGCTAGAATGGCTTAATTCGGCAATGTTATTTAGATTGAAATCAATTTTATCTATAGATGCACGAGATAGCTCCAGATTTTTCTCTATACCTGATTGGATATTTCTTGAATTTGCTTTTACGCCTTCAATCATATTTTGAGCTATTTCGGTTATTATTTCGCACTGTTTTAGATTGGTTTGAGAAGCCATAAGCTTTTGTAACTCAGCTCGAAGCTTGCTATTTTCAGCATTTTTTGCTTCTAGCTCTTTTTTTAGAGCGACGATTTGTTCTTCATATTGAGCGATTTTTTTTGAACCAAACATATTTTTCCTTTTAATTTTTTAACTCTTTAAACTTGTTAAAGCCACAAGCTATTTAATTATAGAGCTATTAGAACTATGGTATATTGTATAATAAAAATATTTAAATTTCGATAAAATATAAAAAAGAATTATTATTATAATAAACTGATAAAGTATATTTTTTATTAATGATTGTCAATCGAAGTAAATTTGGGCAAAAAGCCCAAATTTACTTAGCTATTTGCTTTAGATTTTTTATATTCCATTAAGATATGGTAAGCTTCATCTTTTAGTCTTAATTTCTCTTTTTTAAGAGTTTCTAACTCAAATTGATCCATATGTTCACGACCTTCTTCTGCATCTAGAATTCTTTGGTCTAGTTCATTGTGTTTGTTAAATACAGCATCAAAATGTGCATTTTTGCCCTTTAATTCTGTGATTAAATCTCTATATTCGTGTAGCATTTATACTCCTTTTAAATTTAAAATCTCGACATTATACAAAAAAGATACTTAAACCAAGCCAATTATGATCTATAATCGGCATTGATTTTAACATAAGTATGCCCTAGATCGCATCCATATGCAGTAAATTTACCATTTGCAATACCTAAATCACAAATGATACGATAACTATCCTTTTTCATTACTGTGTGCGCTTTTTGCTCTCTTGCTTCATCTAGCTCAGGGTGATCTTTATCATATACTAGTACATCATCATAGTATATAGCTAATTTAGTGCTATCGCATTCTATGCCGCTAGCGCCGATTGTGGAGGCTATCCTACCCCAGTTTGGATCCTCTCCAAAAATAGCTGTTTTGACTAAAAGCGAATTTGAGAGCGCCTTAGCTGCTTTGCTAGCTTCATCATCGCTAGCAGCACCTTTTACTTCAAAGGCGACAACTTTGGTGCTTCCTTCACCATCTTTGACTAAATTTAGAGCCATTTCTAATGTGATTTTATCTAAGGCAAATTTAAAAGCTTCTTTATCATATACGCCACTTTTGCCTGAACTAAGTAGCATTAGTGTATCATTAGTACTAGTATCTCCATCTACGCTTACAGCATCAAAGCTATATTTTGTCGTCTCTTTTAGTAGTTCATCCATATCGCTTTGCAGTATAGCTGCATCAGTAAGAATAAAGCAAAGCATAGTGGCAAATGCTGGATTTATCATACCTGCACCTTTGCAAATGGCTGCAATATTAAAGCTTTTGCCATTTTCAAGCTCAACTCTAAAAGCTATCTCTTTTTTAAAGCTATCAGTAGTCATAATTGCCCTTGCTACAGAGTCACTGCTTTTTTGATTAAGATCAAATTTATCAAATCCAGATCTGATTTTTTCTTGATTTAATCTATATCCAATCACTCCAGTAGAGCTCATAATTGGATTTATTAGCGGGGTTTTTTGATTTAAAATCTTAAAAAGTTCATCAATATCATCTACGCCGCTTTGCCCTGTCATTGCATTGGCATTTTTTGAATTTAGTAGTAAGAAATTTGATTTAAATCCTTTTTCATAACGTTTAAAATGGACAATAGGTGCAGCTTGAAATTTATTTGATGTAAATTTAGCTGAAATCATAAATGGCTCATCGGCTCTGATAAATCCAAGGTCGTTATCACCATTTGGTTTAAGCCCAGTGCTAACGCCACCAAAGAAAAATCCATCTACATTTTCAAGGCCGTTTTTAAGACTGATTAGGTTAAACATATTTTAGCTCCTCTGGTTTGTATTTGCTAAAAATTAGCCGTTTTGTTGCTCTGATGCTCTCAGCAGTTCCAATTACTAATAGCTTTGAGCTAGTGCCAATTAAAGTATCGCCATTTGGCATTGGATTGAACTTACCATTTTGGTCTGTGATACCGACGATATCAGCATTTGTAAGTTTTCTTAAATGAGTCTCTTTTATTCTTTTAAATCTCATCCATGAAGCCTCTGGGACTCTAATCTCCTCCATATCTATAGGAGAATCTTTTTTGTATAAAAATTGCTCTAGGATGTTTTCCATATCAGGGCGTACACTCATAGCTGAGATTCTTTGAGCGACTAGCTTTGATGGGCTTACTACTGAGTCTGCGCCTAGTTTTATTAGCTTTTGGGTGTCATTATCATTATCTGAGTTAGTCATAATAAAATATGGTTTAATCCTACCAAGCTCTTTTTCGTATAATCTAACTGTAGCAATAAGGGCGATATTATCGGCTATGTGCGGGCTTAGAGTGATTAGGCCTTTAGCGCTAGAGAGGTGTGATTTTAAGATAGCTGATTGGGTATGAGGTTCATCTATTATATAGTATGGATATTTATATGTTTCAGCTATTTGAGCTAAATCTTCTCTGCTATCAATAACTACAAATGGAATGTGGTTTTCTCTAAATTGCCTTGAAAGCTCGATAGTATAGAGATTATGATAGCAGATTACGAAGTGATTTTTAAGTCTTGCGATCTTATATATCATGCTTCTTTCCTTTAAAATCCTAGTTAAGACACCTTTTTTAATAATCTCGATAACAAGACCCATAGAAAATGTAAACAAACAAAATCCTATAAGTATAAAAACGATGGTAAAAAGACGTCCAGTGGTAGTGATTTGTGAGACTTCGGTAAATCCAACAGTTGTAAATGTCATTCCGGCTTGATATATCGCATCTATTAGTGTAAAACCGCTAGTAATCATATATCCTAATGTACCAAATAACATCATTAGTACGACAAATATTAATGGAAGTCGGAAGGCTTTTAACTGTTGATAAAGTTCAGTATTTAGATCATATTCGGGTTTGGACTCATCAGTCCAGTGGAGGAACTTTTTAATCTTTTTAATCAAAGACATAAATTCCTCTTTTTAAATGGTTATTTTGATTGTTTTTTCATTGTTCTTAATGTAGAAGCTGCAACTCTGATTTTTCTAGTTGTTCCATCTTCTAATGTTACACGCACTGTGCGAAGGTTTGGCATAAATCTTCTTTTTGTTCTGTTGTTAGCGTGGCTTACATTGTTTCCAACCATAGGGCCTTTGCCTGTAATTGCACATCTTTTTGACATTTTATATCCTTAATTTATAAAAATTTGGGGTTAATTATATCTAAAATAACCCCAAAATTAGCTTAAAAATGATTTTAAATTTAGAAAGCTGGAACTATAGAGCCTTTATATTTTTCAGTTATGAAATCCTTAATAGCTTGAGTTTGCAATGCTTTATTAAGAGCTTTTATACCATCTTTATTTTGATTTCCATCTTTTACAACTACAATATTTACATATGGACTCTCTTTAGATTCGATTACTAGAGCATCTTTTGTAGGGTTTAGGTTTGCATTCATTGCAAAATTTGTGTTAATAACTGCAATATCTACATCATCTAAAGTACGTGGCAAAGTAGCTGCTTCTATCTCTTTAAATTTGAGATTTTTAGGGTTTTTAGTAATATCTAAAGGAGTGCGTAGCTTTACATTTGTATCAATTTCTATTAATTTAGCAGATACTAGTACATCAAGCGCACGGCTTTCGTTTGTAGGGTCATTTGGAATGCTTACTATTGCACCATTTTTTAACTCGCTTAAAGATTTAATTTTTTTACTATAAACACCCATTGGTTCTAAATGGACACCAACAGTTTTAACTAGGTGAGTGCCTTTATTTTTATTAAATTCGTCTAAATATGGTATATGCTGGAAAAAATTAGCATCTAAATCACCATCTTCAACTGCAATATTTGGGATTACATAGTCGTTAAATACTTTTATCTCCAAATTTATACCTGATTTTTTCAACTCTGGAGCTATAAATTCAAGTATTTCAGCGTGAGGAACCGGAGTGGCGCCAACTTTTAGAGTTGTAGCAAGTGCAGAGCTTACAAGGCTTGCAGCAACAAGGCTTAAAGCTAGTAGTTTTTTCATTGTTTTATCCTTAAATGTTAAATTTGACTTGCTATTATACAAAACTGATTATAAATTTCAGTTAATATAAAGGAAAAATATGAAAAAAGTACTATCTATAGCAGGTTCAGATCCATCAGGCGGGGCAGGGATTCAAGCTGATATAAAAACAATTACAGCTCATAAGCACTACGCAATGGCAGTAATAGTCTCGCTAACTGCACAAAATACTACAGCAGTTAGTGGAGTTTTGAACTGTTCGCCTGAGTTTGTAGAGGCACAAATAGATTCAGTTTTAAGTGATATAACTCCAGATGCAATAAAATTAGGAATGCTCTCAAATGCAGATATTATGCGTTCGGTTGCTAAAATGCTTAAAAAATATAACTGTACAAATATAATTTTAGACCCTGTGATGGTGGCAACAACTGGAGGAAGATTAATGGATGAGAGTGCTCTAGAAGTTTATACTAAAGAGCTTTTTAATCTTGCAAGTGTAGTAACGCCAAATTTACCTGAAGCAAGTGTATTAAGCGGTATGGAGATAAAAAATATGGATGATATGAAAGCTGCAGCTATTAAAATTAGTAATTATGGCTGTAAAAGTGTATTAATAAAGGGTGGTCATTTAAGAGAAGATGCTGCAGTTGATTTGCTCTATGAAAATGGTGAATTTAGCCAATTTTGTGTTCCTAAAGTAGATACTAATAATACTCATGGTACAGGTTGCACTCTATCTTCTGCTATTGCGTGTAATATCGCTAGTGGGTCAAGTATTAATCAATCAGTAAAAAATGCTAAAGAGTATGTAACAAACGCACTCAAAAGCGGTCTGGTTATTGGTCATGGAAATGGGCCAATTAATCATTGTTGGAACTTGTAGTAAATTTAAATATAGATTTTTACATCTTCTTTAAATCTTTTAGAGTTAATTTTAATAGATGGTATTTTTACTTAGGATTACTTTGTATTGAATGCTGCTTTATGAATTAAAATAAATTTAAAAGATCTGTTTGGAAGTTGCAAGCAACTTCCTTGCAATGACATATAGGGTAGTAAATTCATAACTAATTTTATGTCATTGCAAAATTAAATCCACCTCTATTTCTTAGGAGCGGTCATATCTTCAGGTTTTACCCACTCATCAAACTGAGCAGCTGTCAAAAGACCTAAATTTATAGCTTCTTCTTTTAAGGTTGTGCCATTTTTGTGAGCTGTTTTAGCTATTTTAGCAGCATTTTCATATCCAATATGTGGATTTAGAGCAGTTACAAGCATAAGGCTTTCGTGAAGAAGTTTATCGATTTTAGCTTCATTTGCGGTAATTCCGATAGCGCAATGGTCATTAAAGCTAACCATAGAATCGCTTAACAATCTAATGCTCTCTAAAATATTGTGAGCAATTACAGGCTTAAATACATTTAACTCAAAATTACCTTGAGATGCGCCCATTGCTACACTTACATGATTGCCTGCTACTTGGACTGCTACCATGGTCACGGCCTCACATTGAGTAGGATTGACTTTACCTGGCATGATAGAGCTTCCTGGCTCGTTTTCAGGGATATTTATTTCGCCGATACCGCATCTTGGGCCACTTGCTAACCATCTGATATCATTTGCGATTTTCATTAAATTTGCCCCAAGACCATTTAAAGCACCACTTAAAAATACTTCAGCATCGTGGCTTGTAAGGCCGTGAAATTTATTTGGATGAGATTTAAATTTAAACTCAGTTTTAGTTATCTCATTTAAAACTTCACTCACCATAGGACTAAAATCTGGATGGCTATTTAGCCCTGTTCCCACCGCTGTTCCACCAATAGCAAGCTCTTCTAAAAATGGAATAGTAGCTAGAATTTGATCTTTACTAGCTTTTAGCATGTGAACATATCCACTAAACTCTTGACCTAAGGTTAAAGGTGTGGCATCTTGTAAGTGAGTTCTACCGATTTTAACAATATTAGCAAACTCTTTGCTCTTTGCTTCAAGTGTAGCTAAAAGCTTATCAATAGCTGGGAAAAGCTGTTTTTGAAGCTCTAAAACAAAAGCAATTCTCATAGCTGTCGGATAAGTATCATTTGAGCTTTGACCTTTATTTACATCATCATTTGGATGGATTAATTTTTTAACTCTAAAATCCTCACCCAAAATCTCAGTAGAGCGGTTAGCGATAACTTCGTTTAAATTCATATTTGATTGAGTTCCGCTACCTGTTTGCCATACTACAAGCGGGAAATTGCCATCTAATTTACCGGCTAGTACCTCATCGCAAGCTTGAGAAATAGCCTTTGTTTTAGCATCATCTAAGCGGCCAAGTTTGTTATTTACGATAGCGCAAGCCTTTTTAAGATAGGCAAAACCTTCTATAACCTCACTTGGCATTGTGCCTTTACCGATTTTAAAATTTTCTAAACTTCTCTCGGTTTGAGCTCCCCAATATTTGTCATTAGGCACCTTGATCTCACCCATTGTGTCTTTTTCAATGCGAAAATCCATCTTAATCCTTTCATAATTTAAAATTCCAAAGTTGCTATTATCCATTAAAATGGCTTATAGCTTCATAAATTTTATTATTTATTTATATAAATTTAGCTAAAATCGCACATTTTTATCTATCACTAAAGGCAAAAAATGGCTGAATTTTATGATCCAAAAACAATAGAAGAGAAATTTTATAAAATCTGCGAAGAGCGTGGATATTTTGAGATTGATGGGAATAAAAATATTCAAGAAGATAATAAAACTTTTTGTATCATGATGCCACCGCCAAATGTCACAGGAGTCCTACATATAGGGCATGCGCTTACCTTTACTTTACAAGATATAATTACAAGATACAAAAGGATGGATGGCTATAAAACCCTTTGGCAGCCAGGACTTGACCACGCTGGGATAGCTACTCAAAATGTAGTTGAAAAGCAACTTCTAGCTAGTGGGGTTACAAAAGAGCAAATCGGTAGAGAAGAATTCCTTAAAAAAACCTGGGAATGGAAAGAAAAAAGCGGCGGTCAAATCGTCTATCAAATGCGTCGCCTTGGGATAACGCCTGCTTGGAGTAGAGAGAGATTTACTATGGATGAAGGGCTTAAAAATGCTGTGAGAAAAGCCTTTGTAAGCTTGTATAATAAAGGGCTTATAATCCGTGGAAATTATATGGTAAATTGGTGTACGCACGATGGAGCTTTAAGCGATGTAGAAGTCGAGCATAAAGCAAATAAAGGCAAATTATACCACTTAAAATATCCATTAGCCGATGAAAAATCTAAATTTGTAGTAGTTGCTACAACTAGACCAGAAACATATTTTGGCGACACTGCTGTAATGGTAAATCCAAATGATGAAAGATATAGAAATTTAATAGGCAAAGAGCTGATTTTACCACTAATTGAGCGTAAAATCAAAATTATAGCCGATAATCATGTAGATATGAGCTTTGGTACTGGCGTAGTCAAAGTAACTCCGGCGCACGATACAAACGACTATGAAGTAGGCAAAAGGCATAATTTGGAGTTTATAACAATCTTTGATGAAAAGGGAATTTTAAATGATTATTGTGCTAAATTCAAAGGCTTAGAAAGACTTGAAGCTAGAGATATGGTAGTAGCCGAGCTAGAGAGCAAGGGCTTTGTAGAAAAGATTGAGGATTATGAAAACCAAGTTGGGTATTGCTACCGCTGTAAAAATGTAGTTGAGCCATATATCTCTAAACAATGGTTTGTCAAATCCGCTATCGCCGATGAAGCTATCAAAAGTGTAAATGAAGGCAGAGCAAAATTCTACCCATCACATTGGATAAATAGCTTTAATGCTTGGATGAGAGAGTTAAAAGATTGGTGTATAAGCCGTCAATTATGGTGGGGGCATCGAATTCCTGTATTTTACTGCGAGTGCGGACATGAGTGGGCAGATGAAGATGAAAAACCACTCAAATGCCCAAAATGTGGTGGAGATAAATTCACCCAAGACCCCGATGTGCTTGATACTTGGTTTTCTAGTGGGCTTTGGCCTTTTAGCACGCTTGGCTGGGGAAATGGTAATGCGCTTAAAAATGAGAAGTGGCTTGAGAGTGATTTAAGCGAATTTTATCCAAATTCCATGCTAATTACCGGATTTGATATACTATTTTTCTGGGTGGCTAGAATGATGTTTCAAAGCAACAACGCCTTAGGAGAGCTACCTTTTAAAGATATATATCTACACGCTCTTGTCAAAGACAAAGATGGCAAAAAGATGAGCAAATCAAGTGGAAATATAATAGACCCACTAGATATGATCGATGAGTATTCAGCCGATATACTTCGCTTTACGCTAACTATCTTATGCGCTCAAGGTCGTGATGTCAGAATGAGCGATGAGCAGATGGTTTTAAGCCGAAATTTCACCAACAAATTATATAACGCTACCAAATTCTTGCGTATGAATGTAGATAAATTCAGCGATCTTGATGAAAATGCCGTGCATACAGAGCTTGGCAAATATATACTAAATCGCTTTAAAATCGCTATAAACGAAACAAGAAAAGCACTTGATAGCTATAGATTTAATGACGCAGCAGATAGGGTGTATAAATTCCTATGGGATGAATTTTGTGATTGGGGGATTGAGCTATCAAAAGCCGATAAGAGCGCAATTAGCGAGCTTGGCTCTATTTTCAAAGAGAGTATGAAATTATTAAGCCCATTTATGCCTTTTATCAGCGAGTATCTATATCACGAATTAAGTGGCACAAATTTAGAAAATTCTACCTCCATAATGATCTCTAAATACCCAAAAGCTAGCAAAATAGATGAAGCTATCATATCTAAATTTGAGCTAATAATCGAAGCCATAATAAGCATTCGCCGTGCTAAAGCAACGATAGACCAAGGCAACGCCAAAATCTCAAAAGTCTTTATAAAATTAAATAGCAATCTTGATATCGCTAGCTACCTAAACTTTATCAAACTACTTGCTAAATGTGAAAATGTAGAGATAACAAAAGATATTATCCCTAATTCCGCTAGAGATGTGAGCGAGAATTTAGAGAGCTTTATACCGCTTGCTGGCGTGGATACAACGGCCATTATAGCACGACTAAACTCACAAAAATCAAAGCTTGAAAAAGAGATAGCTAAACTTGAAAATATGCTAAATAATGAAAAATTCGTAGCCAACGCACCTGAAAGTGTGCTTAAAACCAATCAAGAAGGTCTAGCCACCGCAAAAGCTAAATTTGAAAAAGTATGTAGTGAGCTTGGAAATTTAGGGGAGTAAATTTTTGTATTATATTTATGTTTTGTTATCTTTGACGCCTATGTTGATTATTTTTTTGCTAAAAAGCGATTTAGCTTATTGGCTTTGGGCTTTATTAATTTGCATAGCTGGATATGGATTTTCTAATTTTTATATATATTTACAAACCAAAAAAACTAATGATGAACACGCAAATATAGAATCAATAGAAATAGCAGAACCGAAATATATACCAATTTATATAGCGTATTTTGTAATTTCGTTAAGCATAAATGATATTATATTATTTTTTATAGTGTATGTTATAGTTTTTTTATTTGTTATAAAAGGTAAATTTTCATATTTCAATCCGTATCTTTTGCTATGCTATAATTTCTATGAAGCTGAGATTAAAAATAATAAATCCGCAAATTATAAAATATTTTTAATCTCAAAAAATATAATCAAAAATGTCAATAAGCAAACTAATTTAATAAGATTAAATGATTTTGTATTTTTAGAACATT
Source organism: Campylobacter sp. P091 (assembly GCF_002138935.1). Taxonomy (NCBI): domain Bacteria; kingdom Pseudomonadati; phylum Campylobacterota; class Epsilonproteobacteria; order Campylobacterales; family Campylobacteraceae; genus Campylobacter; species Campylobacter sp. P091. The sequence continues at coordinate 123,961 of NZ_MJKZ01000001.1, forward strand.
ATGAAAAGGAGAGAAATGAAAATTAGTTTATTTGGAAAAACAAAAGATAAATTTATAAAAATTTTGGACATTGATAACAAACTTTGGGATCAAAATATTATTGAAAACACAGAGGAAAAAAAGTTTGATGCTAAATGTAAATTATTAGAAGAAAATCAAGTTTTTTTTATAAATTATGAAAATGAAGATATAGATGATGGCTTTATAAATACTACAAATACTAAGTCAATTAAAGAAGATGATTTTTTAAATTTAAAAGTCATCTATTATAAACTTGGCGATCTTATATATTTTCAAAGAATCTTACCATCTGCTTTAATAACCTCTTCTTGGCTAACCTTTGATACCTTGGACAAAGGTCAAAAAGGTGTAAAAGTAGAAACAGATCAAAAAAAAAGAATAAAATTTGAAAATAGAACAGATATTATTTTAGATGCAAAAAATAAAAAGATTTATTTCAAAGTTTTTAATGATTTAGAAAAAGTATTTCCAAATTTTTCTAAATATTATAGGGAAGCTAGTGAAAAAGAGTTTGACAAATTTAAAACTAATGAATTATTAAAAGTCAATTTAGATTTTAAAGATTTAGGAAAAAGACAACTTATAAAAATAGCTCAAATCATGAAGAAAGAGGAAAATAAAATAGGTTATTTTCAAACAAATATTGAAGCTTATAAAAAATATGCAAAAGACTATGATATAACTTTTGAAATAAATACAAAAGATCAGATTGATGAATTTCATGCTTTAGTTTTTGAAAATTTTTACAAAACCCCCATAAGTCATGTAAAAAGAATGTCAAACTCTAATATAAAAGTTAAAGATAAATAGATGATACAAATACAAAATTTAAAAAAATATTACGGCAAAAATCTCATCATAAATGATGTTAGTTGTGAGATAAATAAGGGTGAAATTTTCGCTATCGTCGGTCATAGCGGTGCTGGTAAAAGCACACTTTTACGCTGTATAAATGGGCTTGAGAGCTATCAAGGTGGTAGCTTGAAGGTGCTAGGGCGTGAGATAAATTCATTACATGAAAACGCTCTTAGGGAGCTTAGAAAAGATATCGGTATGATATTTCAACACTTTGCTTTAATGAGTAGAAAAACGGTTTTTGATAATATCGCTATGCCACTGCGTGTGTGGGGCTATGATGAAAAAGCTATAAAAATCCGTGTTGATGAGCTTTTGGAGCTGATAGGATTAAAAGATAAATCTAGAAGCTATCCAAGTCAGTTAAGTGGCGGCCAAAAGCAAAGAGTTGCTATAGCTAGGGCTTTAGCACTTAACCCAAAAATATTATTAAGCGATGAAGCCACAAGTGCGCTAGATCCAAACACCACAAAGCAAATTTTAAGCCTACTTAAAGAGATAAATGAGCGCCTTGGCATCACAATCGTGCTAGTCACACACGAGATGGATGTGGTAAAAAGCATAGCCAATCGAGCTATTTTATTCGAACAAGGCTTAATCACAAATTCAGGCTCAATTGTAGAGCTATTTTTAAATCCTAATAAAAATATGAAAAACTTCCTAGGCGAAGAGGAGATTTTGCCAAATACTGGCGTAAATATTAAGATATTTTTCCCGCCAAATGTAGCGATGCATAGCATCATAACCAATATGGCTAGAAAGCTTGATATTGATTTTAACATAGTTTGGGGAAAATTAGAAAAGCTAGGTGGTAGCGTTCTTGGTAGCTTGGTTATCAATGTAGAACCAAAATATGAGCTTAAAGTAGAAGAATTCATCAAAAATTCAGGTGCTCTATATGAGATTATAAAGGAGAGTAAATGATATCAAAATTGCTTTTTGAAGCCACGATTGATACCTTATATATGGCTTTTGTATCTACGCTTTTGGCTTTTATTATAGGTCTTGGACTGGCTATAATCTTAGTTATAACCTCTAAAAATGGCCTAAAACCAAATAAAGCAATATACAATGCATTGGATATTATAGTAAATACGCTTAGAAGTTTTCCATTTATTATTCTTATAATTGTCTTATTTCCATTTACTAAATTTATTGTTGGCACCAGTATTGGCACGACAGCAGCCATAGTCCCGCTCACTATCGGCTCAGCGCCATTTATCGCTAGATTAATCGAAAATGCGATGAATGAAGTAGATAGTAGCATTATAGAAGCAGCATTAAGCTATGGAGCCACCAAAACGCAGATAATATTTAAGGTTATATTTATAGAAGCGTTGCCAAGCATTATAAATGCTATCACACTTACGCTTATAGTTGTGATCGGATTTACCGCTATGGCGGGCGCCGTTGGCGGTGGTGGCCTTGGCGATGTAGCTATGAGATATGGATTTCAAAGATTTCGCCCAGATATTATGGCATATACGGTAATTATCTTGATAGTAATGGTTCAAATAATCCAAAGTAGCGGAAATTTTTTATATAAAATCACCAAAAAATAATAAAATTTATATTTTAGTCGATTATACTTATGACTAAATTTTAAGGAGTTAAAAATGTTAGCAGGTATGAGTGGAAGTGCAGAGGCTAGTTTAGTAGCTAGCACAATGGTGCTAAAAAAGTCAATCGATGTCGAACAAAATATGATGGCAAAACTGTTTGGTCAAACAGCAGATATCAATATGCAAACTCCAAACATAGAAGCACCTACAAGAATAACTAATCCTACACAATTTATTCAAAATGAGGCTTTAAAGCTTGGCAAGCTAGATATTTATGCTTGAATTTATCCAAATTAAAGAGGGTTATGCTCTCTTTAATTTTTAAATAACTTTCTTTTATATTATTTTTTAGATTTATGTGTGCTAATTATAATAATAATTTTGATGACCTATGTTTAGTAAGTATGAAATTAATAATATTTGGCTTTAGATATTTACAGTGATTTGTTTTTTGTTTTATGCAGTCTTACAAATGTGATGAAAAATAGCCTAATAATTATAACAGTACCAATGATCTTATGCATATGTATTGTTAATTTTATTAATATATAAAATTTAAATAGTGAATTTAATACTTCAATTTAACTGGGATAAAGTTTGTATTATTAACTTTTTGTTTTTTAAATTTGCAATAAAAACTGCCTATTTAGTCCTAAATTTGTAGCAAAATAGCCGATTTTAGCCCATTTGTATTAATTTAACTTTAAAATTAAAATTTAATTTTGATTTATCAAATTTATTAAGTTAAATGATAGTAAAATAACAGGTAAAGAATTTATTTTTAAGATAAATTTAATCTCAATTAAAGGGGAAATTTATGGTAGATAATCATAATATAACCACCATACAAAATAGGCTATCAGAATTAGCCAAACTTCCAAAAATGAAAGCAAATAGCTCTATTATGGATGTTTTAAACGAACACGGCTTTACTCGTAGAGATTTTATGAAATGGGCTGGAGCGATGACTGCTCTTATGGCCTTGCCGGCTAGTTTTGCACCTATGGTAGCTCAAGCAGCTGAGCTTAGCGATAGATTGCCTGTGATTTGGCTCCATATGGCTGAATGTACCGGCTGTAGCGAGAGTCTTTTAAGAAGTGATGCACCTACAATTGATAGCTTAATATTTGATTATATCAGTTTAGAGTATCATGAAACAGTTATGGCAGCTTCTGGTTGGCAAGCTGAAGAGAATTTAGAACAAGCTATACAAAAGTATAAAGGTAAATATGTCTTAATGGTAGAAGGGGGAATTCCAGATGGCGATAGCGCCTTTTATCTAACAGTAGGCCCAAAAGGCACGACAGGTAGAGAACATGCTATCCACGCTAGTGATAATGCTCTTGCTATCTTTGCTATCGGGACTTGCTCTAGCTTTGGTGGTATTCAAGCTGCAGCCCCAAACCCTACAAACGCAAAACCACTTCACAAAATCACAAATAAACCAGTAATCAATGTCCCAGGCTGTCCGCCAAGTGAGAAAAATATAGTTGGTAATGTCTTAAATTTCTTACTATTTGGCACACTTCCAGCGCTTGATGTCTATAATAGACCAAAATGGGCTTATGGGCTTAGAATTCACGATCTTTGCGAGAGAAGAGGGCATTTTGATGCGGGTGAATTTGTTCAAGAATTTGGCGATGAAGGTGCTAAAAATGGCTATTGCTTATACAAAGTCGGCTGTAAAGGGCCATATACCTTTAATAACTGCTCTAGAGAGAGATTTAATCAACACACTAGTTGGCCTATCCAAGCAGGTCATGGATGTATCGGCTGTTCTGAGCCTGATTTTTGGGATCAGATGGGGCCATTTGAAGTGCCACTAGGCGATAGATTATATCATACTGTATTTGATGGGCTTGGGGCAGATGCTATAAGCGATAAAATTGGTATAGGTGTATTAGCAATTACAGGTGTAGCTGTCGCAGCTCACGCACTTATCGCTACTGCAACAAAAGAGAAGGAGTAAAATATGAGCGAACAAAGAATAGTAGTAGATCCTATTACAAGAATTGAAGGCCATCTTCGTGTAGAAGTAATCGTAGATGAAAATAATGTAGTTAAAGAGGCTTATAGTGGCTCAACTCTTTGGCGTGGTATTGAGGTAATTGTAAAAGGTAGAGATCCTAGAGATGCTGGATTTATGACACAAAGAATTTGTGGTGTATGTACATTTTCACACTATAGAGCAGGTATAGAGGCTGTGGAAGATGCTCTAGGAATAGTCCCTCCGCTAAATGCAAAACTAACTAGAACACTTATGAATGCGGCTCTATTTTTACATGATCATCCGGTGCATTTTTATCAACTTCATGCGCTTGATTTTGTTGATGTGGTAAGTGCTCTTAGTGCTGATCCAAAAAAGGCTAGCGAAGAGGCATTTAAATATTGCGATACTCCATATGCATGTGGCGCAGATCAGTTAAAATTAGTTCAAGATAAAGTAAAAAAATTCGTAGAAAAAGGCAACCTTGGGCCATTTGCTAATGCTTATTGGGGTCACTCTACATATAAATTTACTCCAGAGCAAAACCTAATTGCTCTAAGTCACTATCTTGAGTGCTTAAGACTTCAAAGAACAATCGCTCAAGCTATGGCGGTATTTGGTGCTAAGCAGCCCCACCCACAAAGTCTAACTGTAGGTGGCGTAACATGCGTTATGGATCTTCAAAGCCCAGCAAGATTAGGTGAGTATATGGTTAAATTCCAAGAGATGGCTGACTTTATTAATCGTGCTTATTGGCCAGATCTTGTAATGGCTGCTAAAGCCTATGCTAATGAACCAAGTGTGGTAAATGATGTAGGAACTCCAAATTTATTAACATATCAAGATTTCCAAATTGGTGCTAATGAGTATCTATTTGATGGTGGTTATATCTTAAATGGTGATATATCTAAGGTATTTGAAGTAGATGAGAGCAAAATCACCGAAGAAGCGACTCGCTCATGGTATAAAAACGACGCTCCACTTCACCCTTATGATGGTGATACTACGCCAAATTACACAGGATTTAAAGATGCTAAAACCCTGAATGCTAAGGGCGAAATGGAAGATTCTAAAGTCTTTGATTTAGATGGTAAATATAGCTGGATTAAAGCCCCAAGATATGATAGTTTGCCTATGCAAGTTGGCCCACTCGCAAATATAGTAATAAATTACGCTAAAGGCAATAAAAATGTAGTGCCAGTAGTGGATAAATTCCTAGCTGAAACTGGCTTACCAGTAAGTGCTGTTTTATCTACTTTAGGTAGAACTGCATGCAGAATGATTGAGGCAAAAATCATTGCCGATAATGCTCTAAAAGCATTAAATAATCTAATTGAGAATTTAAAAATCGATGATAGCACTTGCGCTAAATATCAAATTGATGCTAATAAAGAGTATAAAGGTAGATTTATAGGTAATGTGCCTCGTGGTATGCTAAGCCACTGGTGTAGAATTAAAAATGGAGTGATTGAGAATTGGCAAGCTGTCGTTCCATCTACTTGGAATGCTAGCCCAAAAGATGCTAAAGGTCAAATGGGTAGCTATGAGGCTTGTTTGATTGGGCTTAAAATCGCTGATTTAAAACAGCCTTTAGAGATAATACGCAAAATTCACTCTTATGATCCTTGTATAGCGTGTGCTGTCCATGTGATGGATACAAAGGGCAATGAATTAAGTAGCTATAAAGTTAATCCGAATTTAATCTAAGGAGCAGATATGAAAAATAGTAAAAAACATATCGCTGATTATGAATTTAGCATAGGATTACGCCTTACGCACTGGATTAGAGCTATATCTATTGTAGTTTTGAGTGTGAGCGGATTTTATCTTGCTTATGTCTTTGTAAGTCCTGCTATAACAGGTGAGCCTATAAATTTTATGAATGCTAAATGGCGTGCTGTTCATCAAATAGCTGGATTTATACTAATAGGTTGTTTTATCTTTAAGATATATCTATTTTTCTTTGATAAACAAAGCCATATTGAAAGAGTGAGTGTAAAGAATTTTTTAGATATTAAAGTTTGGATTGCTCAAATTAAATATTATCTATTCTTAGGTAAGCACCCGCATATACAAGGAACCTATAATCCACTACAATTTGCCTCTTATATATTCTTTTATATTGTGCTTTTTGTGATCTGCTTGACTGGCTTGATTTTATATGTCAATGTATATCATGAAGGACTTGGCGGGTTGCTTTATACGCCTATGAAAGTTATTGAGGCTTGGATGGGAGGACTTGCTAATGTGCGTCAAATTCACCATATTGCTATGTGGATTATCTTTATTTTTATGGTAGTTCATATCTATATGGCTGTATTTAACGCTATAAAAGGCAAAGATGGTGCTATGGATGCAATAATTAGCGGCTACAAATTCCCAAAAGAGAAGTAGATGCGTGTTTTAATCCTAGGAGTAGGAAATGTAATGTTCGCCGACGAAGGTGTCGGCGTTCATTTTGTTAAGATGATTGAGAATAACTTTAAATTTAACTCCAAAGAACATAGTTTAAAATTTGTAGATGGCGGTACTTTAGCAAATCATTTAACTCCGATAATGGCTGATAGTGATTATCTCATTGTTGTTGATTGTATTGATGCTGATGATGGGCAGATTGGTGATGTATATTTTTTTGATTTTGAAGATATGCCAAAGAGTATAAAGTGGTCTGGCTCAGCTCATGAGATTGAGATGCTCCAAACCATAGAGATGATGGATTTGGTGGGTGATAGACCGCAAACTAAAATAATAGGTGTAATACCTAGAAGAATTGTTCCAATGAGTTTTGAGCTTAGCGATGAGATTAAAAAATCTACGAATTTAATGGAAAAAATAATCTTAAAAGAGCTTTCAAATTTAGGTTTTAGCTATGAAAGGATAGATGATAAAAGTGTGCAAGATATGGCTGATGAGTGGAAAAAGGAGCAATTTTGATACTTTGCTTTGAATTTAGTTGTGCAAATGATGGCTCGGTTTTAGCGTTTTTTTTAGATTTTTGGGCTAAAAAAAGTGCTTTAAAATACTCCATTACAGCTCAAAATAGATCTATAAAATTATATGTAGAAGGCAATGAAAACGAGCTAGCTAAATTTAGCGATGAGTATATAAATTTAGTTCCGCACTCAATTTTTATTGAAGAGTCCAAGGTTAGTTTAGCTGATGAATTACCAAAAAATAGCGAATTCGAGTTTGATTTTAGTTTTAAAAATATTACTCCAAATGCTTTAAAATCAGATGAAAATGAGTTTGGTTTTAAAAGTGATAATATGTTTATAGCTAATGCTATAAAAGATATAATGGCTGGTAAAACTGTAAATTATGATGGTTATGAGATATCTAAATTTAGTAGTTTTGATTATGATTATATACTACCAACAAATCTTAAAAATGCAGCTAAAATTTTTGTATGCGATGAAAAATCTCTAATCGCTCTTGCTAGTTTTGAAAAGCCGGTTATAAATTTGCGTACTAATGCGATATATCGCAGTAATCACAAAGATGCACCGCTATATTTTGATGTTAGAAGCGCTTGGGATATCAATGTTTATAAGATTACTCAAGCCCTAAGTGAAAATGGGATAAATTTTTTATCTATTAAAAGTTTAAAAAATGATATGAAAATATCAATCTTAGACGAGAGAATTTTAATTATTAGAGCTGGAGAGTTTATAAAAACTAAAGAGATGGAGTTTATAAACTCATTTGATGATAAAAATTATGCTCTTTTTGGTCTTTGTGTAAGTGAGTTAGGTGTAGCAAATTCTACAATCGCTAGAGTATTTTTAAGTCAAAAATATAGCGACTTTATCAAAGTTTATAAGGGTGAAGATGTATTTGATATGCTTAGAATTAATTTACCAAAGAGCTTTGAAGAAATTTGGCAAAAAATTTCCGAATTCGATGGTGGCGATAGGTTACTTGCAAACTATCAAAAAGAGTACAAGCTACCAAATGGTACTATAGATTTACCTAATAATTTTTATTCGCTATTTATGATAATTGATCAAATTCTAGGATACAATGGCCAAATTTTAAACTACGCTAGGGATTATAGTGGTTTAAAAGGGGTAAGAATTGATTATAAGATGAGTAGCAAGAGCGAATTTGATTGGGTAAGAGCTATTAGAAGCACGATGAGTTTTAGGCTAGCTGGTGCAGATGCGAAAAATATTAGCTTTGGCTGTTTGGAGAGTTTGGCATTTTTTTTAAGTGATTTTGGTGATATTTTAAAAGATGAGCTAGAGTGCGAATGTATGATATTTAGCGGAAATCTCTTTGCTAATCCTGTAATTGCAAATTTGGCTTTAAAGTTTTGTAATTCAAATTATAAAAGTAAATTTAGCGGACACTATCCACTTGAGATCAATTAAGATTGAAGTTTTTGGGCTGGTTCAAGGTGTTGGATTTCGCCCTTTTGTCTATTCATTAGCTAAAAATCTTGAGCTAAATGGAACTGTATTAAATGATTCTAGCGGTGTGAAAATTGAGCTTTGTGGCGATGAGAAAAATATTGATGAGTTTATATCTAAGCTTAAAATAAATTTGCCTCCACTAGCTAGAATAGATAATATTATTATTAGCAATAGCGATAAAAAATATGATGATTTTAATATAATTAGCTCGCAAGAAAGTTATAAATTTGCACCGATTTTACCTGATTTTGCTATATGTGATGAGTGTAAATCTGAATTAAAAGATCCTACAAATAGACGATATAATCATCCATTTATCAACTGCACAAACTGCGGCCCTAGATTTTCTTTAATTAAAAGCTTGCCATATGATAGAATAAATACTACAATGGGCAAATTTAATATGTGCAAACAGTGCCAAGATGAGTATAAAGACCCAACCAATCGCCGTTATCATGCTCAACCAGTAGCATGTAAAAACTGCGGTCCAAAGTTAAGCTATAAGAGTTTAGATGGCAAAATTCTTGCAAATGATCAAGAGGCTCTTAAAAGATGTATAGATGATTTAAAAGATGGTAAAATCATAGCTATTAAAGGAGTTGGTGGATTTCATCTTGTTTGCGATGCTCTAAATAGTGAGGCTGTATCATCTCTAAAAGAGCGTAAAAGGCGTCCGCATAAACCTTTAGCCATAATGTGTAAAGATCTTGATATGGCTTGTGATTATGCTTATATTAATGAGAGTGAAGCTAAGATTTTAAACTCGAATTTAAAACCTATTGTTTTATTAAAATCCAAAAATAATCTACCTAAGTCAATATCTAGTGGCGTAGGAAGTGTTGGTATATTTTTACCGCCAACTCCACTACATATAATGCTATTAGATAGATTAAATTCTCCAATTATAGCCACTAGCGCAAACCCAAGCAAAGAGCCTATTTTAACAAACTTTGATGAGCTTGCTAGCAGACTTGGTAGTGTGTGTGATTATGCTCTTGATAATGATAGAGATATTGTAAATCCAAGCGATGATAGCATCTGTTTTGAGCTATTGTCAAAGCCAATTTATATTCGAACTTCTCGTGGATTAAAGCCTAATATTACACCTTTAAATTTAGGATTAAAAGATGTGCCAAAAGGGTGTTTTTTAGCGCTTGGGAGTTTGATGAAAAATCAATTTGCTATCTATAAAGATGGCCTTATCTTTAGCTCTCCATATATTGGCGATATGGGCTCTTTAGCAGTAACTAAAAGATTTGATGAGCTGCTGGAGAGTTTTAAGAGTATTTATGGGTTTGAGTTTGATTTTATCATTGGTGATGCTCATCCGCATTTTGGATTTGTAAATAATTTTAAAGATAAAGGGATTTATAAGGTCTATCATCACCATGCTCATGCTCTTAGTGTAATGTTAGAAAATGGCTTAGATTGTGAAGTTTTAGCTCTTAGCTTTGATGGAACTGGATATGGCCAGGACGCTACTATATGGGGTGGCGAAGTGCTAAGATGCAAAGATAATGAGTTTAAAAGAGTTATGCATTTTGATAATTTTGAGCTTATTGGAGCAGATAAAGGGATAAAAAATATCTACTATCTAGCTTACGCAATAGCAAAAAAATACAATCTAAACTCACCAAAAATAGATGCCATAGTACCTCAAATTCAAAAATCTAATCTAGATAAAATCTTAAAAAATAGATTAAATATAGTAGATACTAGTTCGCTTGGTAGAATTTTTGATGCATTTGCTGCAATTGTGCTAAATTTGCCAGTTATTACCTATGATGCGCAAGCCCCTATGACGCTTGAGGCTTTATATGATGAAAACATAAATGCGGCCTATGAATTTGAAATAGATAAAGATGTAATTAATTATAAAAATGCATTTATAGGCGCTTTAAATGATCCTATGAAAGTAGCAGCTACTGCTTTTATAAATGGAATTTCAAATTTAGCTCTAAAGATTGCTAAAATGCATAATCTTCCAGTTGTTTTATGCGGTGGAGTATGGCAAAATAGAGCTTTGTTAAAAAGAACTATATCTGAGTTTAGACGCCATGATATTAAATATTATTTGCCAATTAATGAGCCTATGAATGATTCTGGTATTGCTATGGGGCAGATTTACTTTGGCTTAAATCTGCTTAGATATAATACTAAGATTTAATATATAAGATTATTAATTGTTTTAAAATTAAGGAGATATTATGTGTAAAGATTGTGGTTGCAGTATGGGTGGATCGCATCATCATAGTCACGATGATCATCATAATCATCACCATCACGGTCATCATGACCATCCGGTGTTAAATGAAAAAAAGACTATTGAAGTAGTAGAGAAAATATTAAAAGATAATGATCACGAAGCTGCTCACAATAGAGCGCATTTAGACGAATATGGGCTATTGTGTGTGAATTTGATGAGTAGCCCAGGAGCGGGAAAAACCACGCTTTTAGAAGCTACTATAAAATCAAGCGGCCTAAGAGTTGGGGTAGTTGAGGGGGATTTAGAGACCAATATGGATGCTAATCGCATTATAAACGCAGGTGGCAAGGCTCATCAGATTAGCACCGGCCAAACTTGTCATTTAGATGCTTTTATGGTACATAATGGCTTACACCACTTGCCGCTTAAAGAGCTTGATTTGGTATTTATAGAAAATGTGGGAAATTTAGTTTGCCCAGCTAGTTATGATGTGGGTGCTCACCTTAATGCTGTCTTAATCAGTGTGCCAGAAGGGAGCGATAAGGTGGCTAAATATCCTGTTATGTTTAGGGCGGCTGATATAGTGGTGATAACGAAAACTTCGCTATTAGAGCATTTTGATTTTGATATCAATGAGGTGAAAAAAGAGGCCAAAAAACTAAATCCAAAAGTTGATATAATAGAAGTCGATAGTAAAACGGGTCTAGGCATAGATAAGTGGATAAACTATCTAAAAATGAAAAAGGAATTAAAGTAATGTGTCTTAGCATACCTTCAAAAGTGATATCAATAGATGAGAATAATTTTGCCATTGTTGAAACTCTCGGCGTTAAGCGTGGGGTGAGTTTGGACTTGATAGCCGAGCCTGTATCGGTGGGGGATTATGTGCTGATACATGTGGGCTTTGCGATGGAGAAGATAGATACCAAATACGCTTTAGAAAGCTTAGAGATTTATAAGCAAATAGCAGATGATATGAATAGTGGCAAAATACCATCTGATGAAGGCGATATGGGCTTAGCAGCGTTGAAGTAGAGATTGATGCTTAAAAGTATTGAGTTATTTGCTGGTGGCGGTGGTATGGCTCTTGGATTAGAAAAAGCCGGTTTTGCCCATATAGGTTTGATAGAAATAGATAAATCATCTGTTAAAACTTTATTGGCAAATAGACCCAATTGGAATGTTATTTGTGATGATATTGCTGAAATTTCATCTTGTGATTTAGAGAGCAAATTTAATATAAAAATCAAAGAGTTGGATCTATTATCTGGTGGATCGCCTTGTCAGAGCTTTAGTTACGCAGGTAAGAGGCTTGGCCTTGAAGATACTAGGGGGACTCTATTTTATCATTATGCTTTGTTTTTAAAAAAATTACAACCTAAGATGTTTTTATTTGAAAATGTCAAAGGACTTTTAACACATGATAAAGGCAATACTTTTAAAATAATTTGCGATATTTTTTGCGAACAAGGCTATAATATAGAATATAAAGTGCTAAATGCGCTTGATTATGGTGTGGCGCAAAAAAGAGAGCGATTGATTGTAGTTGGAATTAGAAAAGATTTGCAAGATAAGGTGTTTTTTGCTTTTCCTAAAAAGCACGATAAAAAGCTGGTTTTGAGAGATATTTTACAAAATGTCCCAAAAAGCCAGTGTGCTAAATACTCAGACCAAAAAGCGGCTGTTTTTGCTCTTGTGCCTGCTGGTGGGTATTGGCGTGATATAGATCCAAATATTGCTAAAGCTTATATGAAAACTTGCTGGAATATGGCTGGTGGTAGAACTGGAATTTTAAGGCGACTTAGCTTTGATGAGCCAAGCCTAACTGTGCTTACAACACCGCAAATGAAGCAAACTGACAGGTGCCACCCAAGTGAGATTAGGCCATTTAGTGTAAGAGAAAATGCTAGAATTCAATCCTTTCCAGATGAATGGCAGTTTTGTGGCTCTATGGCAGAACAATACAAGCAAATAGGTAATGCTGTGCCTGTGAATTTGGCTTATGAAATTGGTAAAGAGATAATTAAATCATTAAATGGAGAAACGAAGTGGGGCGAGAGTTTATTTTAGACTTTATATCGCAAAGTGATTTTGAAAAACATGTTTTGCAGACTTTAAACGAGTATCAAGAAGTGTTAAAAAGTATTGATTTAAGCAAATTTAACTCAAATATAATCGACCCTATAAAATTGCTTTTTGATAAACATATTTATGTTAAAAGTTATGAAGAGATTATAGACTTGGAGCTACAAAGACAAAGAGATAAATCAAATAATAACTCTATTGGATATTTTCATCAAAATATTTTTCAGTATATTAAAGGTTGCGAAGTTCCAAAAAGTGGCTGGGATATAGTCTTTAAAGGCGAAAAAAACTCATATTTTATCGAGCTGAAAAATAAACACAATACCATGAATAGCTCATCAAGTCAAAAAACATTTATGAAAATGCAAAATCATCTTTTAAATTCTAAAAATTCCAAAGATATTTGTGCTCTTGTAGAAGTAATAGCTAAAAAATCAGCAAATGAGCCTTGGATAATAAGTCTTGATGGACAAAGGCAAACTAGCAATGAAAGATTACGCAGAATTTCTATTGATAAATTTTACGAAATTATAACAGGTGATAAATTGGCTTTTAAAAAACTTTGCGAACAACTGCCAAAAACTATAGAAAAACTACTAAAGCAAAACCTACATTTGCAACTACAAAAAGATAGTGTTTATAATGAACTTAAAAAGATTGATAAAGATATTTTAACAGCTCTTTATAAGTTAGCATTTAAAACATATGAAGGATTTTAATGGATTTGATAAATAGTTTTAGAGATAAAGATAAGATTTTAGCCTTAAGTCAGATAATCAAGCAAAGAAGCAAAAAGCCATTAAATATCATGGAGATTTGCGGCGGTCATACTCATAGTATAATGAAATTTGGCTTACCGCAATTAGTAGGAGAGAATATCAATTTCATCCACGGCCCAGGCTGTCCTGTGTGTATAATGCCTAGAAGTCGCATTGATGAGGCTATAGCGATTGCTAGTATAGATGGGGTGATATTTTGTACCTTAGCTGATATGTTAAGGGTACCAGGGAGTAAAGGCTCTCTATCCGAGCTTAGAGCTGATGGGGCTGATATTAGGGCTTTATACTCGCCACTTGATACAATCACAATAGCCAAAGAAAATCCAGATAAAAAGGTTGTATTTTTTGCTATTGGATTTGAGACCACCACGCCTATGAGCGCAGTGGTGGTAAAACAAGCTGTTGAGTTAAATTTACAAAATCTATTTATACATATAAATCATGTCACAGTCCCAGCACCAGTAAGGGCTATAATGAGCGATAAAGATGTGAAAATCGATGCGTTTTTGGGTCCATCGCATGTGAGCGTGATTACTGGTAGTAAAATTTATGAAGAGCTAGCAAATGAGTTTAAAACGCCTATTGCGGTAAGCGGATTTGAGCCTTTGGATCTTATGGATAGTATATTAAATTTAGTCAATCAGCATGAAAATGGCACCCATAAGGTCTATAATGAGTATGCTAGAGTGGTTAGCAAAGATGGTAATTTAAAGGCCAAAGAGCTAATAGATAGATATTTTCAGCCGTGTGATTTTGAGTGGAGAGGGCTAGGCGTTATCAAAGATAGCGGATTAAGACTAAGAGATGAGTTTAGCTACTTGGATGCTAAAAAATATTTTAATGTAGAAGTTGGCGAATCTAAGGAGTCTAAGGCCTGTATCTGCGGTGAAATTTTGCGTGGTAAGGCTAAGCCGTATGATTGTAAGGTTTTTGGCAAGGTGTGTAATCCACAAAATCCTATTGGTAGCTGTATGGTAAGTGGCGAGGGCGCTTGTGCGGCGTATTATAAATATAGCAAAAGAGGATAGATGAAAAAGATATTATTAGCTCATGGTGGTGGTGGGCAAGAGATGAATGAACTCATAAATGGGTTGATTTTTAGGATTTTTGATAATGAAATTTTAGCCCAAAGCAATGATAGTGCGATTTTAAATTTAAGTGGAAAACTCGCATTTAGCACCGATAGCTTCGTAGTAAGCCCTACTAAATTCCCAGGTGGCGATATCGGTAAAATCGCAGTTTGTGGGACGATAAATGACCTAGCAATGGTAGGGGCAAAGCCTAGGTATATTAGTTGTGCTTTGATTATAGAAGAGGGGCTTGGTATTGATGAGCTTAAAGAGATCTTAAATAGTATGAAAAGCACGGCTGATGAGGCTGGAGTTAGCATAGTTTGCGGTGATACTAAGGTGGTTAGCAAGGGGAGTTGTGATAAGATTTTTATCAATACTTCAGGTATTGGAGAGATTATCAAAGAGTCTAGAGTGGGGAATTTAAAAAGTGGTGCGAAAATCCTTTTAAGCGGTGATGTAGGTAGGCATGGTGCTGTGATTTTAGCAAATAGAAATGAGCTAAATTTGGATTTGCAAAGCGATTGTAAGCCTTTAAATAATGTAGTTGAAGCGCTTTTAAATGCTAATATCGCTCCTCTTGCTATGAGAGATGCTACTCGTGGCGGACTCTCAGCAGTCTTAAATGAGTGGGCGAAGGCTTGCGGATATGATATTAAAATCAATGAGGAAAATATCGCTGTAAGTGATGAGGTGATGGGAATTTGTGAAATTCTTGGTTTTGAGCCTTATGAGCTTGCTAATGAGGGAACCTTTGTTTTAGCTATTGATCCTAAAGATGAGATTAAAGCGCTTGAGATTTTAAGAGAATTTGACTCAAATGCAAATACTATTGGCGAGATTTTAGATAGCAATAAAGGTGATGTAATTATACAAAATAGCTATGGAGCATCTAGATTTATGGAGCCACCAAAAGGTGAGTTACTACCTAGAATTTGCTAGAAAGGAGAGTCAATGCATGAACTAGCTATAGTCCAAGATCTATTTAAATTGTGCGAGACAAATGCTATGAAGCATAATGCTACAAAGATAAATAAAGTAGAGATTGAGATAGGAAGATTAAGCGGAGTAGAAGCACACTATTTACAAAGTGCTTTTGATGCTTTTAAAGCAGATACAATCTGTTCAGACGCTAAGCTTATAATTCATCCAAAAGATATTACGATTAAATGCAACGAGTGCGGTGCTCAAAGTGTGCTTTTAGAAAATGAGTTTCTTTGTCCAAAATGTGGTTCAAATTCGCTAGATGTTATTAGCGGTGAAGATATGTATCTAATGCGTCTAGAGATGGAATAGCTAGCAAATTACGCTAGCTAACTCATCTATAGTATATGGTTGGTATAGTTTTGTATCACCAAAGCTGCTTGCGACATCATCAAAATGAGAATTATCACTTATTATAACAATCTTAAAGCCCTTAATCTTTTGCCACTCTTTGATTAAATTCAACTCATTATATGGAAGTTTTTTAACAATTTTTGCTTGAATAAATAAAAAATCAGGTTTATAAAGCATATCTGTTATATGGTTTTTAACACTCTCCCAGCTTGATTCTGGTTGGATATATATCCCAAAAATACTAAGTCCAGCTACAAGAGCAAAAAATCCAGTCTGACTCTCATAGGCTACTAAGGCACTCTTTTGCTCATTTGGTTCGCTGATTTGTGGCTCTTTTAGCTGATGCATTGTAGCGTTAAATGAAAAGATTGAGCTATTGGATTTTACGCTAAATTCAATCTTTGAACCGATTTGTTCAGCATAGCTTGAAGCGATAGAGAGAAATTTATAATTTATATTTCTATTTTTATATTCTAATGCGCTTATAATCTCACTAGTATTCATTTGAGCTGAAGTTTTAATTGAAATTTGATATTCATCTTGATTTTTGGTTGGTTTTATAGTAAATAAAATTGAGCTATTTTTTATGCTTTTATTTACAAAACAAAGAATATTATGAGTTGCATTTGTGATAGCTTTAAAATTTGCACTAAAATACCTAGCTTGTCTTGGAGGGTAGTTAAAGATTATGATATTTTGGTTTTGCGCAGCTTTATCATGAAGTACTCTAAAAAATAACCCCAAGCGCTCGATAATATCACCATTTTCAAGCCTATTATGGAAAAATCTTAAATTTAGTTTAGCTAATCTTTTATCTGATGTACGGATTAGTTTTTGATTTCTATTTTGTACTGGTTTCCTGCTAATTACGATTAGTAGCATTACAAAGAAAAATAGTACGCTAAAAGCGACATATTCCTTAATATCTACGCTATTTGCCATTGCAAATTCAGCCATTAAAAGTAAAAATAAAATTCTCATCATATCACCAACATCGCATCACCATAGGAGTAAAATTTATACTCTTTTTCTATAGCTTGTTTGTAAATTTGTTTGACATTTTCTAAGCCCACAAAGCTTGCTACTAACATAATTAATGTAGATTTTGGTAAGTGGAAATTAGTTAATAGATAGTTTTGTCTTTGTGGTGGATTAGCTGGATGTAAAAATAGATCACATAGTCCATCTTTTACTCCAGTTCTATAAAAGTATTCAATACATCTTGTAACTGTCGTTCCTACGCCAAGAATAGGCTTATTGCTATTTATAGTATTTATCGCCTCATCGCTTATAGTATAGATCTCGCTATGCATTTTATGCTCTCTAATATCGCTAACTTCAACACCTTTAAATGTTCCAGCTCCTACGTGTAGAGTAATATATGAGATGTTGTGTTTGTTTTTTATATCTTGTATCATTTGTTGGCTAAAATGCAAACTAGCAGTTGGTGCAGCTACTGCTCCATCATTTTTAGCAAATATACTTTGATACCATATCTCATCGCTTTTTTGATCAGCTCTTTTGATATATGGAGGGAGTGGGATATGTCCTATTTGATTTAGAATTTGGTATAAATTTTCTGTTTTAATTTCATTACCATTTTGATTAAATTTAACAATTCGATACTCATCTAAAAGCTCTATAACTTCACAACTTAGCCCATTATCAAATTCTAAAATTGTCCCAGCTTTTACTCGACCTTTAATTAAAGTGCTAAATTTACCTTGGCCTAAAGGTTGATTTAATAATAACTCTACAGCTCCGCCACTGGATTTTTTGCCATAGATTCTAGCTTTGATAACTTTAGTATCATTAAAAATAATATCACAATCTGGTAAAAATTCCATCAAATTACCAAATTTTGTATGCGTTATTTTATTGTTAGAGCGTTGATACACTAATAGATTAGCACTCTCTTTTGGATTAGCTGGAGATGATGCAATTAAGCTAGAGGGAAGCTCATAATCATAACTATCTAGATCAAATATATTATTTTTCATCATCAATTTCTTCTTCATCTTCATCTATATCTTTTGGTGCTGGATTTACCATTTTAGCTATTAAAATTGATAAAGAATATAGTCCAATTAATGGAATAGCTAGCATAAATTGACTAAGCACATCTGGTGGAGTCATAATCGCTGCAAAAATAAATATCCCAACAATCGCATATCTAAAAAATCCCTTTAAACTCTCATCAGTAATCATACCAATCTTAGCTAAAAAAAATGTAACAACTGGTAGCTCAAAGCTAATTCCAAAAGCTACTACAATCTTAGTAAAAAATCCTACATAATCCCCAATGCTAGGGAGTGCTTGAAATAGTGTTCCACCAAAATTTATAAGAAAAGCAAAGCCAATAGGCACTACAAAATAGTAACAAAACGCAGCCCCTACAATAAACATAATTGTAGCACTTAGCACAAATGGAATTACATATTTTTTCTCATTTTCATATAGTCCTGGAGCTACAAATAACCAAAATTGCCAAAAGATTATAGGCAATGCAAGCAAAAGTCCAGCAAAAAATGCTACTTTCATCGCTGTAAAAAATGGTTCAGCTACTTGAGTAA
Organism: Campylobacter sp. P091; assembly: GCF_002138935.1. NCBI lineage: Bacteria > Pseudomonadati > Campylobacterota > Epsilonproteobacteria > Campylobacterales > Campylobacteraceae > Campylobacter > Campylobacter sp. P091. The sequence continues at coordinate 142,849 of NZ_MJKZ01000001.1, forward strand.
ATATGATGTTGCTATTATCTGGCAATACAGCCTTAAGTGGCGCAGTCATAAAATCAAGCAAAGGCGCCCAAAAATTAAAACATATGATAAAACATACTATAACCGATAATGCACTAATTAACAAACGCTTTCTAAGCTCGATTAAATGCGGTCTTAAATCTTCAAACATTATGCCTCTTTTGTGTTTTGAATTTCATTTTTTAGCTCTTTTTGGTTGGAATTTAGGTTGCTATTTATGCTATTTAATGAGCTTAAATTTGGTTTTGGTGGATTGCTTATATTTGCTGGATTATCAGTTATTGTATTTTTGGGTTGTTGTGATTGATCTTCTTCATCATTAAAGTCAAAACCAGCATTTAATTTATTTATAGGATTTAAATTTGATATCTCATTTTGGATATCAGCTAGTGATTTTTGTGTTGAACCTGCTATATTAGTTACATTGCTTTTTAACTCATCAAGCTCTTCAAATGTTAGCTTTTTTCTTACTCCATCTATGCCGCTAGTTAAGCTATCTTTATACTTTTTAGCATCCTCTTTTAATTCAGCTATTTTTATCTCTTGTTCAAATGTGCTTTTAGCTCCATTTATAGTTTGTTTAAATATCTTAAAAAACTTTGCTATATTAACCATAGCACTTGGTAGTTTATCAGGACCTAAGACTATTACAGCAATAATGGCGACTATTAATATTTCACCGATTCCCATTCCTAGCATAAAAATTCCTAAATTTAAATTTAAGCTAGTATTCTACAATTTTTTTGCTTAATAGATATTGATTTTATAGTGTATAGAAGTAAAAAGCCCCAAAAAGGGCTTATGAATTATTTATCTCTTAGACCTAGTTCAGCTATTAATTTAGTATAAGTTTCATATTTAGTAGCTTTTAGGTATTTTAATAGTCTTTTGCGACGACCAACTAGTTTTAATAGACCTAATCTTGAGCTAAAGTCTTTTTTATTTACTTTTAGGTGTTCTGTTAGTTCTGCTATTCTTGTGCTTAGCAGTGCAATTTGAACTTCTGAAGAGCCTGTGTCTCCACTTTTTCTAGCAAATTTTGCAACTATTTGAGCTTTTTTAGCCGTATCTAAAGCCATATTTGACCTCCTGAGCGGTATATAAAATTGAGCGGTGATTATATCATAATAATCAAAAAGTTTGCTTAAAAATAGCATTTGATAGGTTAAATTTGAATTATAAAAATTTATATAGATTAAATTTAGCAATTTTTACTTAAGTTTTATATACTTTTTGCTAAAATCAAAAAATTTTTTACTATTAAAGGTGTTATATGGATTATAAAGATACTCTTTTGTTGCCGGTTACTGATTTTGCAATGAGAGGCAATTTGCCACAAAATGAACCAGCAAGATACGCAAAATGGGATAAAAATAGAGTCTATGATAAGATGAAAAAAGCTCGTCAAAATGCATCTGCGAGTTTTAATATTCATGATGGCCCACCATATGCAAATGGTCACCTTCACATAGGTCATGCATTAAATAAAATTTTAAAAGATATAATAGTTAAAACTCACTACTTTTTTGGAGAGAGTGTTAGATTTACTCCAGGATGGGATTGTCATGGATTACCAATTGAACAACAAGTAGAGATGAAACTTGGTGATAAAAAAAAGAGTATGAGTACCGCAGCTATTAGAAGTGAGTGTAGAGACTGGGCTAGTGAATTTATAGAGATTCAAAAAGCTGAGTTTAAATCTCTTGGCGTCATAGGGGATTGGGAAGAACCATATATGACGATGAAATTTAAATTTGAAGCAAATATATATAGAACCCTATGCGAAGTGGCTAAAAAAGGTCTTTTAATAGAAAGAAGTAAGCCTGTATTTTGGAGCTGGGCGGCTAAGAGTGCGCTTGCTGAGGCTGAAGTAGAGTATGCTGATAAAGAAGATTATAGTCTATATGTAGCTTTTGAATTATCAAAATCAGCATCTAAAGCAATAGGAGTTGAAGATGCTAAAGCAGTAATATGGACTACTACTCCATGGACATTAGTAGCTAATCAAGCAATTAGTTTAAATCCAAATGAAATTTACTGTATTACAAAAGAGAAATTAATTTTTGCTAAGCCTTTACTTGAGGTTTTAGTAGCTCAAGGCATTACAAGTGGAGAGATTATTAGTGAGTTTAATTCGCAAAAATTAGAAAATTTACACGCTATAAATCCACTTAATGGCAGAGAGTCTAAATTTATTCTTGGCGAGCATGTCTTAATGGATGGCGGTACAGGATTAGTCCATACTGCACCTGGTCATGGAGAAGATGATTATTTTGCTAGTCTTAGATATGGTATAGAGGTTATAATGCCAGTTGATGAGGCTGGGCTATATGATGAGACGCTAAAACATAATGGTTTATTGCCAGCAGATGTTGTAGATGAGTTTATAGGTATGCATATATTTAAAGCTAATGAGAAAATTATAGAGCTTTTAGACGATGCAGTAGTTAAAGTAAGTAAATTTACTCACAGTTATCCATTTTGCTGGAGAACGCATAAACCTGTAATTTACAGAGCAACAAAGCAGTGGTTTATTGCTATGGATGAGCCAAAATTAAGCGGCAAAACTCTGCGTCAGACCGCTCTTGAGGCGTTAAATAGTGTGAAATTTTATCCAGAAGCTGGGATTAAAAGAATATCATCAATGATAGAAAATCGTCCAGATTGGTGTATTAGTCGTCAGCGTGATTGGGGTGTGCCAATTGCATTTTTTAGAATTAAATCTACTAAAGAAGTTATTTTTGATAGTGAAATTTTAGATCATATAGCTAAGATTTTTGATGAAAAAGGTGCTGATGCGTGGTGGAGTATGAGTATCGATGAGCTATTGCCTAATGGGTCTAAATTTAAGGCTGATGAATTAGAAAAAATTAGCGATATTTTAGATGTTTGGTTTGATAGTGGCTCAACTTGGAATGCTGTGTTAAATAGCAGTGATTATGATGCTGGTGAATATAGTGCTAGTATGTATCTTGAAGGAAGCGACCAGCATCGTGGGTGGTTCCAAAGTTCTCTACTATTAAGCTGTGCTGTAAATGAAAAAGCACCATATAAAAGCGTATTAACTCATGGATTTACCGTAGATAAAAATGGCGAAAAGATGAGCAAATCCAAAGGCAATGTAATAGCTCCAGATGCAGTTGCTAAGGAATTTGGTGTTGAGATCTTGCGTCTATGGGTTAGTTTAAGTGATTATTCAAGTGATTTAAAAATAGGCAATGATATCTTAAAACAAGTAGCCGAACAGTATAGAAAGATTAGAAATACTATAAGATTTTTACTAGCCAATATTAGCGATTTAAAAGAATTTAATTATGAATTTGGTTTGCTAGATAGATGGATTTTAGGCAAGGCAAGTGCGTGCTTTAATGAAGTTAGTAGCTGTTTTAAAAATTATGAGTATTCAAAAGGATTTAATATTTTATTAAATTTTTTAAGCGGCGATTTAAGTGGTATTTATCTAGATATATGCAAGGATAGATTATACTGCGATGCTGCAAATAGCACTAAAAGAGCAAGTTCGCAAACTGCTATGGCTTTAATAACTAAGGCGCTTTTACCGCTTATTGCTCCAACTCTTACATATACAGTAGATGAGGTTATGGAGTATGCACCTAGTATAATCAAAGATGGTAAAAGCGATGTTTTTGATCTAGTTTATGAACCAATTAAATTTGATAGTGCAATCGATGATACATTGCTTAGAGAGAGTAAAGAGAAATTTAATGAAATTATTGACAATCTAAAAAAAGATAAGCTAATTAAAGCTACTTTAGAATTAGAAATTCAAACTAGCAGTGATTCTATATTGGCTCTTGATAAAGATGAAGTAGCTGATTGGTATATGGTAAGTAATTTTGGAGTATTTAGAGTTGATAGTGATATTTTAGCAGAGTTTGTAGTAGATGATCATAGATTCGTTGTTGCTCGTTCGGCTAAATTTAAATGCCCAAGATGCTGGAAATTTAGCGCTCAAAGTGATGAGTGTCTATGTCCTAGATGTGCTGAGGTGATGAGTGCTAACTGAACCAGTTGGGGTTATAACTATAGTTGTTACAATTGCAGTTTTACTAGCCGTTACTGCTGTAGGAATAATTTTGGTTAATATATATAAGGAGAAAGAGTGATAAGTCTAAAAGAGGCTATGAAGTTAAGTTCTAGCGATCTAGAGCTACTTCGTAAAGAGCTGATTAATAAAATAGAAAAAACTAAAGAGATAGGTGCATATGTTGAGCAATTGACAAATAGTCCAATTGATGAGAGTTTTGCTGGTGTGCCAATTGCTATAAAAGATAATATTCAAGTAAAAAATTGGGCAATTACAAGCTGTTCAAAAATTTTACAAGGCTACAAAGCACCATATAACGCAACTGTAATTGAGAAGCTAATCTTAGCTGGTTTAGCTCCATTTGGTAGAACAAATATGGATGAGTTTGCTATGGGAAGCACTACTGAGAGTTCATATTATGGTAGAACGCTAAATCCGCTTGATCACTCTAGAGTTCCAGGCGGAAGTAGTGGCGGAAGCGCAGCGGCTGTAGCAGCCGGTATAGCTATAGCGGCTCTTGGTAGTGATACGGGTGGTAGCATACGCCAACCAGCGGCGTTTTGCGGTTGTGTGGGCTTTAAACCTACATATGGTAGGGTCAGTCGATATGGACTTAGTGCCTATTCTAGTAGCTTAGATCAGATTGGGCCAATTACGCAAAATGTAGAAGATGCTGCAATATTATATGATGTTATTGCTGGACATGATAAACTAGATAGCACTAGTGCAAATGTAGATTTTACTCCAGTGGCTCCAAATTTAAATCCAAATAGAAAATTAAAAATAGCTGTAATTAAAAACTATGTTGATGAAGCAAGCGCTCCAGTTAAAGATGCATTAAATTCAACCATAGAGAAGTTAAAAAATGCCGGTCATGAAATTTGCTATAAAGAGTTAGCTAATTCTAAATATGATATTGCCGCATATTATATCATTGCTACAGCTGAGGCTAGTGCAAATTTGAGTCGCTATGATGGCGTAAGATATGGCAATAGAGCTAGTGCTGATTCTCTTGGAGCGATGTATGCAAATACTAGAGGTGAAGGTTTTGGTGCTGAAGTTCAGCGAAGAATGTTGCTTGGGACATTTGTTTTATCAAGTGGATATTATGATGCCTACTATATAAAAGCACAAAAAGCAAGAGCATTTATCAAGCGTGAATATGATGAGATTTTAAATGAAGTAGATATAATTTTAATGCCAGTTGCGCCATCTGTGGCATATAAATTTGGTGAATTAAAAGATCCTTTGAGTGCGTATTTGAGTGATATTTATACAATTGGAGTGAATTTAGCAGGCCTTCCAGCTATCACTGTGCCAGTATCAAATGATGAAAATGGATTAAATATTTCCGCTCAATTAATTGGTGGAGCGTGGCAAGAACAGACAGTTTTAGACACAGCTTTAAGCTTAGAGAATATAATAAAAGGAAAATAGTATGAAAATCATAAAACGAGCCTTAACATTTGAAGATGTTTTATTAGTCCCGCAATACTCTGAAATTTTGCCAAAACAAGTTGATATTAGATCTAAATTTAGTAAAAATATCGAGTTAAATATACCTGTAGTATCAGCAGCGATGGATACAGTTACAGAGCATAGAACGGCTATTATGATGGCTAGACTTGGTGGAATTGGGGTTATCCATAAAAATATGGATCTAGAATCACAAGTAAAAGAGGTAAAAAAGGTTAAAAAAAGTGAAAGTGGCGTAATAATGGATCCTATATCAATCACCGCTGATGCTAGTATCAAAGATGCTTTGGAGTTAATGAGTGATTATAGAATTTCAGGTGTGCCAGTAATTGATGAAAATAGTGTATTAATAGGGATTTTAACAAATCGTGATTTGAGATTTGAGCATAATTATAGTAAAAAAGTAGGCGAAGTGATGACAAAAGCCCCACTCATTACCGCTCCATCGGGATGTACTTTAGATGATGCACAAAAGATATTTTCTACAAATAAAGTTGAAAAGCTACCTATAGTAGATAAAAATGGTAAATTAGAAGGTTTAATAACCATTAAAGATCTTAAAAAACGCAAAGAGTATCCAAACGCTAATAAAGATAAATTTGGTCGCCTTAGAGTGGCTGCAGCAATTGGCGTTGGTCAAATAGATAGAGCCAAAGCTTTAGCCGAAGCTGGGGTTGATGCTTTGGTAATGGACTCTGCTCATGGCCATAGCAAAGGGATTATAGATACCTTAAAAGAGATTAAATCTCAAATAACTGGAGTAGATATCATAGTAGGTAATGTAGCAAATCCTAAAGCTGTAATAGATCTAATCAAAGCCGGAGCTGATGGAGTGAAGGTAGGTATTGGGCCAGGTTCGATATGTACTACTAGAATTGTAGCAGGAGTTGGAGTGCCACAAATTACAGCTATTAGCGATTGTGCTGAGGCGGCTAAGGAATTTAATGTGCCTATTATAGCTGATGGTGGTATTAAATATAGTGGCGATTTTGCTAAGGCTTTAGCAGCCGGTGCTAGCTGCATTATGGTAGGTAGCTTACTTGCTGGTTGTGATGAGAGTCCAGGTGAGTTAGTAACCTTCCAAGGGCGTCAATATAAAAGTTATAGAGGTATGGGAAGTATCGGTGCTATGACTAGAGGTAGCAGTGATAGATATTTTCAAGAAGGTACCGCTCAAGATAAGCTAGTTCCCGAAGGGATCGAAGGTCGTGTGCCATATGCTGGTACAATTCGTGATGTGATTCATCAGTTAGTAGGTGGATTGAGAAGCTCAATGGGATATTGTGGTAGCAATGATATTAAAACTTTTCAAGAGAAGGCTGAGTTTGTAGAGATCACAAGTGCAGGATTAAAAGAGAGCCATGCTCACGATGTTATCATAACTCAAGAAGCACCAAATTATAGAGTAAATTAGTGGAAATATATAGAGCTGTAGAGCATTTTGATGAGCCGTTGCATTTAGAAAGCGGGCGAATTTTAAGCGAATTTGATTTAGCTTATGAGTGCTATGGCAAACTAAATGAGAATAAAAGCAATGCTATAGTCGTATGCCATGCACTCACTGGTTCAGCTCATGCCGCTGGAATTTATGAAGGCGATAGAAAAGCTGGCTGGTGGGATGGCGTAATAGGTGATGGAAAGATTATTGATACTACTAAATATTTTGTTATCTGTGTAAATATCTTAGGTAGTTCATTTGGCTCTACAAATCCTCTAAGTATAGAGCCAAGCACTAAAAAAGAGTATAGACTTCGCTTTCCTGTGCTTGTAATAAGCGATGTGGTAAGAGCGCAGATGAGGTTATTTGATAGGCTAGGCATTAAAGAAGCTTACGCAATAATCGGTGGTAGCCTTGGTGGAATGCAAGCTCTGTGCTTTGCTATAGAGTTTCCAAATTTTGCCAAAAGAGTGATAATGCTAGCTACTACATATGCTACTAAAGCTTGGGCAATTGCATTTAATAAAATCGCTATTGAAGGCATAGTAAAAGACCCAAATTTTAAAGGCGGCTACTATGATAAAGATGATATAGCAGCAAATGGCTTAACAGGTATGGCACTTGGTAGAATGGCTGGGCATATTAGCTTTTTAAGTCCTGCTACGATGGATAAAAAATTTGGTAGAAAATATGTAGAAACTGATGGTTTATACGAGCTTTTAGGTAGATTTGAAGTAGATAGGTATATGGAGTATAATGGCAATAACTTCCCTAAAAGATTTGATCCATTATCATATCTATATGTTGTTAAGATGATGAATAATTTCGATTGTACTAGACACTACGGCTCACTTAATGAGGCTTTGATGCTTACTCGTGCTAGGCTAACATTTATCTCATTTAGTGGGGATATTTTGTTTCCGCCAAATTTGATGCTTGAGATGTATGAAGCGCTAGTTAAGATAGGTCAAGGGCATAGAGGAAGATATATATGTGTTGATAGTGATTATGGGCATGACGCATTTTTAGTCGAGATAGATAAGATAGAAAAACATATTAAAAAGGCATTAGATGAGTGAGAGTTTTGAAAATAAAATAGATAAAATTGAGAAGCTTTTAGAGAGTTTAAATAATGAGAATTTAGCGCTTAGTGATAGTATAAAACTATATAAAGATGGATTAAAGCTAGTTAACGAGGCTAGAGCTATGCTAGAAAATGCTAAGCTAGAGATTACTCAAATAGGAGAAGAGAGTGAGTAAGGTAGCAGCTTTACAGTTGTATACTTTGGCTATGAGCGATTCAAGAATCGATCATTATTTAAATTTAGCAGCTAAAGGTGGAGCTAGCGTAGTAGTGCTTGGTGAATATGTGATCAATTCGTTTTTTAATGAGATTATAAAGATGCCAAAATCTATGATAAAAGAGCAGAGCGAACACAAAAAGACTAGTCTTTCAGCCATGGCAAATAGATATAATCTAACGATAATAGCCCCACTTTTACAAATCAAAGGCAAAGAGTGTAAAAAGGTCGTAGCTAAATTCAGCCCACAAAGCACAAAATATGAAGAGCAAAATATTTTAATAGACTATCCTCACTGGAATGAAGCGAAATTCTACTCTAAAAAAGATAGCTTTGGGATAATGAGTTTTAGTGTTGATAGGATTAAATTTGGGGTTGTTTTTGGCTTTGAGGCGCATTTTGATCGAATTTGGGCTGAGATTGTAGCTAAAAAGGTCGATTGCGTGCTATTGCCAAGCGCTTGTACGCTAAATTCTAATGAGCGATGGAATGAACTTTTAAAGATGAGAGCGCTTACAAATAATATATATATCGTTCGTGTAAATCGTCTTGGCAAAACTAAATTTGGCGAGGTTGAGAGTGAGTTTTATGGGCAAACTATGCTTATAAATCCACATGGAGAGATTGAAAATAGCTTAGATTCTAATGAAGGAATGCTAATGTGTGATATAGATAAAAAGCTAATTACACAAGCTCGCTCAATATGGAAATTCCGTCAAAAAGCTGAAGCGTTATTAGGATTAAATATATGAAAAAAGTTCATTTCATCGGTATTGGCGGGATTGGAATTTCAGCGATTGCTAGGTTTTTAAAAGAGCGTAATTTTATAATCAGTGGCTCAGATATTGCTGATAGTGCTATTACTAAAGAGCTTAGAGCTAGCGGTATGAAAATCACCGTACCACACTGTAAAAGTGCTATAGAAGATCCTGATTTTGTAGTATATAGTGCTGCAATTAAAGGTGATAATGTAGAACTTTTAGAGGCTAGAAAGCGTGGCATTGAGTGCCTATCAAGGAAGGAGGCTTTGCCATTTATTTTAGAGGGTAAAAGAGTCTTTGCTGTAGCTGGAGCACATGGTAAAAGCACAACTTCAGCTATGCTTGCAGCCCTTATGGAAGGTAGCGCTATAATTGGTGCTATAAGTAAAGAATTTGGCTCAAATATGAAGTATGAAGCTAGTGATAATTTGATATTTGAAGCTGATGAGAGTGATAGTAGCTTTTTAAATTCCAATCCATTTTTAGCTATTGTTACAAATGCTGAACCTGAACATATGGAGCATTATGATAATGATATTGAGAAATTTCACGCTGCTTATAAGGGGTTTTTAGAAAGAGCTAAGATTCGTATTATTAATGCTGAAGATGAGTTTTTAAGCACTATTAAAATGGACGCTATTAGATTAGAAAGAGGCGATATAACCAATCTTCAAATGGTGCTTAGAAATTATGAGCCATATACAAGTTTTCATCTCAAAGGACTTGGCAAATTCGAGGCTTGGGGCATGGGAGAGCATATCGCTGTGGATGCGAGTCTTGCTATTTTGGCGGCTAATTCTATGATGGGACTTGAAGAAGTTAGGGAAAATCTTAAGAAATTTAAAGGGATAAAAAAGCGATTTGATATCTTAGTTGCTAATGAAAAGTTTGCCTTAATCGATGATTATGGTCATCATCCAACAGAGATTAAAGCGACTCTAAAAAGTGCTAAAGAGTATGCAAAGCTGCTTGGGCTTGAGAGCATTACAGCGATATTCCAACCACATAGATACTCAAGATTAATGGCAAATTTAGATGGATTTAAAGCGTGTTTTAGTGATGTTGATGAGCTTGTGGTATTGCCTGTTTATGCCGCTGGTGAAGAGCCAAATAATATAGATTTAAAGAGCGAATTTAAGGGTGCTTTATTTGCTGATAGCATTAAACGCAACGGCAATAGTATTGAATTTTTTGATAATTTTGGCGTTAAACATAGCTTAGCTAGTGGCCTTGTGATCGGCTTTGGTGCCGGAGATATCAGCTATCAGCTAAGAGGCGAGAGATGAGAATTTTGCTTTTTTTAGTTTTTATCCTTGCTATTTTGATCTTTCTTGCTGTGTTTAATGATAAATTAAATTTAAAATCCAAGATATCTATTTTAGCGCTTTGTAGTGCTATATTTTTTGTTGGGTTTTTATATAATGAGATGGATAATCAAAGAAGCATTGATATAAATGAGCTTTTGTATAAATTTAACTCAAAAGAGATTATAAAATGCGGAGATTATAATGTTACTAGTGCGAAATTTAATTATGAATTTGGCACCAGTAGCTTTGTCTCTAAAGAGCAAAACGGTATAATAATACCGATAGAAAAATGTTTAAAGGAGAACTAATGTCTATATTATTTGAATCTATTAAAGTTGGTAATTTCACACTTCCAAACCGCATAGCTATGCCACCAATGTGTGTTTATAAGGCTAGGGATTATAGCGGATTGCCACGATGTTTTCATAGATTACATTATCCGGCTAGATCGCTTGGTGGAGTTGGATTTATCATAGTTGAAGCCACAGCGGTATCACCAGAGGGTTGTATATCTAAAAATGATTTAGGATTATGGAGTGATAATCAAATAGAAGCACACACTAAGCTAAATTATGAGATTAAAAAATATACTTGCAAAACTACAGCCGTGCAGCTAGGACACGCCGGAGCCAAGGGGACTTGCGATAATATATTAAGCCCTAGTGGAATATGCTTTAGCCCTGAATACCAGCATCCAAAGGCGCTAAACACTCAAGAAATTTATGAAATCGTAACTAAATTTAAAGATGCCGCTATAAGAGCCAAGGCTGCTAATTATGATATTGTAGAGATACACGCAGCGCATGGGTATTTGATTAGCGAGTTTTTAAGCCCACTAACCAATAAACGAGATGATGAATTTGGCGGAAGTATAGATAATAGAATGCGACTTCTAAGCTTGATTGCTCAAGAGATTTCACCTATTATCCCATTTGGTGTTCGCATTAGCGCTGATGATTGGGAGGTGGGCGGAAATACCATAGAAGATAGCAAAATCATAGCCAAAAAATGTGCCGAGCTAGGTGCTTGCTATATCAGTGTATCGGCCGGTGGCGTGGTAACTAAGCCAAGCCTAGTTCCAGAACTTAAGCCTATGTATCAAGCAGGTTATGCAAAAGCTATTAAAGAGGTGGTAAATATACCAGTTATTGGAGTAGGATTAATCACTACTAAAGAGCAGGGCGAGCAGATGATAGAGGGCGGATACTGCGATATAGTAGCCTATGGTAGGGAGCTTTTACGCAATCCAAATTTCGCTCTATACGCAGCTGCTAGCGAGGGTAAAAATGAGCTTATAGACTTCTCATACCAAAGGGCATTTTAAGTAGTGTTGTGTTAATTTAATTGGCCATAGGTGTTTGTCATTGTCAAGGCATTATTCGTAACGCCTTGACAATCTTTTATAATTTTAAAATTTATCTAACTAGCAAAATTACCATAAAAGCTCAATACTAATATAATAAATGCCACATTTGGTATATACTCAGTTAAGTAAGTTTTAAATTTAGGTTCATTTTTTTGCATTTGGCTAACCGCATAAATTATTATGCATATAACAAATGCAAAAATATTATGTATTATAGAACTCAAATACCAAAAAACATAACTAAACAAACTGCCAAAATTCATTTCTATATTACGCTTAAAAAGTCTAAATATTAACATTAAAATACCACTAACAACCAAACTAAACCCCAAAGTCAATCCTATTACCAGCATAGAAAATCCCTGTCCATGGCCTAGATTGATGAGATACTCACTTTCTACGCCTAACGCTTTAGCAACACTCCACGATAGAACTAAGCTCATTATAAAATAATACCCAATATAGATATAAATCCTAGCAACTCCTATTTTAAACTTTTGCACTAGATAGACTAGCACAAAACTAAATAGTGTCAATATAGCACCGATACCCATTTACATATCTTTATTGATTTAATCTTGCGTAATCATCGCAACCCTTTTGTAAACCCATATCACAAGCTTTGCCATAAAGCTCTTTAGCCGTAATATTATTCTGTCTTACTCCGTAACCTGTTTCATATAAAGCTCCAAGCATACCGCAACCCTCAGCAAGTCCACCATCGCAGGCTTTTTGTAAGAGTTGAGCAGATTTTTTATAATCTTGCCTTACACCTTCGCCTTGAAAATATAAATTCCCAAGCATACCGCAACCCTTAGCAATTCCACCATCGCAGGCTTTTTGTAAGAGCTGAGCAGATTTTTTATAATCTTGTCTTACACCTTGACCTTGATAATATAAATAACTAAGAAGAATACAAGATACCATGTCGCCTTTATTGCAATTAGTTTCTAGTTCTTTTGGATTGAGATTAGAATCTTTAGCTACACCTATGCTAAAAAGCAGCATAATGATTATGGCGATTTTTTTCATGATTTTTCCTTTTAATATAGTATTTTAAGGATTAATTGTAGTGAATTTGAACTTAAGCATTTATATATTCTATCAATAAAATTAATATTTTAGTTAAATTTAATTTTATAAAGGTAGATGAAATTGAAATTTTGCTGATGAATAAAAGAGTAAAAATAAAAAATGATAAACAAAAAATAAAGAATAAAAATAATAAAAAATCCCAAATTCTAATAAATTTGGGATTTTAAAGCCACGCTATCAACGAGAGCAAAAGCTAAATTTGTTTATTTTACAGTGGCTAGTTTGCGTCTCATATAGGCTATTTTGCTTTGAAGTGGCAAGTGTTTAGGGCAGTTGTCTTCACAACCAAGCAAGCTCATACAACCAAAGACACCATTATCATCACCTACAAGCTCATAGAAATCTTCATCTGTTCTATTATCTAGTGGATCGACTTTAAATCTAGCTACACGGTTTAGACCTACAGCACCGATAAAGTCAGGTCTCATAAGAGCCGTTCCACAACTTGCTACACAGATACCGCACTCGATACAACGATCAAGCTCAAAGGTCTCTTGAGCTGCGTCTGGATCTACTTTTTCTTCCATTTTGCTAATATCAGTAGTGTGATTTGAGTGTATCCAACTCTCAACTCTTTTACTCATATTATTCATCCAGTTACCTGTATCAACGCTTAAGTCTTTAAGTAGTTTAAATGCAGGTAGTGGCATAAGCTCTATAACGCCACTTGGATAGTCTTTGGTAAGAGTTCTACAAGCTAGTTGTGGGCGACCATTTACGACCATACCGCAGCTTCCACAGATCCCAGCACGACACACAAAGTCAAAGCTAAGACCCGGATCAAATTTTTCACGAATTTGATTTAATGCGATAAAAAGTGTCATACCATCGGTTTCTTCTAGTTCATACTCAGCAAAGTGCGGTTTGCTAACTTTACTTTGAGGATTGTATTTAAATGCTCTAATTTTTATTTTTCTACTCATAGCCTATACCTGCTCTTTCGTTTAATGCTTTGTATTTTGGTTGAAGTTCATAGTGCATTAAAGCATCTTGAATTTCATGTCTATTTTTGCCTTCAGCTTCAAGTTTTGCTCTAATAGCATCAACCTCTTCTTGACGTTTAGCTGATAGTGGATTTTCTATTATATTGCCTTTAGCACCATATCCACGGAATGCTGGTGGCATCTCCATTTTCATAATATCTAGCTCTTCATACTCTAGTGTTGGGAGTGTATCGCCTTCTTTCCAATATGCCAAAGTTCTCTTACACCAGTTAGCGTCATCTCTTTTTGGATAGTCCTCTCTATAGTGTGCGCCACGACTTTCAGTTCTTTGAAGTGCGCCATAAGCCACACATAGAGCTAGTTTAAGCATTTTAGGCACACGATAAGCCTCTTCAAGCTCAGGATTACCATATAGCTCTTTATTTTCTAATTTGACATTTGTGCTCTCTTTGTATAGCTCTTCTAGCTCTTTTACAGCTTTGGCTAAACCATCGCCAGTTCTAAAGATAGCCACATGTTCCCACATTATATCTTTCATCTTATTTTTGATCTCAAATACATTGTATTTGCCATCTTTGTTGATGAGTTCATTTAGATATTCTTTGCTTTTATTGATAAAGCTCTCTATTGTTTTGGTTTGGATATCTACTTCATTTTTATCGCAATACTCAGCGAAATAATCACCGATAATCATACCACTTACTACGGTTTCAGCAACGCTATTTCCACCAAGGCGGTTAAATCCATGCATATCCCAACAAGCTGCTTCACCACAACTAAATAATCCTTTTAAGGTTTGGCTCTCACCAGTTGGTTTGACACGAATTCCGCCCATTGAGTAGTGTTGCATTGGTAGAATAGGCGCCCAACCTTTTGGACCTTCATCAGCTGGATCTATACCATTGAAAATTTGGCAAATTTCTTGGACATCACGCAAGTTTTTCTCTATATGCTCTCTACCAAGAATGCTAATATCTAGCCAGACATGCTCGCCATAAGGGCTTTTAACCCCTTTGCCATTTCTGATATGCTCCATTATACGGCGACTAACGACATCACGGCTAGCTAGCTCTTTTTTCTCTGGTTCATAATCAGGCATAAAGCGGTATCCATCAACATCTCTTAATATCCCACCATCACCACGGCAACCTTCGGTTAATAATATACCGCTTGGGACAATTGGAGTTGGGTGGAATTGGACGGCTTCCATATTGCCAAGTCTAGCAATACCAGTCTCAAGAGCGATAGCAGCGCCTGTGCCTTCACAGATTACGGCATTTGTAGTGTGTTTGTAAATTCTACCATAACCACCAGTTGCGATTAGGGTGCCTTTGGCCACATAAGCTGTGATTTCACCAGTTACTAGATCACGTACAATCGCACCATAGCAGCGGTTATTTTCATGTATAAGAGCTATAGCTTCTTTGCGGTCATGAATTTCTACATTGCGTTTTAAAGCTTCATTTGCTACACCAAATAGCATTGTATGGCCAGTAGCATCAGCAGTAAAGCAAGTTCTCCATTTTTTAGTACCGCCAAAGTCACGGCTATGGATTAGACCATGTACGCTCTCTTTTTCATCAATTGTAGTTTTTTGTGCGTTTATGATAGCACTTCTTTTGCCTTTTGTGATTCTAGTCCAAGGCACGCCCCAACTAGCAAGCTCACGAATTGCTTTAGGTGCGGTTTGGACAAACATTCTAGCAACTTCTTGATCGCATCCCCAGTCGCTACCTTTGACAGTATCAGCAAAATGCACATCTTCATTATCGCCTTCACTCATTTTTGAGTTACCAAGGCTTGCTTGCATACCGCCTTGAGCGGCAGCAGAGTGGCTTCTTTTGACAGGACATAGGCTTAAAACTACGGTGCTAAGACCCTTATCAGCAGCGGCTACAGCAGCTCTTAAACCAGCTAGACCACCGCCGATTACTAATGCATCATAATATTTTACATTCATACTATACTCCTAGTTCATAGCGATTTTAAGAAATGCCCCAAGGCTTAATAGTCCAAGAGCTATAAAGAATACGCTTAAAATCCATTTAGCTTTTTTTAGATTTTTACGAGTTGCTTTGGCATCTTTGCCCTCAAACCATCCCCATTTCACGCATAGTCTGTATAGACCGATACTTCCGTGAAGTTCAACAGCAAAAAGCAATACTAGATAAAATAACCACATAAAATGGCTATAAACACGCTCAGCTGATCCAAGTGTGCCATCAGCTAGTAGGGCGATTTGATCTGAATTTGTGATGATGATGATTAGGTGTGCTGACCCAAGGAAAAACATAATAAATCCAGTACAAGCCTGAATCCACCAAAGTGTTGTATCTTCGTGTTTCATACGAGTTGCGTGAGCACGATAAATTTGCCATTGTCTAAAATTGATAGGCATTTTTCTCATACCAAGCGCAGCATGGACAAAAAAGATTACAAGCACACAAGCTGCCAAAAAGCTAGTAACATAGCTCATATTTGGGCTATCATACATAAATCTAAGCTCTAAAATATGCACAACTTGATTATAGACATCTTCACCAAATAGTATGGTAGATACAAACAGCATATGTGCCCACATAAATAGTCCTAGGAATAGCCCAGTTCCACTTTGAATAAGATCGAGTTTTGCAGGAATTCTACTTTTCTTGCGATCCTCGCTTATACCAAGAAACCCTTCGATTTGCTTACTCATAAGCTCCCCTTATAATTTGAAATTTAGACGGATAATTTGTAATTATACATTAGCTAAACTTGATATATTATTAAATTCATCTATTAAATTATAATCAAAAGCATCTAGTTTTAGGCTTTTGAATCGAATTTTAAATAATAACTTAGATAATATTTTGATTTATTTGATATTTAAATTTAGTTAAATTTGGCTTGCTTTTAAATCTATTTTAATAATTATTATCATATAATTCCACTATTAATTTTTTAAAGGTGAATTTATGAATAAAAAATATTTACTTTCTGTAGCTGCAATCGCATATATATCAAATTGCGCTCTAGCCAGTGATAAATACGCATTAGATGAGGTGGTTGTTACGGCTTCGGGATTCTCTCAAGAGATTAAAGAAGCTCCAGCAACAATGAATGTCATTACCAAAAAAGATTTGGAAAGAAAGCCATATAGAGATGTAGCTGAGGCTATATCTGATATACCAGGAGTTGATATATCAGCACCTGGCAAAACTGGTGCGAATAATATATCTATACGCAGTTTAGGTAATGGATATGTACTAATCTTAGTCGATGGAAGACGTCAAGGTATTAGTGGCGATATAGGACCAAATGGATTTGGTGAGGTGATGAACGCATTTTTGCCGCCACTTTCTAGTATTGAAAGAATTGAGGTTATAAAAGGTCCTATGAGTACCCTATATGGCTCAGAGGCATTAGGTGGCGTGGTAAATATCATCACTAAAAAGGTTGGCGATGAGTGGGGTGCTTCATTTGGATTAAATACCTTAATAAATGAGGATAATCAGTGGGGAAATTTATATGGATTTAATATCTATGCTGATGGTCCATTAATAGAGAATAAACTAGGCGCTACATTTAGATACTCTCAAAGCTATAGAGAGCAATCAAATGTAATATATAGAAATGAACATGGTAAAGAATTAGATAGAAGTCAAGGTGAAAGCCCAACAAAGGCTAATAACTATAATATAGGCACAAGATTAAACTATATGCATGATGATGCAAATACATTTACATTTGATATAGATTATGCTAGAAATCACTATGATAATAGAGAGGGGCAGCTTGGTACAGTAGGAGCAAAAGGCGGCTATGAACCAACTATGGATGTAGAAAAGTTAGTAACCTATCTAACGCATGAGGGTGTGTATGATGGATTTACTATAAATTCAGGTATTCAGTATAACCGCGTAACTAATGATAGTAGATTAGTTGTAGCACAAAATCCATATAAAGGACAAAATAGAGATATCTTAGCTCAAGACTATATAGCTGATACTAAGGCTGTGATTCCAATTGGTCAAAGTAATATATTAAGCGTTGGGGCTGAGTATAAACTAGAAAAAATGCAAGATAAGATAGCTAGTCCAAGCAGATTTAGCCAGTATGCTATAGCGGCATTTGCTGAAGATGAGTATTCGATATTAGAAAATTTAAGATTAACACTAGGTGCTAGATATAACTACCATGAGACATTTGGTAATAATATCTCTCCAAGAGCGTATCTAGTCTATAATCTAAATGATAACTTCACATTTAAAGGTGGTGTATCAACAGGCTTTAAAGCTCCTACAGCAAATAAGCTAATAGCTGGAGAGTATAACTATAGCGGTCAAGGCAAAACCCCAACATACGGTAATCCAGATCTAAAAGAGGAGACATCGATAAACTATGAGCTAGGCATGGGCTATAGTGATGATATATTTGATATGGCTGTAACTGGATTTATCACTGATTTTAAAGATAAAATTTCAAGCACATCATACAATCAAGGCGAAGCTATACCTAATATAGGAAATTGTAACGCAAGTGCTACTGGAGGTAGCTCATGCTCTCAAGCTATAAATCATGGTGAAGTGCAGTATATGGGTGTAGAAGTTAGCGCTGGACTTAGACCTATTAGTGATATGAATTTAAATTTGTCCTATACATATCTAGATACTGAGATTAAAGATAGTGCTACTAAAGATAGCATAGGCAAACCAGAAGAAGGAAGCTTAAAGCATAATATAGTAGCTAAAGCTGACTACTCTATAACTAAAAAAATCACTCCATGGATAAAAGGTGAGTGGCAGATAGATAGATATATGGGGAATGATAATATAAATAGGGAGTATTATCAAAATGTATTTTTAGCCTCTTTGGGTGCTTCATATGAGATAAATAAAAATTGGAGCCTAAATGCTGGAGTATATAATCTATTCGATAAAGATTTTACAGATGGATTTGAAACTTATAAAAACAAAGGTAAAGATGCATATGTAAATACATATGATAGAGTAGATGAAGGTAGAAGATACTATCTATCACTAAATGGTAGATTCTAAAAGATAGTAGGGCTAATCCCTACTACTCATCTAATGTTCTTACTATTAGGCTATCTGGTAAATTTAGCTCATTTAAGATTTCAATTTCTTTTCTTCTCATCTGTCCATCATCGTTTTCATGGTCATATCCAAGAATATGAAGTAATCCATGAGTAAAAAGTAGAGCTATCTCTTCATCTATTGTGTGTCCTAGTTCATTGGCTTTAGTCATTGCTAGGTCTGTATTTATAACTATTGAGCCGATTGGAAAATGTGGGATATAGTGGAGCGGAAAGCTTAAAACATCTGTTGTTTTATCTATTTTGCGCTCTTTTAAATTTATTTGATGCATAGTATCGCTATCAACTAATAAAAGCTCTATATCAGCAGTTGTGAGCTTGGAGGCGATAATGTCTAAAATCTCTGGATAGGACTCTTCGCAGATTATCATTTTAATCCTTTAGTTGATAATTTAAATTTAATTAATGTGGCAAGATTTTGCCACATTAAGGTTATTTGTAAGCTTTGATAGCTTTGTCTAAGATATCTTGAGCTTTTTTAGCATCTTCGAAACCTTTGACTTTTACCCATTTATTTGGTTCAAGCATTTTGTAAGTTTCAAAGAAATTTTTGATCTTATCAAGCGTGGCTTTTGGTAGGTCATCTATGCTTTTGATACCATCATATCTAGGGTCGATTTTGGTTACTGGGACCGCTAAGAGCTTTTCATCCATACCGCTCTCATCTTCCATTACCAAAACGCCAATTAAGCGACAAGGTATCACACTACCGGCTTGAAGTGGGTATTCGTTTAAGACTAAAACATCAGCTGGATCGCCATCATCAGCTAGAGTTGATGGGATAAATCCATAATTAGCTGGATAAAACATAGCTGAGTATAGCACGCGATCTACCACGACAGCACCGCTATCTTTGTCTATTTCGTATTTGATATTTGATCCATATGGGATCTCGATTACTGCGTTTAGTTTATCTGGGTTACTACCAGCTTTGATTTTACTTATATCCATAATTTACTCCTTTATCATAGTGTTTAATAAATTTGCCATATCGCTTACGATCTCTTCGATGGTTCGTTCGCCATTAATATTGCGAAGCAGGGATTTGCTACTATAAAAATCTCTAATCTCTTTAAGTGGGGCTAGATAGACTTTCATTCTGTTATTAAAGACTTCATCATTATCATCAGCGCCTCTAGCTCTGCCTAAGACTCTCTCTCTTGCGACTTGTTCGCTTACATCCACTTCTATAACGCCACTTAGTTTAACATCATTTGTATTTGATAAGACCTTATCAAGTTCTAACATTTGCTCTACACTTCGTGGATAGCCATCTATTAAAATATACTCTGTAGGGCTAGATTTGATAGCACTAACTATGGTATTTACAACCACATCTAGTGGAACTAGATTGCCTTTAGAGATGAAGCTATCTATCAAGCGACCAAGATCGCTACCACTAGCTACTTCAGCTCTTAATAGATCGCCTGTTGAATAGTGGCTAAATTTAGAATCGTTTTTAGCTATTATGCTAGCGTCTGTAGTCTTTCCGCTGCCTGGGGCGCCTATTATTAAAAATAGCTTTTTCATTATTTTTCCTTTTCTCTTAATCTTAATCCTAAATCTCTTAACTGATGAGCATCTACGCCACTTGGGGCTTGAGTCATTAGACATGAGGCTTTTTGAGTTTTAGGGAATGCTATAACATCTCTTATACTTGATGAGTTTGTAACTAGCATAATAAGTCTATCTAAACCTATAGCAAATCCACCATGCGGAGGCGCACCAAAACTAAGCGCATCAAGTAAAAATCCAAATTTCTCTCTTTGTTCGTTTTCATCTATTTTAAGAAGTTTAAAGACCTTTTGTTGGATATCATTTTTGTGAATTCTAATGCTTCCACCGCCAAGCTCAACACCATTTAAGACAACATCATAAGCTATGCTCGTGATATCTTCTAAATTTGGCTCATCTGGGTTATTAGGCATTGTGAACGGATGGTGCATCGCTGAGTAGCTACCATCATCATTTTGCTCAAACATAGGGAAATCTACAACCCATAAAAATTCTAATGATTTTTGATCTATTATACCAAGCTCATTAGCTAAGAAAATTCTAAATCGCCCCATATAATCAAGCACGGTTTTTTTCTCTCCGATACCGAAAAATACGACATCACCGATTTTAAGATCTATTCTAGAAACTAGCTCTTTTAGATCGCTTGGATCAAAAAATCTAACTAGTGGCCCTTTTAGGCTAAGTCCATCAAAATTTACGCAGTTATCTTGTCCGGCTGTATCTTTTGGATCTTTTATTTGGATAAATGCTAAGCCTTTAGCGCCAAATTTACGGACAAATTCTTCAAATCTTTGCATTTGGCGTTTGCTAAATATATTATCTCCATTTGGGACTTTTATAGCTTTGGCTCTATTTTTCTTTGGATCTTGTGCTGGAGTGCTAAAAATTTGATTATTTGATTTAGCGAAGATATCGATTACATCAACCATAGCTAGATCAAATCTAAGATCTGGCTTATCACTACCATAAAGCTCCATAGCATCTTTATAACTCATTCTTTTAAATGGAATTTGAATATTATGCCCACAAGCTGCAAATATATCTTTTAACACCTCTTCGCCAACTTTTATCACATCTTCTTGATCGCAAAAGCTCATTTCAACATCTATTTGAGTGAATTCAGGTTGGCGATCAGCTCTTAAATCTTCATCTCTAAAGCACCTTGCGATTTGAAAATACTTATCAAATCCAGCACACATTAATAGCTGTTTAAAGAGCTGTGGGCTTTGTGGTAGGGCGTAGAATTCGCCAGGATGAACACGGCTAGGCACTAGATAATCCCTTGCGCCCTCAGGTGTAGCACGAGTTAGCATAGGGGTTTCAACCTCTAAAAATCCTAATCTATCAAGGGCATTTCTACACGCTATGCTAGCTTTTGAGCGAAGTTGAAATTTACTTAGGCTATCTTCATTTCTTAAATCCAAAAAGCGATATTTAAGCCTAATATCTTCACCAACGCTATTATCGCCGATTACAAAAGGTAGTGGAGCGCTCTCATTTTCAATGATTAGCTCATCTATTATGACTTCAATCTCGCCGGTTTTTAGCTTTGGATTTACTAGTCCCTCACCCCTAGCTCTTATCTTGCCTTTGGCTCTTAAGACATATTCATCTCTAACTTTTGATGCTATTTCGTGTGCTGATTTGCTGTCTGCTGGATCGCATACAAGCTGGATAATTCCACTTCTATCACGAAGATCTATAAATATAACGCCGCCGTGGTCTCGGTATGAATTTGCCCAACCACATAGACTGACGCTTTTACCGATATCTTGTGCGTCTAAGTCGGTGCAGTAATGACTCCGCATATTAATCCTTTCGTTTGTAAAAAGTGGCAATTATACATTAAATTTTATAAAACTTTTATTAGAAATTTTGACTAGTGAGCGGGTAAAGTTAAATTTCATTTTATTATTATACTTTATATTATATTTTTTTGTGTAGAATTTGGCTTTTAGGGGAGAGTTATGTCTAAAATTCATAAAAATTTAAATACTATAGCAATTACAACTAGAGATCCAATAGAGCAAAAAGATGCGTTATTAAAGATTATAAAGATTATAAAAAGTCGCTCAATTGATGTTATATTTGAGTCTCATGTGGCTAGTAGTCTTGGCATGAAAGGATATGAGTTTGATGAGCTAACTAAAAGAGCTAGAGTTATTATCTCTTTAGGCGGCGATGGTAATTTCATAGCTACTTGCAGGAGAGCAGCACAAAGCGAGGCTTATATATATGGGGTTCATACTGGGCATTTGGGATTTTTGACTGATTCTACCTTGGATGGATTTGGTGGATTTTTAGATCAATTTTTGGCTGGAATTTATGATGTTGAGCGTCCATATATGCTTAGGGCAAATTTCAATAAAAATGGCAAAATAACTACAAAATTAGCCTTTAATGATATTGTTTTAATGCGTAAAAAGATCGATACCACTTCGCATATTGACGCGTTTTTAAACTCAAAGTATTTTAATTCATATTTTGGTGATGGGGTAATAATTAGCTCTGCGATGGGTTCAACTGCATATAATATGAGCGCTGGAGGGCCTATTATCCATCCTTTGTGTGATGCTTATAGCGTTACGCCGATATGCTCTCATAGCCTTACTCAAAGGCCGCTTGTTTTACCTAGGGAGTTTAGGCTGGAGTTTAGAAGTAATGATGATGTGGTGGTGCTAATAGATGGGCAAGATAGATTTGATTTGATTGAATTTGATAGTGTGGATATCGGCGTGAGCGATATTAGAGTGAATTTACTAAGGCAAAAGGGGCGGGACTATTTTGGTGTATTAAAAGAGAAATTAAGATGGGGTCAGCAGTGATAGAGAGAATTTATCTTAAAGATTATTTAAGTTTTAATGAATTAGAGCTTAAATTTGGCTCTGGGCTTAGTGTATTTACAGGTGTGAGTGGTGCTGGAAAGAGCGTTTTGATGGGGGCGATATTAAGCGTTTTTGGCTACAAAGATAGTGATGCTAGACTAATTGAAGCTGATATAGAGTGTAAGTTAGGATTAGATGAGTTTGGGATTGAAGAAGAGAGTATAAACTGCTTTAAACTCTTAAAAGATAAGAGTACAAGATACTTTATAAATAATCAATCAATATCGAAAAAAAATTTAAATTTAGTTGCTAGTCGCCATTTAAAATATCTAAGCGCTAGAGATATTACAGAGTTTGAAAATAGTAGATTGCTTAATCTTTTAGATATTTTAGCTAGTAAAAAATCTAAAAATCATAATCAGAATTTAATCAAATTTAAAGAGAAATTTGGTGAATTTTTGAGCGTTAAAAAAGATCTAGATAAGATAAATGAAGAGGAAAAAAAGATCGATGAGCTTAGAGATTTTGCTAAATTTGAGATAGAAAAGATCGAGCAAGTTTCTCCTAAGGTGGGAGAATTTGAAGAGCTTAATGCTATTAAAAAGCGTCTTAGTAAAAAAGATAAGATAGAAGAGGCGTGGAGTAAGGCTGAAGCGATATTTGCCTATGAGAAAGCAGTAATGGACGCTTTGCATATTAGCGAGATTGATAGTGGATTTTTTAGCGATGCTTTAAATGAGCTTAAAATAGCTAGAAGTAGTGTGGATTTTGATGAGTTTGAAGGATTGGACATTGAGGAGATTTTAGATCGCATAGAGAGTTTAAATGCTTTAATAAAACGATATGGAAGTATAGAAGAGTGTCTAGAGATATTAAAAAAAAGAAAGAGTGAATTAGCCCATTATGAAAATATAGAGTTTCAAAAATCTGATTTAGTATCTAAATTTACAAAATTATCAAATGAGCTTAAAAGCTCTTCAGAAGCTATAACAAAAGAGCGTTTTAAAGCTATAAAAGAGCTAGAGAGTATGGTAAATGGATATCTAAAAGATCTATATATGGATAAGATTGATATGGATTTAAATAGTAAAAATTTAGATATAAATGGTGCTGATTTAGTAGATATAAATTTAAATAGTTCAAATTTAAAAACTCTAAGTAGTGGAGAGATAAATCGTTTAAGATTAGCTTTTATCGCTAGTGAAGCTAAGATTAGCGGTCTTGGTGGTGGAGTGTTAATCCTTGATGAAATAGACGCTAATCTAAGTGGCAAAGAGGCTATGAGTATAGCAAATGTATTGATAGAACTATCAAGCTTATATCAAATTTTTGCTATTTCACATCAGCCTCAACTTAGCTCAAAAGCCCATCATCACTTTTTAGTACAAAAAGATATAAAAGGCTCTACTGCAAAAGAGTTAAATATGGATGAAAGAGTAATGGAGTTATCGCGTATGATAAGTGGTGAAAGTATAACGCAAGAGGCGACTGAATTTGCTAAGAAGTTATTGCTTTAATGAGTGTTAAAGTCTAATTTGAGTATAATCAAGGCTTTGAATATTAAATTAAGATGGGGTTATCATGCGTGAGAGAGTCCTTATAGTCGAGGATAATAAAGCCTTAGCTAAGCTAATAGCTAAAAAGATGAACGCACATGTTGATATGGATATCGTAGTAACACATAGTTACGCAGAGGCGATTGAGGCTATTGAGGAAAATGATGACTTTTTTATTGCTTTACTTGATATTAATTTACCTGATGCACCAGATGGTGAAGTGGTTGATTATGTACTATCTAAAAATATCTTAGCTATTATTTTAACTGGTAGTGTAGATGAGAATTTAAAAAAGCTCTTTATGCAAAAAAATATTGTTGATTATGTAGTAAAAGATAATCTTGATGCGATTAATTATATCTTTGAAACAATTAATAGACTATGTAGAAATCGTAGCTATAAGGTTATGATAGTCGAGCCGTCTATGAGCGTGAGAAATCAGCTAAAAGAGATTTTAAATTCGCAACTTTATAAAGTTTTTACTGCAGCACATGGCGAGGAGGCGTTAAATTATTTAGAGGATAATCCAGATATTAAACTAATTTTAACAGCCTATAATATGCCAGTTATCAATGGATTTGATTTAATGCGTCAAATTCGCCAAAATAAAAATAAAAATCATCTAGGCCTAATCGTAGTAGCAGCTAGCGATAACGATGTGGCGGCAAAATTTCTAAAAAATGGTGCAAATGATTTTATCTCTGTGCCTTTTAGTAAAGAGGAGATTATATATAGAGTAGATAGCAATCTAAAAGCTATGCAAGATGAGATTAATATCGAACTATATAAAAAATATGATCCATTAACAAAGTTATTTAATAGGCGTTATTTTTTTAATTATGTAAAAAATTTAGCAGAGCGAAAAGCAGAATTTAGCATCGCAATTATTGATATTGATGGATTAAGAGATATAAATGCTAAATTTGGCTTTGATCTATGCGATAGAGTTATAGCGCATGTGGCATCTATGCTTAGAAATGAGCTAAAGGGAATGATTGTAGCGCGCCTTAGCGGTGGTGAATTTGGTGTGATTTTAGATAAAGTTAGCTTTGATGAGAGTGTAAGAATTATGGCGCAAATTAGATCAAAGGTTGCAAATTTAGTAGTCGCCTCAGCTATTCGCCCAACTATTTCAGTAGGAGTTTGTCTTTTTGATAATTCGCTCAAAATTGATCAAGCAATAAATATAGGATATAAAGCTTTAACAAAAGCAAAATTAAATGGTAAAAATAGGGTAGAAATTTTATGATTATAGATACACATTGTCATCTAGATGATGCTAGATTTGATGATATTAGTAGCGTAATAAAAAGTGCATTTGATAGCGGAGTGCAAAAGATTATAATTCCAGGAGCAGATATAAATGATCTGCCAAAAGCGTTAGAAATAGCAAATTCAAATGAAAATATATACTTTGCTGCTGGAGTGCATCCATATGAAATCGATGGGTATGATATAGATATTTTGTGTAAATTTGCTAAAGAGTCAAAATGTATAGCTATAGGCGAGTGTGGACTAGACTATTTTAGACTACCAGCAACAGATATAGATAGTTATAAAGCCAAACAAAAAGAGGCTTTTATCAGTCAAATTGAATTAGCCGTGGAGCTTGGTTTGCCGCTTATTGTGCATATTAGAGATGCAAACGAGGATAGTCTAAAAATTTTAAAAGAGTACGAAAGTAGGCTAGTTGGCGGAGTTTTGCATTGTTTTAATGCTAGTCCTATCTTGCTTGAATTAAGCAGTAAATTTTATTATGGAATAGGTGGCGTTTTAACTTTTAAAAATGGAAAAAAATTAGTTGAAATTTTACCTAAGATTCCGCTTGATAGACTTGTGCTTGAAACTGATGCGCCATATCTTACTCCTGAACCTCACAGGGGTAAGAGAAATGAGCCAGCATTTACGACATATGTAGCTGATAAAATGGCTGATATTTTAGGACTTAGCAGGAGCGATGTTGAGAGTATTACAACGCAAAATGCAAATAGATTATTTGGAATTTAAGGAGAGAGATGAGAATATTTGCCATAGTTTTATTTATACTTTTAAGCTGTAGTTGCTCATTTGGGTTTATGGTTTCAGATTATAATTTTCAAAAAGAAATTAGGGTATTAAAAGAGCTTGATATTGACCCAAAATATATAAACGATGAGCATTTTTTACTACTTAAAAATGTTCGAATGGATATGACAAAGAAAGAATTTATAAATACAATAACTAAAGAGTATAAGCATGCTGCTATAATAAAAGATGTCTTAAAAGAGCGAAATGCTCCAAATTTTTTATTATATTTAGCTATTGTAGAATCTAAGTTATCAAATAGAGCAACCTCTGGAGCTAAAGCAGCTGGAATTTGGCAGTTTATCCCTAGTACTGCAAAGCTGCATAATTTAGAAGTTGATAAGTATGTAGATGAGAGACGAGATCCATTGCAAGCTACACATGCCGCTATTGATTATTTAGAAAGATTAAAAGATAGGTTTGGCAAGTGGTATCTAGCTATTTTAGCTTACAATGCAGGAGAGGGAAAATTAAGCAAAGCTATAAAATTAGCTGGAAGTGATGATATAATGGTGCTTTTAAACCCAAAGAAAAAGTACCTTTCGTTAGAAAGCAGAGATTATCTACGTAAAATTATAATGATGGCATATGTGGCAAATGATAGTGATTTTCTAATCTCAAAAGATAGTTCAATGCTAAATTCAGCTACATATATAGGTATTAAAAGAGTTGAAATTCCAGGTGGAACTAGCTTAAGAGATGTGGCTGTATCTATCGGATTTAGTTTAGAAAATCTTAGCAAATATAATACTCATTTAAGATACAGCTTTACTCCGCCAAATAGGGAGACTTATTATATTTATATCCCAACAATTAAAAAAGAGGAGTTTGTCGCTAATTATAAAGAGGGGTCAAAGAGTAAAATTTATAATACTAAAAAAGGTGATACTTTTGAAATTATTGCTAAAAAGTTAAATATTAAAGCAAGCGATATTAAAGAGTATAATAATATAAGTAAGATAAAATCAAACTATAAACTTGCCGTCCCAGCAAATGCTAAAACAATCTATGAGTATCAGGTTAAAAAGGGTGATACACTTGGAATGATTTCACGTAAATTTGGCGTAGAAGTGGATGAAATTATAAAGGCAAATAGCAAAACAAATATGAAATTAGCAATAGGAGAAAATCTTGTCATACCTCACTAAATTATCAGTCATAGCGCTAGCGGGTGCATTATTTAGCGGATGTTCTACAAAGAGTATCCCACACTACTCAGGTTCGGGGTATTCAGGTGGCTATTTAGGCTCAGGATATGGTTCAAACTACTCAGGTTCAGATTTTGAAACTATACAAAATGGTGGTGCTAGCAATCAAGAATCTACAATGAGACCATATACAATAAATGGTAAAACATATTACCCAACAGTAGTAGAAGTAGGTGATACAGCTACAGGTATTGCTAGCTGGTATGGACCAAATTTTCATGGCAAAAAAACAAGCAATGGCGAAACATATAATATGCATGCTCTAACTGCAGCTCATAAAACCTTGCCAATGAATACAATGGTTAAAGTTACAAGTTTAAAAAATGGCAAAACAACCACAGTAAGAATAAATGACAGAGGACCATTTGTAGCTGGTAGGGTTATTGATTTATCTAAAGCCGCAGCTTTAGAAATTGCTATGATTGCTGATGGAACAGTTCCAGTAAAGCTTGAAGTTATAGGATTTTACGGACAGGTTGAGACTCCGGCTAATAAAACGGCTAAAACCCACACATATACAGGCGGTAATTTTATGGTGCAAATTGGCGCATTTAGACGCCTTGCTGGAGCAAATACCTATAAAACTCAATATAATAATACAAACGGAATTTATAAAACAACAGTTCGTGAGTATAGTTTAAATGGTGAGCCAATTTATAGGGTATTTTTAACAGGATTTAGAAGCGAAGCTGAAGCTCGTGATTTCATATCTAGTGGTCAGTTTAAAGGTGCGTTTATAGCTAGAGATTAGGAAATATAATGATAAAAAAACAAAGAAAAACAAAAGAGACTGATATTAGTTTAGAGCTTGAAATTTATGGAAGCGGTAATAGCGATATAGATACTGGTATTGGATTTTTTGATCATATGTTAACTGCATTTGCAAAGCACTCTTTAATGGATATTAAGCTTTATTGCAAAGGAGATTTACATATAGATGATCACCATAGCGTAGAAGATTGCGGTATCGTACTAGGTCAAGCTATCAAGGAAGCTCTATATCCGCTTGGTAGCGTGGAGAGATACGGCAATGCAGTTGTAGTTATGGATGAGGCTGCTGTGGAGTGTGCTTTGGATCTATCTAATAGACCTTTTTTGGTCTATGAATCACAGATGAATCCAAAGATTGGAAACTTTGATAGCGAGCTTGTAGAGGAGTTTTTTAGAGCACTTGCAATGAATTCAAGCATTACCTTACACATAATAAAGCAAAGAGGTACAAACTCTCACCATATAGCAGAAGCTACATTTAAGGCTTTTGCTGTGGCATTTCGTAGGGCTGTGGCTAAAAATGATAAGATAGGAATTCCAAGCACCAAAGGCGTATTATGATAGAGATAATATTTTTAGATGTTGATGGATGTATGAGTGATGGTGGTCTTTATAAGACTAATTTATCTGATGAATTTAAAAGATTTGATGTAAAAGATGGATTTGCCATACAACAGTGGAATCGTATGGGTAAAATTTCGGCCATAATTACAGGTAAAAGCTCTCAAATCGTAGCTGATAGAGCCAAAGAGCTAGAGATTAAGTATTGTTTTCAAGGTGTAAGCGATAAACTTGCTAAGGCTAAGGAGATTTTAGAATTAGAAGGACTAAGCTTAGAAAATGCAGCTGCTATTGGCGATGATTTAAATGATATGAAATTGTTAAAAAATGTAGCTATTAGTTTTGCACCAAATGATGCTTTTGAAGCACTTACTCCAGATATAAAATTAAGTAAAAATGGCGGTTATGGTGCAGTTAGAGAGATGATAGAAATTATCATTGATAGAGAAAATTTACGTGATGAGTGGATTGGGCGTTGGCTATAAAAATTTTTTATTTTGTTGTGGCTCTTTTTAGTATGAGCGTAGTGGCGTTAATGTTACAAAACCCATATGAAACTAGCCTGCAAAGTAACAGTATAAAGGTAGCAAATATGCAAGCAGATGGAGTAATAAGCTATGAGATAAATTCTACAAATACATATGCTAAATTTACATCTAAAAGTGTTATAGCCTATGATGATTATAATGAATTTATTCAGCCAAATGTTACCTTTATCCAAAAAGATAGACACAACATCACCTCAAATGAGGCTATTTATAAAGATAATAATATAACATTTTTTGGCGATGTGAGATATCTAAATTTAGATACCAATTTGCGCTACAACTCTAGTGAAATTCAGTATCTAATGATGGAGAAAACATTATTAAGCAGTGTCCCATTTGAATTATTGCAAAATAGTGATAAAATAGTAGGAAAAAGCGTGATATATGCACTTGATAGTAATCATATCGTTGCAAAAGGAGTTAAAGGTTGGTTTTACAAATAGTTAAATCTTTTATAGTTGTTGCATTCTTTTATGGTGTAGTAAGTGCAAATCAGGTCGAAGTAAGCGCTGATAGCTTCTATGCTGATGAGAAAGTAGGACTTGGAGAACTTGTAGGTAATGTATTAATTAAAAAAGGTAAAAGCGATACATTAACTGCAAATCGTGTTAAAATTTACTTTGATAAAAATCGAAAACCGCAAAAATATGAGGCAATAAGTGATGCCAAATTTAGTATCTTACTAGATGGTAAAAAGTATAATGGTAGTGGCGATTTACTAACCTATGAGCCAAAAGGGCAAATTTACACCTTAAAAGGTAGTGCATTTTTGCATGAAGTTGATAGTGATAAGAAAATTTTTGGTGATGAAATTATAGTAGATCAGTTAAAAGGTGTTTATAGTGTCAAAAGCAAGGATAAAAAGCCAGTTAAATTTATATTTCAGGTAGAAGATAAATGAGAATCGTAAGTGCTAAGTTTTTACTCTCAGCTCAAGGAGTTGATGATTCTCCTGAGTTTGGTATAAGCGAAGTGGCGTTTTTAGGGCGTAGTAATGTTGGTAAAAGCTCTATTATTAATGCACTAACTAATCACCATGGCTTGGCTAAATCTAGCTCTACACCAGGTAAAACTCAGCTAATTAACTATTTTGAGGTTATAGTCGATAATGGCGAGGATAAGGTTCCATTGATTTTTGTGGATTTACCTGGGTTTGGTTACGCTAAAGTTAGTAAAAGTATGCATAATGCATGGCAAAAAAATCTAGATAAATATTTGCGTGAACGTATTAGTATAAAGGCTTTTATCCATTTGATAGATTCTAGACATGCGGGGCTGCAAAAAGATGAAAATCTTGGTTTGTATCTAAATGAATTTGTCCGACCTGACCAGAATGTATTAAATATTTACACAAAATCAGATAAACTAAATCAGAGTCAAAAGTCAGCTGTTTTAAAGATTGATCCAGCTGCTATTTTGGTCTCAAGTAGTAAAAAAACCGGTATAGATAAAGCGACAAAAGCGATATATAATGCAGTATTTGGTGTAAAATGATAGAGTATAAAAAAGCAAGATTAAAAGATATAGCTAGTATGCAGATTTTGGTTCGCCCTGAGATTGAAAATGGGGTGATTTTGCCTAGAAGTGATGATGAGATAGCTACTAATATTCGCTCATATACATTGGCTTTTGATGATGATAGGCTCATTGGATATAGCGCTCTTCATATTCACGCAGCAAATTTAGCTGAGGTTAGAAGCTTGATAGTTGATGGGGCCTATAGAGGCAAAGGCGTAGGTAGTGGACTAGTAAATGCCTTATTAGCTCAGGCTAGAGAGCTTGAGATTGCTCAAGTTTTTACTCTTACTTATAGAAGTGAATTTTTTAAAAACTTAGGGTTTGAAGAAATTTCTAAAGAGAAGCTTCCAGCGCAAAAAATTTGGGCCGATTGCATAAAATGCAAACACTTTCCAGTATGCAACGAAATAGCACTAATTCACAATCTCTAAGATTTAGCCTTTTTTGTATATCTGTTATAGGCTATGAGATATTTAGTTTAACATCGCTATTTTTACCATCTCTTATAGGGATATTTTTTGCTTATTTAATAATACTTAGTGATGAGATTGAGCGAACGCTTGGGGTAAAAGATAAAAGATGGTATCTAACTGTAGCCTTTTTATTTTTTGCTGAACAATTAAATGGATTTGAGTTTTGCTCGGTGCTTTTAGCATGGTTGTTATTTTACTATCTTCTTGATGATTGGCTAAAGACAAATATCAAATGGAGAAAGCTATTAATAACTATATATGTATTTTCAGGCTATATTCTTACTTTGGTTATGAGTAATATTGCGCTTTATATACTTAATCAGCCTCGCCTTGAGCTAAGCTATGAGTATTTGCTATATGCTGCGATAGAATCACTAATAGCACTTGTAATATTTAGAGGGCGGGTGCTATGAGACTAACTATTGTGTATGGAATTATCGTTCTTGTATGGATTATTTTGCTTACTCGTATCTATTATTTAAGTATTAAATCAAATGAGTATTATGAGCAGATTGCCGAAAAAAATGCAATAAAAACTGAAGATATTGCTCCGGTTCGTGGTCAAATTTTAGATAAAAATGGCCAGCCTTTAGCAGTAAATAAATTAGGATTTGAGATCTCTATTAAGCCACATTTAAGACGAAATTTAAAAGTATTAGATGATGAGATAAACTTTATAATCTCAGTGTTTCCAGATTTAAATGCTACAAAGCTAAAAAGAGAGTATATCAAAAACGACTCTCCTTATTCACAAGATTTTGTAAATGTTGTAAATTTTTTAGATTATGATAGAGTTTTACCACATTTTGCTAGGCTAAATTTGCGTGAAAATACCTCGGTAAATCCAGTTTCTATCCGTCATTATCCATTAGGTGAGTTAGCTAGCCATGTTATTGGATATGTTGGTAGGGCAAATTTAAAAGATATAGAGGCAAATCCGCTTTCAAAACTGACTAACTATACAGGTCGTAGTGGAATTGAGCGCTATTATAATGAAATTTTACAAGGAGTAGAAGGTCAAAGAACTACCAAGGTTACTGCACTAAATAAGGTTGTAGAAGAGATTGGTTATATTAAGCCAAGCAGTACTGATATATCTTTAACTATTGATTTGGAATTACAAAAGTACTTATATCAAGCTTTTGATCGTCCAGCTGGTGCAGTAGTAGTTATGGACGGAATTGATGGATCTATTTTAGCAGCAGCAAGCTTGCCAGAGTATGATTTGAATCAATTTGTAACTGGTATTAGTCAAAGCGATTGGAATGAGATGATGAATAATCCAGATCATCCATTTACTAATAAATTAATAAATGCACTATATCCACCTGGAAGCGTTGTAAAGATGGCGATGGGTATGGCATTTTTTGAGAGTGGAAAATATGCGCCAACATCACGGATACTTTGCGATCCATATCTTGAGCTAGGTGATAGAAAATTTAGAAATTGGAAAAATTATGGCTCTGAGATGATGACTATAGTCGAGGCTTTGCGTGATAGCTGTGATACATATTTTTATCGTGGAGCATATAATGTAGGAATTGATATTATGGCGCCAGTTCTTAGACGCTATGGCTTTGGAGTTAAAACTGGAGTTGATTTGCCAAATGAGTATATAGGAATTGTTCCAGATGCTCAGTGGAAAAAAAATAGATTAAATCAGCCATGGTATCAAGGTGATACTATTAATACTAGTATAGGTCAGGGTAGCTTCTTAGCAACTCCTATGCAAGTAGCTAGAGATACGGCAATTTTTGCAATGGGGCATGATGTTACACCGCATTTTATTGGTAGTATTAATGGAGTGCCTCAAGAGTGGCATGCTAGAGATATTTTAAGCCAAAAAGAAAAATCAGCTCTAAAATATATAAGAGAAGGAATGCATGCAGTAGCTAATATTCCAGGCGGTACAGGATTTAGAGTATTAAGCCCATCAAAGGTTACCATAGCGGCTAAATCAGGTACTGCTCAAGTAGTAGGAATTAGTCAAGAAGATAAGGTGCGCATAAAAGAGGTTGATATGGAATACTATGAGCGCTCACATGCATGGATGACAGGATATGCTCCATACGAGAATCCTAGATATATAGTAACTGTATTGGTAGAACATGGTGCAAGCGGTGGAGGTGCGGCTGGACCGATACTTACTAGAATTTTTGACAAGCTTGCAGATATGGGTTATATAGATGAAAAATATTTAAAGAAAAAAAACAGTAAATAAGGAGAGAATTTGGATTTTACTACCTATTTAGCTATTGGGCTATATTTTGCGGTGCTTTTGGTGATTGGTCGCCTAGCTTATAATAAAAAGTCAAATTTAAATGAGTACTTGCTAGATAATCGCTCTTTAGGGCCATTTATGACCGCATTAAGTGCTGGCGCTAGTGATATGAGTGGTTGGATGCTTCTTGGATTGCCTGGAGCGTTGTATCTAAGTGGAATTTGTAATGCATGGATTGCTATAGGACTTAGCATTGGTGCGTGGGCGAATTATAAGTATTTAGCCAGTAGGCTTAGGGTATATACTGAAATTTCTGGCGATAGCATTACTATTCCTGATTATTTAGAAAATAGATTTAAGGATAAAACAAAAGTCTTACGCATAATTTCAGGAATTTTTATTTTGGTATTCTACACACTTTATGTAAGTAGTGGTATCATCGCAGGAGGTAAGACATTTGAGAGCTTTTTTGGTTTAGATTTTGCTCTTGGTGCTGCAGTAACTCTATTTATAGTGGTATTTTATACATTTTTTGGCGGATTTAAGGCTGTGTGTCTAACTGATGCATTCCAAGGTATTTTAATGTTTTTAGTGTTGGTCTGTATCCCATTAGTAGCATATTTTAGTATTGATATTCCAGAAGGCTCAAGCTTTTTTGCGCTTTTAAATGAGTATAGTCACGCAGCAAATTATGACCATTTAAATATCTTTGCCGGACAGACATTTTTAGGTATTTTGGGGCTTTTGGCTTGGGGATTTGGTTATTTTGGTCAGCCGCATATTATTGTGCGGTTTATGGCTATTAGAGATGCTAAAGAGCTTAGCTCGGCTAGACGCATTGGAATTTCATGGATGGTTATTGGCTTAGTTGGTGCGATGGCTAGTGGGCTTATTGGTTTTGTATATTTTTCGCAAAATGGCAATCCTTTATCTGATCCAGAGACTGTATTTTTAAAGCTTGGTGACACTTTATTTCACCCATTTATTGTAGGTGTGATTATTTCAGCAGTTTTAGCAGCCATTATGAGTACTATATCATCTCAGCTTTTAGTTAGCGCTAGTTCTGTTACTAGGGATTTTATCTTTGCTTTTTATAAACATGATGTAAGCGATAGAACTCAGGTATTGACGGGGCGAATTTCGGTTATAATTGTAGCTGTGATTGCTACAATTATTGGATTTAATTCTAGCGATACAGTACTTGGAGTTGTGGGTAATGCATGGGCTGGATTTGGTGCGAGCTTCGGACCTGTTTTATTATTTAGTCTATATTCACGTCATATGAGCGCCTTATCTGCGCTTGCTGGAATTATAATCGGTGGTGTAACGGTACTTTTATGGATATTATTTGGTCTTTCAAGTATAGTTTATGAATTATTGCCTGCATTCTTGCTATCATCTCTTGTAATCTGGCTGGTAAATCGCTATAACAATATGTTAGAAAGAATGTCGCAAGAGCCAAATTCATCTGTTATTAATGATGAATTTAATAAAATGAGAGATAAACAAAGTCAGCTTTAAAGATAAATTTATCTAGTCTAATTTTAATTTTTAGAGTTGTTTTATATAGATTTAAGGAATTATTCTGTATAATTTCAACTCTTATTTCAAGTGGGTTTATAGCTCAGTTGGTTAGAGCATCCGGCTCATAACCGGATGGTCCCAGGTTCGAGTCCTGGTAAACCCACCAATTAAATTTCTTTCAATCAATCTTTTTTAATTCTGTTTATTTATCTCAAATTCCTATTTTAGGGCTTTATAGTTATTTTTGATTATTTTTAATTTCAGTTGTGATTTAATTATTTCCAAATAATTTGGTAAGTATCTATAAATATAGATAAATCCAAGTGGGATGAAGACTTTGGCTAGAATATCAAATAAATAAATTTAAAAATAGGTGAGTTTAGAGAAGGCATTTATATCGTTATTGGCAATCAGATAAAATCGCTTAGTTTTTATATTTTTATATATACAAAACTACTTTGGCAAATTTAACGATTTAACCCTCTTATTATAAATTCAATCCAAAATCTCCCCAGCAAAATATATCTTAGCGTAAATAAAACTATCAATTTGTGGTGGATTTGCTTCTTTCCAAATATCTTTTGTTATAAGAATTTCCATATCCATAAATTCACTTGAATTCACAGTGATACAATCAACACTACATATAAAAGCTTCAGTCCCGCAAAAATCTAAATCTATTTTTCTTATAGCGTTAATTCTGCCTGTGATAGTATATTCATCTATATCGCTTACATTTTCATCGCCACAAATGCAACTTCGCATTTGATTAGTGTGTAAGATAATGCTTTCACCTATTTTTTTATCAAATATCTTAGCTTCTTCATCAGTTTTGATATCAAAGGTTATCTCTTCATCTTTTAATTCGCAAGCTAAAAAAGCAACACCATAAATTCTAGCTTGAAACTCTTTATTTGGCATATACTTTTCTCTTTGAGATAAAAAATTTGTATCTAAAAATTCTATACTATGATCATCAGATATTTCAAAACCTATTTGCGCATTTACACCATCTTCCCAAACATATATAGTATAAATTTCTGCTTTGTATATAAGCCCTATATTATTAAAAAATGGATAGATAGAAGCCAAAATACTTTGCTCTTCTACTTTTGCTATTTTAATTATTAATCCACTATTTTGGCTTAAATCTTTATAAATAAGACAAGCGCCGTTTTTATATAGATTAGTTATATATCGATCTTTTTTACTCATGTCATTAAGCATTATAGAATCATTGATAAATTTCTCTAAATTCTCTGGATTTTTCTCTAAATCTACCCCTAGTATCTCATTTCTAGAGCCCATATAATGCTCTTTCGTTGTTAGTTCAAAAAAATTTCCCAAAATATCTCCTTTTTTAATACACTACATTTAATCTATCTTTTAAAACGCTTTGTAAATTTAAAAAATCATCTATTTTGATATCGTTATATCCACTTATATAAACAGGCTTATCTGTGGTTGCTTCTAGGCTTTCTAGCACATTTTTATCGTAGCTTATAATATAGTAGCTATCATCAAATTTATAAAGTTTATCTTTGCAAATTTCTTCAGACTTTATATCAATCGTTTTTCCACTTTGAAGAGCTAAATTTAAGGCTTTATCCAAAGGGGTTAAATCTCTGTTTAGATATAATTCTAATGAGCCATCACTTTTTTGTATAAGAGTATCTTTATCGGTTAAATCATAGACGCAAAATCCTGTGTCTAAATTTGGTTTTTCAAGTTTATTTCCTGCTCTTTTGACTCTTTCAATCGTAATATCGCTAATTACAGGCTCCTTGCTTCCTAGCTCATTTTTACAAAAGTCAAAGGCGGTTTTGCTCTTTTTCTCATCGATCTTTTCATCAAGCTGAACTAGGATAAATTTGCGATTTCCATTATCTTGTGCGTTTTGTGCCATTACAGCGTGAGCGGTAGTACCGCTTCCTGCAAAGAAGTCTAGGATGATATTGTTTTCAGTTGGATTTGTAGCTAATTGAATTATATTATTTAATAATTTAGTTCCTTTTGGATCATTAAAAATTCCTTTACCTAATAAAGCTGCTAATTCTTCATTGTTTGAGTGAGTATGCCCAAAGTTATCATAGTGCCACAATGTTCCGCACGATATCCCATTCCTAACCTCGGATAAATATGTTTTTTTATCTACGCCACCATTTGCATTAAAATATAATTCTCCATTATTATATAATTTTAATAAATTTTCTTTTGAATATCTAGGATATCTACCTTTTGGGGCAGTCCAAGAAATGCCATTTGGGAATTCTATTGTATAAATATTGCTATCGTTACCGCTTCTAGCATGAAGTGGGGTAGGCTTCCACGCACCTTTTGGATCGTTATCCTTATTTTTATAACTAATATTTTGTTTTTCTGTTCTAGGCAACAAATTGGCATTAAACACAGCTCTGTTTTTTGCAAAGCATAAAACATATTCGTGCTGATTTGATATATCTGTGTCATTTGCAGTTGTATATTTATTCCACCAAATAAAATCAGCTACAAAATTCTCTTCCCCAAAAATCTCATCACAAAGTAGCTTTAAATTCGCTTGTTCGTTATCATCAATGCTGATAAATATCACTCCATCATCTTTTAGCAAGTCTCTTGCTAGTTTAAGGCGTGGCAACATAAAGCTAAGCCAACCGCTATGGCTTTTGGTGCTTGTTACGCTAGTGAAAAAATCCATAGCTTCGCTTAGCACCTCTGTTTCATTGCCAAATTCATCTATTTCTATTTTGATAAGTCCTGTTTCTATACAAATTTGCTTATAATCCTTTCTAAAATCATCAGGATAGATAAAATCATCATTTTTGGTATTATAAGGTGGGTCTATGTAGATCATTTTTATCTTTTCATAATATGCTGATTTAAGTAGTTTTAGTGCGTCAAGATTATCGCCTTTTATTATTATATTTTGGGTTGAGTTTGTGTTTTTGCTTTTATCAGCATTAAATTTAAGTTCTTTATCACAAGGCGTGTTATAAAGGGCATTTGCTAGACCTTTGCCTATCCAGTTTAACTCATAGCCTTTGATATTTTCTTTTACTTTGATATCTAAAAGCATCTTTATAGCGTCAAAATTTATCGCTCCATCGCTATTTATGGTTTGAGGAAATTTGCTTTTTAAGAGTTCATAAAACTCATTTTTTACAGGCTCTTTTATCTTTGCTTCTTTGATTAGGTTTTTATCTATCATTTTGTAGTACCTCTTGTAAAATTTCTATTAATTTTTGTTTGTTTATGCGTGTTTGAAAACTAACTTTAATATCGTTTAAATCACGCTCTAAACTTTCAAAAAATTTCTTAGCGTAATCTATCTTTTTTACTTCATCTGGTGGAATTTGTTCTTTTGTATCATAGCCTTTTGTCTCACAAATAAAAAATATCTTTTTGCCATTTTTGTCTTTTAGCAAATAGGCAAAATCAGGCTCATAATCTTTAAAAGGTGTAGGAATGCTAAATTTAGGAAGTTTAGCAAAAACTCTAATTTCAGAGTTTCCTACGCTTTTGATATCTTCAAAGATAACTTCTTCTTCTAATTTTGAGTCCCACACGGCTGTTTCATACAAATACGCACCGCTTGGGGCTTTGTCTTTTGTAATGTATCTGCCTAGTTTGTGTGCTTCTATACTACTTTTAGGCTCACCAAAGCTGTCATATAAGGCATCTTCTATGCTTGAATTTGAGAATTGATTTTGACAAAATTCATAAGATACAGAAGATATAAGGCTAGTGTGTAAGCTATCTTTTATTATATTGTTTAATAGCTCAAATGCTTTTTTGGGATTGTTTTTGATGATATTTTTGTCTAGTTTATTATAAATTTCTACGCAAAAATTTATCGGTAATTTTTGAGCGGTACAAAAATCTTTTAAAAGCTCTAATATTTTTATATTTTTATGAGTTATTTTATCTATTATTTGAGTGTTTTCAGTGATGATTTTATTTTTTTGCGTGTCGTATTTTTTGGTCTCTAAGTAGATGAAATTTGGCTCTATTTTTTGATTGTTAAATTTAGTTACTACGGCGTTTATAAGCTCATCGTTTTTTATATTTTTATAGACGATTTTGGATTTTTTATTTATAGTTTGCCAAAGCTCTTTAAACTCTTTTGCTAAATTTGTCTTTATTTTTATCATTTTTTGATTTAAATTTTTGTTTATTATTTGACTTGTTTTATTTGGTGAGTCTTTGAAAACTTCTAGAATAGAATCAAATTTATCTTTTAAAATATTTTTTATAGTTTCGTTATTTTGCATATACTCATAAATCGGTGAAATGATATTATAGCTGTCATTTTCTTCATCAAATTCTAAAATATTATTATCTTCTAAATTGATGAAAAATCTCATTATTTGATTTGAATTTAACTCAAATACATTAAGAATATTTTTATACAAAACGCTACCATTAAAGCTAAAACTAGAATTTATTATCTCATTTTGTAAGCCTTCTATATAGCTTCGCTCACTTCCGCTTACTACCATATCAAGCGAGTTAATATCGTAAAACAAGCTATCATTGTAATTCATAAAGTTGTGCGTAACTCTCTTGCCACTTGTATTTACACAAAGTCTTAGCCCACGGCCGACTTGTTGGTGGCGACTGATATCGCTTGAGCTACTTGCAAGTTTTGTGAGTGTAAAAATATTTGGATTGTCCCAGCCTTCTTGTAGTGCCCAAACGCTAAATATAAAACGCAAAGGTGTATCAAAGCTAATGAGCTTTTCTTTTTCTTCTAAGATAAGTCTTATATCTCTTGCTTCTTGGCTCTCTTTGTCTGTGTTTTTTTCGCCTTTACTTGGCTTAGCATCACCGCTAAAATAGCCTTGATGAACGCATAAATTGCCCTCATCATCAAAATCACGCATAAGATAAGCTCTATACTCATCACTTATATTTTGCTTTAAAATCTCTTCTCTTTTTGCTTTATAAAGCTCTTCAAATTTGGTTTTGATAAAAGGTTTTTCGCCTCTAAAATCATCTATGTTTGGGATAAAAAATAGGCTTAAAGCTTTGATATTTTGAGTAAATAAAAGCTCTTCTTTTTCAAAATGTAAATCTATAGATATTTTTAGCAAATTTGTTATCTCATCTTGATTTAATCTATAAGATGATTTGGTTTCTATTATATTACCATCGCTTAAATGGGCTCTGTTTTTGGTAACTTTTTGGAGGGTTATGCCACGAAATTTAGAATCAATTAATCCCAAATCATTGCCGTAATGTAAAGTAATTTTTTTGTCTATTCCTGAAACGAAATAAGAAAATATAGCTTTTTTAGCTTTGGTGTTTGCTTCTAATAAAACAAGATCATCATCTATGCTAGTTATTTGGCTTACTTTTATCTGTTTTACAAGATAGTTTTTAAACGCTGATACGCTATCAAGTATATAGGCCACATTTGATAGTTTAAATTCATCTTCATTTGGAAAAGTCGCACCAAATCTAAAATAGAGCGTATTTAATTTAGAAAAATTCGCACTAAATTTATCGCCCTTTAAAAGATGAGGCTCATCGATAATAGAAATAGGCTTTAAATTTATAATATTTTCAAATACACTTCCATCATTAAATAAATTTTCGCTTCTACGATTTAGGATATTGTCCTTTTTATCTATAGCACTATTTGTAAGGATCAAAACTGAAAGCTCATCTTCGTTTTTTATATAGTGATTTATGATAGAAGACTTGCTTTTTGTATCGCTGTAAATGTAGGTTTTGAGATGTTTTTTATAGATATTATAAAAGTAATTTTGAGTAAGCTTGATATTTTGTTTTACTGATTCTAAAATCGCCTTTCTAGGGACGAAAATAATAAATTTATTTTGTTTATAGGTTTTATTTAATTCAAATATCAAATTTAAATATGTAAATGTCTTACCAGTACCAGTCTCCATAAGGATATCTAAATTTAATTTATCGCTAGTAGCTTTATAAGGTAATGGATAATTTTTATAAAATTTTTTTAGGCACTCTTTAAGATTGTCTTGTTCTTTAAAATTAAAATCTTGAAGAATGGCTATAATATTATTTATACACTCTTGCTGAAAATCTTGTCGCTCAAAAATCATCTTAAAACCTTAAAAATATTATAAAATACAAGCTTATTATTTTATAATATTTTTCTTGTATTTTAATTGAAATCTCTAAATTTTAGACTCAAATATGATTAAAACCATATAGTTTAAAAATAGCTCAAATAATGATATTTACTGGTATTATAAAATCGATATAATTTGATTTAAGAATTTTGGAATTTAATTTCGCAGATTTAGTGAGTTAAATACCATTAATCTGCGAATTTCATAGTAAATAAAGATAGTTTAAACTCAATCTATCTTTTATAAGCGCTCTCGCCGTGTAGGCTAGCATCTAGACCCATGCTCTCATGCTCACTATCTACACGAAGTGGGGTAAAATATGATATAACCTTAAATATCACAAAGCTAATAATAGCCGAAACCCCAAAGCAAACCACAACTCCCATAATCTGCTCTAAAAGTAAATGCGTATTAAAGCTTACAAATAATCCTTCAAATTCAATACTAGGATTTATCTCTTTAGTAGCAAATAACCCCACACACAAAGCGCCCCATATACCGCCAAATCCATGTAATGAAAAGGCGTCTAATGAGTCATCTAGTTTGAGTTTGTATTTGATAACTATCAACCCCCAAAAACAGACAATAGCTGTGCTAGCGCCGATTATTATACTAGCTGCTATGCCTACATATCCGCAACCTGGTGTGATACCTACAAGTCCAGCTACTAAGCCACTTAAAGAGCCTAATATACTAGGTTTTTGTTTGTTTAAAATTTCCATAAATATCCAAGCTATATATCCGCTAGAAGCTGAAATAATAGTAACTATAAAGGCATTTACGGCGATCTCATCTACCTTTCCAGCGCTACCTGAGTTAAATCCTAACCAACCTATAAATAGCAAAATACCACCTAAAAAGGCATAAGGTATAGAGTGAGCTTGCTCACTGATATGTGCTATCTCTTTTCTAGCGCCCACCATCAAAACGCCGATTAACCCAGCTGTCCCAGCACTGATATGAACGACACCGCCACCAGCAAAATCTAGTCCACCACGAGTTAGTAAAAATCCTTGCTCATCCCAAATCATATGAGCCAAAATAGCATAGACCAAAATACTCCAAAAGATCAAAAATATCGCCAAAACACCAAGCTTTACACGCCCAACAAGCGATCCTGTGATAACGGCACTTGCTATTAGGGCAAACATCATTTGATATATCACATTGAGAAGTTGCGGGACTCCATTGGCATTTACACCTTCGACATTATTTAAAAAAGCAGCCGAAAGATCACCTATAATACCAAGGTAATCACCCTCATAAGCTAATGAAAAGCCAACAAATATCCAAGTAAATGATACTAATCCAAAGACTATGAAGCAATTCATTATAGTATTTAATGCGTTTTTAGCCTGAACTAGCCCAGAATAAAACATTGCTAGTGATGGAGTCATTAGCAAAACCAATAGCGAACAAAGCATTATAAATAGGGTGTTTATCGCATCCATTTATACTCCTTTTTTAAAAATATTTGGCATAATATCAAAAACTCTATAAAAATTTACTTAATTAAGAAATTTTTAATATAAATTTTATGAGATAATTTAAAATTTACTCTAAATTCAATTTTGATTTTCATATATTTGGGTATAAAAATTTAAATTTTTGATAAATTTCAAATTTTGGAACACACATTGCTTATACCCCATCGAACTTTTAATTTTTTAAGAAAAGGACTTAAAGATGAGTTTTAGAATCAACACAAATGTAGCAGCCTTAAATGCGCATGCTAACTCTGTAGTAAATGATAGAGCACTTACTGGCTCTCTTGGTCGCCTTAGCTCAGGCCTTAGAATTCAAACAGCAGCTGATGATGCTTCTGGTATGGCGATAGCTGATAGTCTTCGCTCTCAAGCTAACTCCCTAGGTCAAGCCATTGCTAACGCTAATGATGCTGTAGGTATCATTCAAACTGCAGATAAAGCTATGGATGAACAGATTAAAATACTTGATACTATTAAAACCAAAGCTATCCAAGCAGCTCAAGATGGTCAAAATGCTGATTCTAGAAGAGCACTTCAAAATGATATTAGCAGACTTCTTGAAGAGCTAGATATGATAGCTACTACTACAAGCTTTAATGGCCAACAACTACTAAATGGAAATTTTTCAAACAAAAACTTCCAAATTGGTGCTTATAGTAATGAAACAGCTAAAGTAAGCATAGGTGCTACAAACTCAAATACAATTGGGCATACTAGGTTTGAGACTACAAATAATGCAAGATATTCATCATTTAGTACAATTTCCAATGTGAGTGCTAGTGTAAAACTTAGCGGAATTGATGGATATCCTAATGGCTATGAATTTGAAAAACTTGATTATAAGATTTTTAGAACTGAAGGCTATAAAGCAATTGCTGATATGATGAATGGTGTAAGCGATAAAACTGGTGTAAGAGCAAAAGTTAATAATACTCAAATCTTTAGCAATACTATATCAGCTGGTTCTATTAAAGGCTTAATTATTAATGGTATAACTATTGGAAATATCACTACAAAAACAAATGATAGCGATAATGTTTTAATCGGTGCAATCAACGCTAAAAAAGATGAAACCGGAGTAGAAGCTAGTTTGCAAAATGGAAAACTAGTTTTAGCTAGTAAAGATGGTAGGGCTATTAGATTAAATATTTTATCTGGTGCAAGCTTTATGGGTGGATATACTGCTGGTACAAGCGCTCTTTATTCTACATCTGGTGGTGCGTTATTATTGGGCCAAATAACATTTATCCGCCAAGATGCTAGAGATATTAAAATTGGCTTGCAAGGTGGTCTATCTGCTATTAGCGGTATGTCTGCAGCTCCTATTAGTGAGGCAGTATCTGCTTCGGCTACATATAATGCTGCTAGCGTAAATTTAAAATATATGAACTCAGGAACAATTAGTGCAGCTATTGCTAAAGCAATGGGGTATTTTGATGGTGGAGCCTCTAATGCTGGTCAGTTGACAGACCAAAATGGTGGTGTAAATACTTATGGTGGTGCTCAGGCTATGGTTGATGTAGCTGAATCAGCTAGAAA
This sequence comes from Campylobacter sp. P091, assembly GCF_002138935.1. Taxonomy (NCBI): domain Bacteria; kingdom Pseudomonadati; phylum Campylobacterota; class Epsilonproteobacteria; order Campylobacterales; family Campylobacteraceae; genus Campylobacter; species Campylobacter sp. P091. The sequence continues at coordinate 187,624 of NZ_MJKZ01000001.1, forward strand.
AAGTCTAGATAGAATCAGAGCTGACCTAGGTTCAGTACAAAACCAATTAATAGCTACGCTAAATAACATCACAGTTACTCAAGTAAATGTAAAATCAGCTGAAAGCCAAATTCGTGATGTAGACTTTGCTAGTGAGAGTGCAAACTTCTCTAAATATAACATTCTAGCCCAAAGCGGAAGCTACGCTATGAGTCAGGCAAATGCTGTACAACAAAATGTCTTAAAGCTGCTACAATAAGTTAGTTTTAGTAATATACATTTCATTGCTATGCAATGATAAAAGCCTCTTAACTCTACTCACGGTGTGCGGTCGTTCGTAGAGTGATTTAATCAACTCGCACTTTAAAACTCATTAAACTTTACAAGTCCTTTTTACCTCTGGGAAACCAGAGGTAAAAGAGTATTAAATTTACTAAATTCAGCTATAAGTTGGTAAAATATAATCAAAAAAAGAGTATAAAATGATTGATGTTTTAAATCTTATAGGTAGGAGTGAGTCGCTATTTGATAGTGATATGGCTAGACTTAAAGATGAATTAAATGAGCGTATTTCTAGTTCTAAATTTTTAGTAGTTGGTGGCGCTGGTAGCATCGGCTCAGCGGTAGTAAAAGAGATATTTGCTAGAGAGCCAATGCGTCTTGATGTAGTTGATATTAGTGAAAATAACTTAGTAGAGTTAGTGCGTGATATTAGAAGTAGTTATGGCTATATACAAGGCGAGTTTGCTACATATGCTATAGATGCTGGATCGCAGATATTTGCTGATTTTATGGATTCTAAAGAGTATGATTATGTGCTAAATTTAAGCGCTTTAAAGCATGTAAGAAGCGAAAAGGATCCATATACATTAATGCGACTAATCCAAACAAATATATTCAATAGTGATGAATTGATGAAACGCTCAAAAAGATATTTCACTGTTAGTAGCGATAAAGCGGCCAATCCTGCTAATATGATGGGGGCTAGTAAACGAATTATGGAGATGTTTGCATTTTACAGATCAAATTTAACACCAGTAAGTATGGCTAGATTTGCAAATGTCGCCTTTAGCGATGGAAGCTTATTACACGGATTTGAACAACGAATCAAAAAGCTCCAGCCAATTGTAGCACCAAATGATGTTCGTAGATATTTTATAACGCCTAAGGAATCTGGCGAATTATGTTTATTAAGTGCGATATTTGGAGAAAATAGAGAGATTTTCTTTCCAAAGCTAGATGAGAAGCTAAATTTGATAAAATTCAGTGATATAGCTGTGCGTTATCTACATTTTAGAGGCTATGAGCCATATATATGTAAAAATGAAGATGAGGCTAGAGCAAAGGCTGCTCAACTAGCACAAAATGGACAATGGGCGTGCCTATTTGGTAGTAGCGATACAACCGGCGAGAAAGATTATGAGGAGTTTTACACAGATAATGAGCAGTTAGATATGGAGCGGTTTGCTAGTATTGGCGTGATAGAGAATGAGCCGGTGATAAATGGGGCAGGTCTAAATACATTTGAGGCAAATATAAAATCAATGATAGCAGATGGAAAATTTGATAAAGATGCGATAATGGCGGAATTTATGCAAGTTTTACCTGAGTTTAATCACATAGAAAAAGGGAGATATCTAGATGCAAAAATGTAAATATAGCAAACCACTATGCAAAGAGATAGTAAGATTTATCAAAAATGAATACAATAGTAAAAAATTCCACTATACTCTCCAAGGCTTCTAGGTAGAGATGGAGTATCTATGGCAGTGTATTGATACTGGATATGTATCGAGCATAGGTGAATTGGAATGGTCTGTGAGATTGATGAGATAGCACAAAGCTGATAGGATTGTAAATATCCCTAGTAGTGTGATTAGTTAAATTTATATAAAAGATTACTACGCCTTGTGTTTAGGCGTAGTACTAAAACTAACTTATTGTAGTAGTTTTAAGACATTTTGCTGTACAGCATTTGCCTGACTCATAGCGTAGCTTCCGCTTTGGGCTAGAATGTTATATTTAGAGAAGTTTGCACTCTCACTAGCAAAGTCTACATCTCTTATTTGAGATTCAGCTGATTTTACATTTACTTGGGTAACTGTAATGTTATTTAGCGTAGCTATTAATTGGTTTTGTACTGAACCTAGGTCGGCTCTTAGCCTGTCTAGAGTTTTTCTAGCTGCTTCAGCTACATCAACCATAGCTTGAGCGCCTGCATATGTGTTAACTCCTCCAGCTTGAGCTGTTCCAGTAGATGCTTCGCCACCTCTAAAAAAGCCCATTGCGTTAGCCGTATCTGAAACAATTGTTCCTGCGTTCATATATTTTAAATTTACTGAAGCTTGAGCATAACCAGTTGATGCATTAGCAGCGGTTATCATAGCGTCACCAGCAGTAAAACCAGATACTAAGGATATACCACCTAAACCAACTTTAATATCTCTAGCATCTTGGCGAATAAATGTGATTTGACCTAAATAAACCGTACCAGCCGAATGCGCATCTCCAGCTAATGAAGCACCCGTTTTAGCACCAAATACAGTAGTAGCACCAGTAGATGTTGAACCAAGCCTAATAGCTCTACCATCTTTAGCAGCTAGGACTAGTCTACCATTTTCTAGGCTTGCTTCTACTCCAGTTTCATCTTTTTTAGCGTTAATTGCACCGATTAGAGCATTGTCAGAATCATTAGCTTTTACAGTAATATTTCCGATTTTAACACCATTAATCATAAAATCTTTAATTGTACCAGCAGCAATTGCTTGGCCAAAAATTTGAGTATTATTAACTTCAGCTCTTATACCAGTTTTATCGCTTACGCCATTCATCATTTCAGCTACAGCTTTTAAACCATCTGTTTGTAATGTTTTTGCGCTAATCGTTTGAAATACATAACCACCCGGATAACCATCAATACCACTTAGCTTAACAACTGCATCTGCCATTTGAGAAATATTAGAAGCTACCACATTTTTTAGTGTCTCAAACCTAGTATGCCCAATTGTATTTGAGTTTGTAGCACCTATACTTACTTTTGCAGTTTCATTACTATAAGCACCTATTTGGAAGTTTTTGTTTGAAAAATTTCCATTTAGTAGTTGTTGGCCATTAAAGCTTGTAGTAGTAGCTATCATATCTAGTTCTTCAAGAAGTCTTGAGATATCATTTTGTAAAGCTCTTCTAGAATCAGCATTTTGACCATCTTGAGCTGCTTGGATAGCTTTAGTTTTAATAGTATCAAGTATTTTAATCTGTTCATCCATAGCTTTATCAGCAGTTTGAACAATACCAATTGCATCATTACCATTAGATATGGCTTGACCTAAAGAGCTAGCTTGGCTTTTTAGTGAATCAGCAATAACAAGACCTGATGCATCATCAGCTGCTGTTTGAATTCTAAGACCTGAGCTTAGGCGACCAAGTGAGCTAGTAAGCTCTCTATCTGTGATTTGTGAGTTTGCGTGAGCATTCATCGCTGCGATGTTAGTATTTATTCTAAAGCTCATAACTTTTCCTTTGTGTTAAGATTTCCCTATAAAACTTAAATCCATTTAGGGGTTGTTTTTATTATATCGAACCAAATATTAAAAAGTTTATATATGGGGGGGGGGATTTTGATAAATTTGAAGAAAATATTGCAAATTTTTTAATAAATTTGAGTAATTAATTAAATTTAGATTATATATTATAGATTTAGGCTAAGTGATTTTATAATTTTTAGAGTGGAATTTAGATTGGATTGGATGAGATATTAAAATATTATGGGGGTGTGATTTATTTGAGGGGATGGGGGAGGTTAGAGTAAAAATATATATTGTGATTGATTTAATGAGAGCGCCCCACAATAGAGTGGGGGCTTTAATAGTATAACTTTTAATAGTAAGAGTTGTTACAATATAAAAAGCTAAATTTAAAATTTCTTTTTCTTAACCTCTTGCACAATTGCATTTGCAATCATATCAACTTCATTTGCTACTACATTGCTATCTTGTGCGATTTGTGTATTTTGTCTAGTTAGACCATCGACATTTACTATAGCTTCGTTGATTTGGTTTATAGCTGTTGTTTGCTCGCTGATACTTTGGCTCATCTCATTTATGCTTTGGCTTAGGATATTGACATTTGCTTCGATTTCGCCTAGGGATTTTTGAGTTCTTTCAGCTAGTTTTCTGACCTCATCAGCCACCACGGCAAATCCCCTACCATGCTCGCCAGCACGAGCTGCTTCGATGGCTGCGTTTAGGGCTAATAAATTTGTTTGGTCTGCGATATCTCTAATTATTGTAATAATATTTTTGATATCTTCGCTTTGTTTGATAACTTCACTAGCTCTATCATTTATAGAGTTCATTGAGCTACTCATCTCTTCAACCGCTGCGGCGCTCTCTTGTAGGGATTCGCTTTGAGATTTAGCACCTTCGTTTAGTGATGCGACAAAGCCTTTTAGCTCATCGGCTTTATTTTGTAGGTTGTTTGCTTGTTCTAGATTTGCCCTTAGCATTTTAGTAACTTCATCGCCAAGTAGATTGGTAACTATCTCGACTTCGCCTTTTGGGTTTTCTATTCTTACGGTGAAATCTAGCTGTTTGAATTTATCAAATACACTTTGGATGGCGTTGATATCGTTACCTACTTTTTGCTCTAAGACATCTAGCATTTTGTTTAGGACATTTTTAAGTTTTAATAGCTCTGGTGAAGCTGGGTTTAGAGTGATTCTAGCGGTTAGATTTCCGTTTTCTACTTCGCTAGCTCTTTTTAGAGACTCTTCAACGGCTTTTGAGTCTTTGTCTAAATTTGATTTTACGATTACGATATTATCGTTGATAGCCTTAGCCATTTGGCTGATTTCATCGTTATTGGTAATTACTGCTAGGCGAGCGTCGGCTCTTTTGTGGTTTAAGAAATCGAAGAAATCTGATAGTAAAGCTCTGATATTTTCTATTCTAGTAATTAGCATTTTTGTAGCGAAGAATAGGAAAAATCCACCGATTATAGCGACTATTATGCCTACAATTATTAAGCTATTTCTAGCTGATGAGATTTCAGCGAAAATCTCTCTAGTAGGAACTAGTGTAGCAAGACCCCAATTCTCATCCATATTATGCATATTTACTCTGGATAGGTTGAAGTGAGCGTGTTCTTGTATGCTTTTGCTCATAGCTGCTACTGTAGCGTAATCAATTTCTTTGTTATTTAAAACTGGTAGTAGTTGAGCTAGATTTGGATTTACTTGTTGGATAGCTAATCCCCTATTTTGTGGGTTAGGACTGGCTACCATTATACCTTTGTTTGAGACTAAGAAGCTTGTATCGCTTTTGTATAGTTTAATCTCTTTTAATCTATCTATAAAATATGTTTCTAAATCCAAATCAGCACCGATTATACCTATTGTTTTGCCTTTGTATTTCACAGGAAAAGTCATAGAAGCCATTGTTATGTTTTTACCCTCTATATGGTCGCTAAAAGGCTCGGTTAATCTTGGTTTATTTAGGCCATTTGCGTAATAATCTTTGCTTTTGAAGTTATCTTCGATACGCTCAAGTCTGTTGTGATAATTGACATATATGGCTAGATCGCCAGCTTGGGTATATCGTGGGTCGTTTGAATTTGGGTTTTTGGCGTATATGCTGTCATCTGTAGTGTAGAAAAATATCCCAGCGGCTATTTTTTGATCTTTTATGGCTTCGCTTAACATATTTGTTATGATATCAACAGGCATAGCTATACCGGAATTTAATGATGATTCCATAGCTATTTTATAAGCATTTAAAGCATCGGAAATTTTGTTAAATTCAGCAGCGATGTAATTTGCTTGTGATAAAGAACCAGCTTCCATGAAGGCAGCAGAATTCGACTCGACTCTATTTATGGCTTGATATGTGGCGATACCAGCAACGGTAGCTACTATCAAGGCAGTAAATACAAAACCCGCAAAAGCAAGTTTAACTGATAGTTTCATATTTTTGAACATATTTATCCTTTGAAATTTTTTATTATATATTTTAGCTCATATTAGATTTATAATAACTTAAAATAGACAGATTAATTATTATAAGAAAATTATATATAAATATTTAAGCCAAATTTAAATTTGACTTAAATTATTTACAATCTAGCGTATAATTTGTAGTATGGTTTTTAAAGTGAGCAGGATATGGCATTGTAAAGCTAAAGCCTCTTTGATCACCGCTTGGAAGGTCTTTGAGTATTAAAAATTCACCTTTTTGTGAACCTTTTTGGCTATGATTACTACCAATATAAGTATCAAAAAATCCACGATTTTCAAAATTGCTAGCCTCTAATCCTTTTTCTGGAGTATTGATTAATTCAATATTGATTGTACATGAATTAATATAACCATAACCAACATTTTTAATAATACCACTATAACTAATAGTCTCATTGATTAAGGTGCGCCTACCCTCTAAATTGATAATCTCAGCAACTTTGGTATATTTATCAATTAGCATCATTGAAATCATAGCCAAACAACTCATAATAGCAACATTAACAATAAGTAGACTAATAGCTTGTTTAGTGCGGTGTTCTTTTAGGATTATTAAATAGGTAAATAAACCAAACATCGATAAAATCAGTATCAATACTATTATATGAAATATATTAAAATAGCTCATTAAAAACACTCCGTTCTTAGTGTGGTGGTATAGTTTTGTGGGCGAAATTCTTTCATAACGAATTTGATTTCCCCAGTTTTGCCAGGTTCAATCTGCTCAGTTATAATTACCTCTGTATGAAATGGGTTAAATTTAAATTTTAAATTTTCAAATTTGCTTTTTCCGATATTGTGAAAACTTAGCTTTATTCGGCACTTTTTAAATGGTTGTTTGGATTTATTGGTTATATTTATATCAGCTATCATAACATCAGAGTAAAATAACTGACGAAGTGGGGCAATATTTACATCTTTTGGGCGTGTTACATCATCAATAAATTTAAGTGAATAATTTATACCAGCACCTAGCCCTACAAAGCTAAGCAAAAATAAAATTATAGCAAAAAATGGACGCTTAAACATCATATAAATGGCTAAAATAAATAGCGCCAAAAATAGCAAAATTACCCACGAAACTGCGACATAATCATAAAATCCAAAGTTGCTTACATAAAATTTAATGGTAGAAAATATACTATTTGTCACGGGCTTTCTTCTCTTCTATTCCGCTTATACCTTCACGGCGTTTTAGTTCTTCTAGTACTGCATTTGGATGAATATCATAATCAGCTAACGCAACAATCATATGAAATAACACATCAGCTGCCTCGTAAATAGCGTCATATTTTGGCTGACCTGGTTTATGCTCACCAAAACTCTCTTTGTTCATATTTGCATATAACTTAAAGCGCTCTAAATCTTTAATTGCAAGAGCAAATTCACACGCTTCTTCAGATATTTTTTTAAGATAACTATCTGGAGATTTTGTATAAAGTTTAGCAATATATGAATTTGAACTTGAATTTAGCTTTCTATTAAGTGCAATATGATAAAGATGATCTAAGATATCATATTTTATCTCTTTATTTAAATTTGGCCTGCTGTTTTGTTCTAAATTTAAATGATTAAAAAAGCAAGATTTCTCTCCAGTATGACACGCTACACCACCTATTTGTTCTATTTTTAAAAGCAAAGCATCACTATCGCAATCAAGGCTAATGGATTTAACAATTTGAAAATTACCGCTCTCTTCGCCCTTTTTCCAAATTCTAGATTTAGTGCGTGAGTAGTAGTGAGCTAGACCAGTACTTTTAGTAAGCTCAAAGGCTTCTTGATTCATATATGCAAGCATTAAGACCTCACTAGTAGTAGCCTCTTGGACTACTACTGGGAGCATACCATTAATCTTATCCCAATTTACACTCACGCTCATCTAAAAATCCTTAATTTTGTGTTGAAGTTTGTTTTTGTTTATCTTTGGTATCTACCCAGATATTTGGAACAGCTCCACCAGGAGTTAAGAAAATTTTCGCATCTTGATTGGTTTTTAAAGCTTCGTTAAACCCTTTTTGAGTCTCGATCTGTTTGAGTTCTAAAAGATTATTTGTCAAGCTTCTTGCGATTTGTGAATTTGAGTAGGCTTGCGCATCGGCTTCGATTTTAACGGCATCGGCTCTACCTTGGGCTTCGATTTTTACAGCTTCGGCGGTACCTTTAGCAAGAGCAGCTTTTTTAAGAGCTTCTTGATTTGCACGCTCAACTTCATATTTAGTTCTTTCAGCCTCTTGTTTTGCTATTTGAACTCTTTCAATCTGCTCTTTTACTTTTGGTGGCAATATTATCTCTCTTAGCTGAACACTAGCTAATTCTACAGGTTGATTTGGCTGTTTATCAATATCAGAGCGAATTCCCATATCGATAGCTGCGGCGATATCGTTTCTACGCTCTGGTAGCTCTTCTGCTGTGTATTTACCTGTTACATTTCTTACAACATTTCTTACAACTGGGTCTATTATTTTATTTTCCCAGCTAAAACCCCACGCAGCAATGGTTTGTGGTGCATTTTGTGGATTTAGGCGATACTGAACAGTAATATCCATACTAACAGGAAGTCCACGAGAGTCTAAAACCGATATAGTATCTTTAGTTTCAATTCCGCTACCACGGAAATTTGTCTCATTTCTACCCTCTGTAGAGGTGTAATTAATCTGACGAACTTTAGTATCAACTATGCGTACCTCTTGAATAAAAGGTATAAAAAAATGAAATCCTGGTTGAAGTGGATTTGGGTCAAATTTACCAGCAGTAGATTTAATACCTACCTCACCTGAGTTAATAACCACAAATGGCTTAGCTACCACCAAGATAACAATTATAGCAATTAAAGCATATATAATACCACTAAATTTACCTAAACCTCCGCTCAAATTTGGTACATTTGGCTTTTTAAAATTAAAATTTGGCTTCCTCTCATCGTTATTTGAGTTACCATTTTTTTTATTAAAATAGTCATTTAAATCTGCAGGCAATTCTTGTCCTTTAATTAATATAAGTAAGTAGATGTTCGTATTTTGGATTTTTACCCATTACTATATCAAAATACGCACCTTGAAGCTCATGCGATACTGAACCTCTTTTGCCGCTACCAATTACTCTACTATCTATACTACTAATTGGCGTAACCTCTGCTGCTGTTCCAGTAAAAAATGCTTCATCAGCGTTATAAGCTTCATCTCTAGTAATTCTTTGGCGAAGTACTGTATAGCCTAAATCTTTTGCTATTTGAATCACATTTTTTTGAGTAATACTCTCTAAGCTAGTGTCATTTGGTGGGGTGATTATCACGCCATCTTTGACTATAAAAAAGCACTCGCCGCTACCTTCAGCGATAAATCCTTGCGGATCAAGCAGCAAAGCCTCATCGCAGCCTGCTTCGTGTGCTTCGAAATTTGCCATTTGAGAATTAAAGTAATTAGCGCTTGCTTTGGCCTTTGCCATCATAGAAAATGGTGCTGGCTTCATCCAAGAGGCGATTTTGACTTTTATACCATTTTGCAGAGCTTCTTCGCCCATATATGCACCCCACTGCCACGCTGCAATAGCGACATTTACTGGGCATCCAATATGACTAACGCCCATTTTACCATAGCCTAAAAATACAAGTGGACGAATATAGACATTATCTGTGTAGGTGTTGCTTTTTAATAGGTCAATGTGTGCTTGATTGATCTCTTCAGCGGTAAATGGAATTTTAATCCCACAAGCCTTAGCAGATTCAAATAGCCTTTTTGTATGTGCTTCAAGGCAAAGAATAGCTAAACCCTTTGGTGTCATATAAGCTCTAACGCCTTCAAATACAGCATTGCCGTAATGTAATGAGTGAGTTAAAACATGAGTTGTAGCCTCGTGCCATTTGACTAATTTGCCATCATACCATATATGTTCTGCTTCTGGTAGTGCCATTGTAACCTCTTTATAAAAAAATTTTAGGCAATATTTTATCTAAATTTAATTAATAAACCGATAAAAATTAATATAAAAGCGATAAAAATGATAAATTTAGCCTTGCTTTTGCAAATTTAGCATAGTATAAATTTAAACAATTACTATACACGGCAGGCACAAGACATATAATAATATCTAAACTCAAAAGAATAAATTGACTAGCAAATTTATTCTATAAATCCGCTAGCTAAAACCCTTTGATTTTCATCATAAAATACAGCTAACTGACCACTAGCAACAGCTCCAGCATTGCTCTTTAGTTCTACAGTTGCTACTCCATTGCTTACATGAACAACACATAAAATAGGCTTTGAACGATATCTAATTTTTACATAAGATTCAAATTCGCTCAACTGAGTAAAATTATTAAAATTACGTGTTTTAAATTCATAGCACTCTAATTCATCTTTTTTACCTACGATAATCTCATTAGCTCTAGCATTGATATTAGTTACATAATGAGGATCATGCGCACCATTGATTTTAAAGCCTTTGCGCTTGCCAATTGTATAATGCATATAGCCATCATGAGTACCGATAGCATCGCCATTTGAATTACGAACAATACCTGGAAGATTGGTATTATAGTGCTGCTTTAAAACATCAATATATGTAGTCTCAACAAAACAAATCTCACTACTTTCCTTTTGTGAGGCCAACGATGCAATCTGTGGTATTTGCGAAGCCTGGGCTTTTATATCGACTTTGAGCTTATCTCCGAGTGGAAAGATGATGTAAGGTAAAATTTGCGGGTCAAGATTGGCTAAGAAATAACTTTGATCTTTAGTCTCATCAATAGCAGATTTTATTAAGCCATTTTCTATTCTAGCATAATGACCAGTTGCGATTTTATCACAGCCTAGACTCTTAGCAAATTCCCAAAGTGCACCAAATTTAATCAAGCGATTACAGTGAGCGCATGGATTTGGCGTAATTCCATCCTTGTATGAATTAACAAATAGATCATAAACCTCTTTTTTAAAAGTCTCTTGCAGATCTAAAACATGAGTCTCTATCCCTAAAAACTCACATACTTTTTTGACATTCTCAATATTATGTCTATGGTAATCCTCTCTGCCGTGTAGCTTCATATAGCAACCTACTACACTATAACCCTGATCTTGTAAATATTTGGCACTCATTGAGCTATCTACACCACCGCTTAATGCTATTAATACTTTCAAAATAATCCTTTTATCGCTATTTTTTGATGATTATACAAAATATTTCTAAATATAATAAAACGAGATAGTAAAAATTTATATAATATATTTAAATAGTATATTATATAAATTTAGAATTAGTTTGAGCAAATCTAATCTTATACAAAACCTTAATAATTTTATCTTAAAAATACAAGTTTTTAAAACTCATTTAGCCAAATTTGTCTTGTATAATCTAAGTAAATTGACATTTAGCATACATAATATAGCAATAAGCTAGCACTGCTTTATATTTATGCTATAAAAGTAAAATATCCATAATCTCATCTATATTATCAGCACTATAATAGCTATTTTTATTAACCAAACCCAAATTCACAAGATTATCTAAAAAGTTAAAAAGTGGCGTCCAAAAATCTCTTTGAACAAAAATCACCTTATGATCTCTAAGCCTTGCCTGCGCCAATGTAATAACCTCAAAAGCCTCATCAAGCGTTCCAAAACCACCAGGAAAAATAATAAAAGCAAAACTATCTTTTATTAAAGCGTTTTTTCGCTCGCTTAAACTATTTAATGTCTGCGATTTGGTGCAATAAGAATTGAGCTGTTGCTCATTTGGCAATATAACATTTATCCCTATACTATCCCCTCTAGCTTCAAATGCTCCACGGTTTGCTGCTTCCATAATGCCGCCACCTCCACCAGTGATAACCCCATATCCAGTAGCTGCCAAAGCTTTTGCGATTTTATATGCTTTTTGATAATGTTCACTGCTAGCATCTAATCTGGCTGAGCCAAAAATAGTTACATATTTCATGCATTAATTCCTAAATCTAGTCTCTTGCACCACAAAAGCTCTCCATCGCCAAAAATACTTCTATGTAATATTTTAACCTTCATATCTAAATTTATATTATTAGCACTTTTGAATTCATTTGAGCGATAAATTAGAATCCAATCTACTCTAGAATCTAAATTTTTTAAGAAATTCTCGCCACCTTCTATCATCACAAATCTCTTTTTAAAAGCCGGTTCTATCGAATTTGAGATTTCAACTTTACGATTTGGTATATTAAAAAGCGGTATTTGTAAATCAAATTCAGTTTTAGATGAGTAGATTAAAATATCTGGTGCACGCCCACTAATTAGCCTAGCATCTAGCGTTGATCTATCTGTGCAAACTGTAGCTCCGCCAACTACCATCAGTTCAGCAAGCGCTCTAAGACGATGTGTATGAGTACGACTGGCTAAATTTGATATTACTCCACCAGTTGCTACGCCATTTTGCGTTAAGGCAATTTTAAAAAATGTAAAATTTCCACTTTGCCATCTAAGAAATGGCTCAAGCAACTCATCACACTCCTTAGCACAAACTCCAATATCTACCTCCACGCCATTATCAGCCAAAAGCTTAGCCCCGCCCTTAGCATGCTCTCCTAAATCCTTTGAGCCGATTACAACTCGCCTTGCCCCCATAGCAAGAATCAAACTCGCACAAGGTGGCGTCTTACCTTGGTGAGCGCATGGCTCTAGCGTCACATAATAGGTGGAGTTTTTAAGCAAATTTCGGTGATTTTGGATTATTAGATTATATAGCTCATCTGGATTTTTAGCGGCGGCAAATATGCTTTTTAAACTGCTATCTTTGCTCTCTAAGGCCTCTTTTGTCGCATTTAATTCAGCGTGAGCCTCTCCAGCTTTTTGATGAGCACAAATAGATAAAATCTTGCCATTTTCATCTAAAATCACAGCCCCGACTGCAGGATTAGGATAGGTCAAAAGCTGATAATCCCACGCCTTATCAATGGCTAAAGATAGATAAAACTCATCACCCATAGTTACCACTGGATGAAGGTTTTGGCTTTTTTGATATTATTAAAATTTAAATTTATATTTTGTGTGCCATCATTGATTACGATATCATCACCATTTGCACTTACTATTGTGCCAATTATCTCACTTTTATCGCTTAATATAATCTTTGCCATCTCAGATATACTCTTAGCAAAATGTTCTGGTTTGCTAAGTTTTCGCTCAAGCCCTGGACTAGAAACTTCTAAAACCCAATCCCCACTAACTGGCGGCATAACATCATAAATAGGCGATAAAAGCTTACTAACAACCTCGCAATCATCCAAGCTCACACCACCACTTTTGGTTATATAAACTCTATAAATTTGGCGGCCATTTTCGTTGGCTATCTCTGTATCATACAGAGCCACGCCGCAATCATTTAATAACTTTTCTAACTCTTCTAAATTCACTTTTTACCCTTTTGTAACTCATCAGCAACCTTAGCAAATAGAGCGTCTATATGATTTTGATACTTTAATCTATCATCAAAAATAAAATGAAAATTTGGAGCCCTATACCACCCCTCGGCTGCCATACAATGATTTTGGATATGGCGACTAATCTTTTTAAGATGAGATAATATATAGGCTTGTTCCTTCTCATCAAAATTCATCTTATCTAAATATACAAAGGCATCATATCTACCCTTTTTACACTCAACATCAGTAACACAAAGTCCCTTTAAATATTCATCTTCAAGAGTGCTTAGGGCTTCTGGAATTAGCTCTTTTAATATGCTTTGGGTGCGAAGTCTTTTTAACTCAGCAGGATTCATATCTCAGCCTTATTCTCTACTTCTTTATAACTCTCGATATAATCGCCCTCTCTCATATCATTATAGCCTTCAATCCCTACGCCACACTCATAGCCCTTTGCTACCTCTTTGGCATCATCTTTAAAGCGTTTAAGTGAGCTGATATTGCCTTCAAATACCACCACGCCATCACGAATAACACGAATTTTCGCACCCCTGCTAATAATACCTTCAGTCACCATACAGCCAGCGATTTGACCGACTTTTGGTACATTTATAACTTGTCTAATCACTGCTTGACCAAGATCCTCTTCAGTGATAACTGGGCTCATAAGGCCACTTAATAAAGCCTTAACATCATCTAAAAGATTGTAAATTACATTATAGGTTTTGATCTCGACAGCTTTTTCTTTGGCTTTTTCTTTGATATCACCAGTTGGTCTGATATTAAATCCTAATATCACGCAATTTTGACTAGCACTAGCTAGAGATATATCGCTTTGAGTGATACCGCCTACACCAGAGTGGATAATGCTAACTTTAATCTCATCATTTCTAAGCTTCTCAAGACTAGCTTTAATAGCCTCTAATGAGCCTTGGACATCGGCTTTGATTATTACAGGTAGGTTTTTCAGCTCGCCTTCTGCGATTTTGGCGCTTAACTCATCTATTGTAACTTTTGTAGATTTGCTTAACTCTTTTTGGCGTAGATACTCATATTTTTTCTGTGCGTATTCACGGGCTTCTTTATCGCTTTTTACGCTAATTAGCGTCTCACCAGCTTCAGGCACTTCGCTTAGACCTATTAATACCCCACACTCTCCTGGCTTAATAGCCTTTAAGCTTCGACCCTTATCATCGCTTAAAGCTCTTACTTTACCATACGCCACACCAGCCACTATAGTATCACCTACTTTTAATGTGCCGTTTTCTACTATTACAGTAGCTACTGGGCCACGGCCTTTTTGCAATGAACTCTCTATAATTGTAGCTTTGGCCTCTCTATTTGGATTGGCTTTTAGCTCTAAAATTTCAGCTTGTAAAAGCACTATTTCTAATAAATCTTCTATCCCCATCCCCGTTTTTGCTGACACTGGGACAAACTCATAAGACCCACCCCACTCTGTAGGCATGATATCAAGTTCTGCCAAACCACTTTTGACCAAATCAGGATTAGCACTCTCTTTATCCATTTTATTTATTGCTATGATAATTGGCACACCCGCTGCCTTAGCGTGAGCTATAGCCTCCTTGGTTTGAGGTTTAACACCATCATCAGCAGCCACTACGATAATAACAATATCAGTAACACTAGCTCCCCTAGCTCTCATAGCAGTGAAGGCCTCATGCCCTGGCGTATCGATAAATGTGATATTTTTGCCATTTTTTTCTACCATATATGCGCCAACATGTTGAGTGATGCCACCGGCTTCGCCACTTGCTACTCTAGAGTTTTGGATATAATCAAGTAAGCTTGTCTTACCATGATCGACATGCCCCATTATCGTAACTACAGGCGCTCTAGGCTCGGAGTGTTGATCATCTTCACCCTCATAAGCTTTGACATAGTCAAATTCCTCTTGAGTATCTACAATATTAATCTCAATACCAAACTCAGCACCTAAAATTTCAATCTCATCTTCTTCTAAGAAGTCATTTTTGGTAGTCATCTTGCCAAGCATAAAAAGCTTACCAATAATCTCACTTGGGGATTTTTTGATTTTGTCAGCAAATTCATATACTCTAATCTCTTTTGGTATATCTACACTTGTTATGCTCTCATTTTGATTATCTTTAGGTAACTTTTTATGTTTTTTACGGCTACTTCTTTGGATTCCACCATCAAGATTAAAGCCACTATTTTGCGCAGGTTTATAAACATTTAGAGGTTTTTTAGTAGTTTGAACCCTTTCAGTTTCAATCGGTTTTACTGTGAGGTCTGGTAGCACTACAACATCTTCATCATCGATTACAATATCATCACCAAATTCACTAAGACCCATTAAATCAAGCTTTGATGAGCTCTCTTTTTTAGTGGCTTGAAATTGTTTTTTATCTTTTTTCTTCTTTTTAAAACTCTCCTCACCACTACCAAACATAGATTCAAGTGCTTTATTATTTATCATTGTTGGGCTGCTAGATTTTTCTACTTTTGGCTGTTCGTCTTTTTTCTTTTTAACAATTACTAAGCCACGCCTTTTATTTATACTTGAATTTGCTAGACTCTCAGGTTTTGATTCATCTTTTTGGTTGGATTCTGGCTGCTGTTTTGACTCTACAGCTACTACTTTTACTGATTCAGGTGCTAGCTGAGTTTTGAGTGACTCATCTTTTATAGTTGGTTTTGACTCCTCTTTTAGCGACTGTTTAACTGCTGGCTTTTTAGCCGATTTAGCCTCTGGGATTATACCAGATTGGACATAATCATAAAGCTTTGCAGCATCTTCTTGACTTACAGCGCTTGAGACAGTAGTCACCGCAAAACCTAGCTCTTTTGCCTTCTCTAAAATTTTTTTAGATGATGAGCCTAGCTCTTTTGCTATTTCGTGAATTCTAACCTTTGCCATTGACTATTATCTCCTTTAAATTTATACTATTTTTACCAAATTTTGTAAGTGGTTTTCTAAGATCTTTTATATCTTTTTGGATACAATTTTCACAGATATAAAATGATCTGGCGTTACCTAAATTTAAGATTATTTCGCCATTTAATGATCGGAATTTATAAAGCTCTTTTTGGTAAAATCTGCCCTTGCAAACCACGCACATTCTAATAGGTTTATGAAATTTTCGCACTATTATATCTTAGTTTTCTTTATTTTTAGCTTTTTATATTAAATCCATCGTTGTCAATATCTAAAATTACAACTCTAAATTTACTAAACTCACTCTGCAAAGCCTGCGCTAAAGCTTGCGCTCTATCATCATAGGTTAAATTCAAAAAGCTTGATCCGCTTCCTGAGAGTGTACTCATTAAAGAACCATTAGCATATGCTACTTCTTTAACCCTAAAAAGCTCTGGCAAAGCACTCATTCTGCACTCTTCATGCATTTTATCAATACTTGCAAGACGTAAATTATTATAATCTTTTTTAATAAAACAGCTACTTAAGTAAGCAGCATGACTAAGATTGCTTACGCACTCGCTCATTGTATAGTTTGCCGGGAGTTTGCCACGGCTTTGCTTGGTATTCATCGGCTCATCTGGAATAACAACCACAGCTTTTAAATTTGAATCAATATCTGTTCTTTGAGTAAAAACTGAATCGCCACTAACAATATTTACTGTAAATCCACCCCAAACGGCTGGCGAAATATTATCAGGATGATTTTCATACTGTAAAGCTTTATCCAAAATTACGCTACGCTCAACCTTAAATCCTGCGATATAATAAGCAGCCGCAATAGCGCCAACTATAACCGAACTAGAGCTTCCTAATCCTCTTGAAAAGGGAATATTGTTTACAAAGTTAAATTTATAATTTAAACTCTTACCATTTAAGCTAGCAATAGTTTCATTAAAAATATTCACAAATGTATTATTTTTTTTCAAAGCAATTTTATCGCTTCCTTCACCTATAATATTAATAGAGCTAATCTTTTGTTCAGTGATGCTAACCTCATTATAAAGCTTTAAAGCTAGACCCAAAGAGTCAAATCCAGGCCCCAAATTCGCACTTGTTGCTGGTGTAAATATTGTCATTATAATCTCCTAAACTGCATCTATAACATAATTTGGCAATGCATCAGCTATCAACTCCAAACCATCTAAACTTATTGGCAATTCAAATTCATACGGTTCAACTCTTTGTAGACTAATAGCCCCATTTTTTAGCACAAAACTCATATTTTTATTGGCTCTAATTGGCTTAGCCCCATTTAAAGCAAATCCATCAACTCCATAAAACTCTAACCCACGAGCCACGCAAAAAGTACAAAGTGTCAAATAAGCAACCTTTAGCCCCATAAAGCTTCCTGGCCCATTAGCATAAATAATTTTACTAATCTCAAATTTAGCACTTAGCAAACCCAAAATCTCTCCTAAGGATTCGCTTGCTTTTTCATCGCTCTTAATCTGCTCAATTAAATTTCCACCTAAATATACACCCACAAGCAAAGGTGAACTAAGGCAAATTACTAATATATCAACCTTTTTTATGCAAATGCCTTTTCATACTCTTTTTGTGTTGCTTCACTTAGAGTTATAATCTCATAATTTTTCTCATCGCTTAATAGTGCTACAGTTAATTTATGATTTAAATCATGACTTCCAGCAAAAGCTTCATAATCTCCAATCATAGGTGCTCCAAGTAAGCTTATATCGCCAATTGCGTCTAAAATTTTATGACGGACAAATTCATTTTCAAATCTTAACCCCTCAGGATTTAATATTTTACCACCATCTATTACTACAGCATTATCTAAGCTTCCGCCCAGTGCTAGCCCCATTGAATTTAGTTTTTGTACATCTTTTAAAAATCCAAAAGTCCTAGCCCTTGCTATTTGATTTATAAAATTTTCTTTACTAAATTCAAAAGTATAACTTTGTAAGCCAATTACTGGATTTTCAAATTTAATTGTATAGTTAAATTTTGGATTAGTTGATGGAGTTAATTTGACATATTTATCGCCCTCTCTTACCTCTACTTCTCGCTTAACTACTATCACCTTTTTATCGGCTTCTAGCTCGACTATACCAGCCTCATCGAGCATCATACAAAAACTAATAGCACTTCCATCCATCACTGGTACTTCATTTGCATCTAAAATAACTCTGATATTATCAATTCCATAGCTATTTATCGCACTCATTAGGTGTTCGATAGTTGATACTGTAGCCTTTTCATTGCCAATTACTGTAGCCATCTGAGTATTTAATACACTACTTGGCTCAGCTTTAAAACTTGTAGCCTTATCACTTCTATAAAATACTACTCCGCTATCAGCTTCTAAAGGCTCTAAAATCAGCTTAATTGGCTCACCTTTGTGAAGACCAATTCCGACTCCTTCTACTCGTTTTCCTATAGTTCTTTGTTTCACAATATTCCTTAAAATTTTGCAAATTATAATCATAAAAGGATTAAAAAATCTTAAAATTTCAGCCTTTTATAGCTTTTTTGGCTGAATTTAAAATATCATAGATATTATCTTTCATCCATTTTCTATCCATCCACTCCTCAGGCCTAACCTCAACGCCTTGAATTAACACCCCAAAGTGCAAATGATCGCCAAGCGCTAATCCGCTAGTGCCAGTTTTACCAATTATATGCTTAGCTCCAATATGCTCACCAGGTTTAACCAAAGTACCATTACAATGCCCATAAAGTGTATAAAGTCCAAATCCATGATATAAAATAATATTCTCACCATAAATTCCATTTAAATCATTATATGCCACAAAAGCTGCATTTTGCGTATCAATTGATGCCATAGCTGTACTAGCAAGATCTAGCCCCATATGCCAGCTTTGACTTACATCTTCTCCATTATAAGTATAAAATCTATGATCTCCAAAACTTGCTACTGCTGCACCATTTCTAAGCGGATAGAATGGTTCAATATAAAAGCTATCTATAATCTCCTCTGGCACTGCTGAAGTTATCTTATGAATCATATCTTCGTTTGAATCCCTTAGAGTTTCATTTACAAATTTAAACTTTGCAAGTCTATCAAGCTCTGGATAATTTTGAGCATATTGGTTGGCTAGCTCATCAATTTTACCATCTAAAAATCTATCACTCAAAGCAATTCTAGACTCTTTATATTTACGATCTTGCAAATAGTAGCCAATACTTGAGAAACTCTTATTACCGGCTTTATCTACAGCCACAATTCTAGCTTTAAAATTTGGGCTTTGTAAATCCCATGCGAGCAAAGAAGCCCAGTAACCATCTTTTACAAATTTAGTTGGTTTAAAAATTCGATCTCCGTTTTGGATATAAACACTTTGTAAATTCTCATCAACTGCTTTAAAAACTACAACAGCTGAGCCACCTTTAGTAATTTTATATGATTGGTTTATGAGTTGAATTTGAGGATTTTTACTATCAATTATCAAATTTACCTTTTTACTAGCTACATTTCCACCTAAAAAACTAGAATCCTTTGCTTCTATTAATAGCTCATATGCACGATTTTTATCTAAAATTAGACTTTTTGGAAATTTTAAATTTATCTGTGCTTGATTTTGTGGTTCATTAAATTTTTCATCCATTATAATATGAGCGCTTTGTCCATCTACTAATGTAACTTTAAATGATTGTAGTGTACCATTATCACTAATATTTAGATCAATTGGAGTCTTTTGATTCCAGTAAATTTCACTATTTATAGATATTTTTGGTGGTTCTGAATCCATTGAATTTGAGTTTAATACTCCAACAACACCAAAAATAAGTCCGATAAAAATCAATGCAAATATAAAAGTTTTAACCTTTGAACCTCTCACAACTATCCTTTACTAAATTTAAATCGCAAAATTCTATCTAAATAAATTCAATAAATAGTATTAAAGTATCTCTCTTAAAGCGCGTGCAGTCTCCATCCACTCTTTTAACTCATCCCACTTCTCGTTTTTTATCATATTTTCGCAAATTTCAAGTTCATTTTTAAATGATGTAATTGCTTCTAAAAGATTATCTTTATTTTGTTTAAAAATATCACTCCACATTTGCGGATTAGACTTTGCTATTCTTGCCATTCCACTAAAGCTACCAGCTGCTAAAAGTAAAATATTTCGTTTATCTTCCTCTTTTAAGGTCGAATTTACC
Source organism: Campylobacter sp. P091 (assembly GCF_002138935.1). Classification (NCBI taxonomy): domain Bacteria; kingdom Pseudomonadati; phylum Campylobacterota; class Epsilonproteobacteria; order Campylobacterales; family Campylobacteraceae; genus Campylobacter; species Campylobacter sp. P091. The sequence continues at coordinate 208,105 of NZ_MJKZ01000001.1, forward strand.
AAACTATAGCTAATTACATGTGGCAAATGTGAGATAATTCCTACATGATGGTCGTGACTTTTTGAATCCATAAATACAATCTTCATCCCAGCATGACTTAAAATCTCAACAACTCTTTTAATATGAAATTCTCCAGCGCTTTTATCATCACAAATTACTACTACAGCGCCATTTAACAAAGTTTTAAAAGCAGCCTTTGGTCCTGAATTTTCTGTTCCAGCCATAGGATGAGCTGCAACAAAATTGCTCCTAATTTCAGTTGGACATGAGCGTAAAATCTGCTCCTTTGTTGAACCAAGATCAACAATTGTAGTATTGCTTGGGATATCTTTTAAGTTTTGCATAACCTTAATAATGGCTTCAACTGGAATTGCTAAAAATATCATATCACAGCTTTTTTTCATCTCTTCAAAGCTTATAATATCATCAACAAGCCCTAAATTTAGTGCATCATTTTCATTATTTTTATCTAAATCATATCCACTAACCTTGGCAATAAGCTTCATATCTTTTAGTGCCAAACCTAAAGACCCGCCAATAAGCCCAAGTCCAATAATCCCTACATGCATAGTGTTTCCTTAGAAATTTTTAGCGTGCGATTATATCAAATTTAGTCCAAAAGGCTACTTAATCAAAAGTTAAAAATATTTATGATACCATTTTACCCATTTTATTTTTAGGTAATTTTATGAAAAAAGCAGTACTTTCAAGCTTTATTGTAGCAGCCGCTTTGGAGGCTACTCAGATTCAGAGTATTACATTTAACGGTCTTTTACATCTCTCTAATGAGAGTGCAACTGATATTAGCGGGCTAAAAGTTGGTAGTAATTTTAGCGATGAGATCGCTAATCGTGCTATTATAAATTTATACAAACAAGGGTATTTTGAAAATATTACTATCGAAGAAAATGCAGGCAATATAATAGTAAATTTGGTCGAAAAGCCAGTAATTGCTAAAATTGATATTAATGGTGTTGTTACAAATGATCAAAAATCCATTGAACAAATAATAGATATCAAAAAAGGTCAAATGTATGATGAGTTTGCACTAAATAATACCAAAATTAGAATTCGTCAATTCTATGAAGCTAGAGGTTATTTTGATACTGTTGTAACTACCGATATTGTACCAATAAATGAGAATAAAAACTCACTTCATATAACTCTAACAGTAAATAGAGGTGAAAATATCATAATCGAAAATGTAAATTTAGTAGGAGCTAAAGCATTAGATTATTCAGATATCGAACCAGCCGTAGCAAATAAAAGTAGAGAATTTATGGGATGGATGTGGGGATTAAATGATGGCAAAGCTAAAATTTATGAACTCCCAGGTGATAGTGCCAAAATTCAAGATGAATATCTAAAAAAAGGCTACTTAGACGCTAGCGTCTCAGCACCAAATTTAAACGCTCATTTTGATAATTACAAAGCTGATTTGACCTATTATATCAGTGAGGGTGAAATTTATAAAGCTAATCAAATTAGTATTAAAGCGCCTGAGTTTTTAGAACTTGATACAGCTGAAATAATTGATGATTTTAAGCTGCAAAAAGGTGATATATTAAACTCATCATGGATGAAATTAGACATTAGCACTCTAGAAAATATAGTAGCAAATAAGGGCTTTGCTTATGTAAAAGTTCATCCAAATATTACAAAAAATAGCGATTATACTGCTGATATAGTCTATGAGGTAATTCCTAAAGAAAAGGTATATATAAGAGATGTGATAATAAGCGGAAATGATCGTACAGCTGATCGGATTATTAGGCGTGAGCTATATTTAACAGAAGGGAATTTATATAATAAAACCGATCTTATAGACTCTAAAAATGCATTAAAAAGAAGCGGTTATTTTGAAGATGTCCAGATAATCGAAAAACGTGTAGATAAAGACCAAATCGACTTAGAAATAGCCGTAAAAGAAACCTCAACTGGTAGTATTGTAGGCGGTATAGGCTATGGAAGTAGCGATGGATTGCTATTAAATGCCGGAGTAAGCGACTCAAATGTATTTGGCTCTGGATATAAAGGCAGCATTATGGTTGATAAAAGCGATGATACATTAAGTGGAAATATAAATTTAACCAATCCACGTGTAAATGACTCAGCTTATAGTCTTGGTGGGGGGCTGTTTGCTAATGATTATAGCTGGGATGAGTATGATGAGCAAAACTATGGAGCTAATATTATAGGAGGAAGACAGTTAGGCAGATATATAAACGCATATTTAAGCTACCAAATTGAGCGTAGCGAGATAGATGGGTTAGATGCATTTTATAGAGATGCTGGATATCAAAATGGCGTAAATATTAAAAGCGCATTAACTCCTAGTATATCATTTAACAATACCGATGATTACTATGTTCCACGAAGTGGTATCATTGCATCAACTAGCCTAGAGTATGCTGGCCTTGGAGGCGATATGGAGTTTATCAAAAGCCGAACTACATTTAATATTTATCAAGGTTTACAAGACTATATAGATATGGATTTAATTTTACGATATAAATCTGGATTTGGATATATTTATAATGATGATAGCTCAAAATTGCCTATTAATGAAAAGCTATTTTTAGGTGGAATTAACTCAATTAGAGGTTATGATAGCAGATCAGTTACACCAAAGAAAAAAATCTGCAATCCTAAAAATAGCAATGGCACTGTAATAAATGGCTGTGAAATTATTGAAACTGGCGGTAAAATCAGCTTCAATAACTCATTTGAACTAAGCTTTCCAATCATTAATCGCCTTAAAATGCGTGGAGTGATTTTCTATGATTATGGTATGATTGGTCATAGTGATATTAATGAGATTAAGCGTTCTAGTGCTGGAGCTGGTATTGAGTGGATTACTCCTATTGGACCACTTCAATTATTTTACGCTCAAGCTCTAGATGATAAAAAAGGCGATGACACAAGCAGCTTTGAATTTACAATTGGTAGAAGATTTTAAGGTATTTGGTTGAATTTGACACCTATCAAATTCAACCTACTCAAACGAAATCACAAAAATCTCAGGCTTTATTAGTTTTCTTATCTCATTTTTTAACATAAAAAAATTCTTTGCACCTTTAATATATAAAGTATTTGAATTAAATTCAAAACTAATATTTGGACTAAGGCTCAATGCTCCAGCAAGTCCAAGAATAAAGCTAAGCCATCTAACTACATCAATACTAGGAAGCAATTTTTCAAATTCACCAAGACTATTTATAGCCTTACCCTGATACTCAATCATAGCAGCGATTAACGCCTTTTGCTGATGCGTGTAGCCGTAATTTAGAGCATTTTTCACAAGATATCCACTATGAGAATTCTCCAAATAAAAACCAACACTTCTACCGATATTATAGAGTTTAGAAGCAATTATAAGCTCATTTAGATAGCTTGGATTAAGCTTATGAAGTGGAGCTAAAATCTCAAATAGAGTCTTTACATGCTTTGTAGTAATACTATTATCACGCTTAGCAAATCTATCTTGAAGGCTCCTAAGACTTGGATTAAAGCCTTTTGGAAAGGCTATTTTATACTTTTGTGGCATTTGGATTAGCTCTTTGGATTTTAAATTTGGCCTTAGAAGATTAGCCAAAAATACTCCCTCTCTAATCCCAACACCACTAGTATAGACCATCTTAGCCTCAAGCGCTCTAGCAGCAGTGCTAAAAATTAACGCACCTTGCCTAATAGTATCAAATCGATCTTTTTTAATGGCTATATTTTTTAAATCAAATTCCTTATCTGTAGCAATTTTACTAATTAAATTCAGATAATTTTTATACTCATAAGTAAAATTATGCACTAATCTAATTGGATGATTTTGCAACTGCATAATCGCACCAGATATAGCTCGTAAACTTCCGCCAATTGCTATTATATTTTCATTTATAAAGTGCGATGGAATTTGAGCAATTATCTCTTGAGTAAATTTAATTGCTCCATCTATATCTCCCTTATCAAAAAATAGCTCTTTTAATCTAACTGTACCAATATCAAGCGAAATGATATCTACGATTTTACCATCTTTGATTTTAGCCAGCTCAGTCGAGCCGCCTCCAATGTCAATCGTAGTAGCCTCATTTAGAGGGCTAAGTAGATTTAGTGCTGCAAGCCCTCCATAAAAAGCCTCCATATCTCCACTTATCACTCGCAAATTTAATCCTAGCTCTCTTTTTACCATATTAATAAAGATATTCGAATTTGGTGCGTCACGCAAAGCTGAAGTACCGGTACATAAAACCTTACTAACCTTATAAATTCTCAAAAAATGCTTAAATTCACTAAATGCATGTAAAACATTATCCATTGCTTGAGGCTGCAATACTCCACCACGCTCATAAGCGCCCTCTCCAAGACGTACCTTTACCTTATACTCACGAAGAATAAAAAACCCAAGCCTACTAGTCCGTTCAAATATCGCCATTCTAGCCGAATTTGATCCAAGATCAATAACTGCAACTCTTTTTGACATTAAATCTCTTTTAAATTTATTTTTTATATTTACTATTTCGTATAGGTAGCGTTAGCGTCGCTATCGTTCCACTTCTATCTATGCGATTACGCAGTTCAATCCTTCCGCCAAGTGCTTGTACTGCTCCCTTAGCTAAAAACAATCCAAGTCCAGCCCCGCTGCTATTTCCATAGCGCTTAAATGGAGCAAAAAGATCCTTGCTCTCATCAATTCCAATCCCTTCATCAATCACACGAACGATAAATTCACCGTTTGCGAGTGTAGAATTTATCTCAATCGTGGCACCTTTTGGAGAGAATTTAATTGCATTTTGGACAAAATTTTGCAATACATGTAAAAATAGAGTTGGCTGGATCATAATCTTAAGACTATGAGGGCGCAAACTCATTCTAATATTTTTATCATCACCTTTTGCAAGAATTAAGAAATTATTACCAATCTCATTTATATAAGCAATCATATCAGTCATCACTGGCTGTTCAAACTGTGCGCCTTCTTGTCTACCAATCTCCAAAATTGAACTAATCATTTTATTCATCTGATTTATAGATTCATTATTGTTTTTTAATGTATCAATATATTTTTGAGTATCACGCTCTTTAATAAGGGTAACTTCGTTTTTAGTTTTCATTACTGCCAGTGGTGTTTTTAGCTCATGCGCAGCTCCAATAAAAAGCTCCTTTTGATACTGTACAAAGGTCAAAATCCTACCAATTAATCTATTTACTCCATCACCCAAAGGCTTAAATTCTACCGGCAATTCATCTGTCTCAACTTCTTGAAGAAATCTCTCATTTAACTGCCCAAGCTTTAGACAAAACGAACGAAGAGGCGCTAGCAACATTCTAGATAGAAATAGCGCATAAAATAAAATTAAAAATATTGCTGTGGAATTAATGATTAAAATATCAACTAAAATTTGATCTACTATTAAACTATATTCGCTAGTATTTTTAGTTAATACTAAAAGACGGTTTTGATATGGATAATATAGCGTTAAATATGTAGCATTAATATCTTTAGTTGAGACAAATTCAGGCCGAGTGAGATTATCATCATTTAAGACTATTTTAATTAGATCAAAATTACTATTTTTATACTCAAGACTCTCATTCTCATTCATTGCAGAGATATTCTTAGCCTCCAAAGTTAGACTTTGGACTATATTTTCAAAGATTGTAATCTTAATATAGTGGTATAACATCACCGAAAATATAACAATTAGCATCGTAGAAGCCGATGCTAATTGTAGGGCAAATTTAGCCCTTAAGCTTTTTTGGGGAAGCAAAATCTATATCCACGACGTCTTACTGTTTCAATTGTGGAAATATTAAGTGGTTTATCCATTTTTTGGCGAATTTGATTAATAGCAACTTCAATTACATTTGGCGTAACTAGCTCAGGCTCCTCCCAGATAGCATCTAAAAGTTGTTCTTTGCTTACAATCTGGTCGCTATGGCGTGCTAGATGAGTTAAAACCTCAAATGGCTTACCTTTTAATTCAATTTCTGTGCCTTGATATGTAATCTTTTCTTCATCTGGATCAATTGTTAAATCATCAATTTTAATCACATTTGTACCGCCAAAGCGAAGTCTAGCCTCAAGTCTAGCAACTAAAATATCAAAATCAAATGGCTTTTTAATATAATCATCAGCACCAGCTCTAAAAGCTTTTATTTCACTTTCTTTATCATCTTTTGCTGAAATAATTACTACAGATGTGCGTGGAGATTTTTGTTTGATAACATTAATTAAATCAATTCCATCACCATCTGGAAGCATAAGATCACTAAGCACAAGATCATAATTGCGAATACCAATAAAATATTCTGCATCATTAAAGTTTTCTGAATTATCTGTTTGGTAGCCAAACTCTTGCAAACCTTCGGCTATAGTTTTGCCTAGCGTAGTCTCATCCTCTACTATCAAAATTCTCATTAGCTTTTCCTTAAAAGTAAAAAATTTAATGCGAGATTATAGCAAAATTTAAGCCAGAATTCAAGAAAATTTAAACAATTTTTAATAATTCTTTATTATTTTTGCACCTACAGTAGCATTTTTAATAATTTGAGTTTTGGAAATTTTCATATAAAAACTATTTAGACTTGGGTACTTTTCTTTGAATTTAATAGAAAAATACTCTAGTGCATCCTCTATTTTATAAAATTTTTGCTCTTTAAATTCACTTTGTGTAACTTCACAGACCTTAGCATAATCTATAAATTCATCAGCGCTAAATTCCATATCAATACAAACTCTTTGAGCTTCGACTCGTTCAAAATCTAAAAGACCAATTATTGTATCAAACTCAAGGCTATCAACAAAAACACTAATCAAATAACCTTGCCCTCAGAACCACTTAATAGGCGTTTAATATTTGGCATATGCTTATAAACTACAATGAATGCAATAATTAAAATTGGCGCATGCGTGTTAATTTCAGGTATATCATAGTGGAATATAAATGATGATACAACCATTGCAAGAAGCGCTATAAGTGAAGCTAAACTAGAAATCTTAAGCACTTTACCAGCAATAAACCATACAATAACAGCAATAATCAACTCAAATGGTAAAAAACACGCCAAAACGCCAGCTCCAGTAGCAATTCCCTTGCCACCTTCAAACATCAAATATGGTGAAAAACAATGCCCTACAACAGCCAAAACTCCCATCGCCCAAAGAGTAGCTATGTCAAGTTCAAATATAAATTTACCAACCAAAATAGGTATTACACCCTTAAGCGCATCAAACACAACAGTTAAAATAGCAAGTTTTTTAGCAAGCGCAGGATTGCTTTGTTTAATTACTCTTAACACATTTGTAGCACCAATACTTTTACTGCCACTTTTTTTAATATTTATTCCACCAAAAAGTAAGCCAAAAAGTAAACCAAAAGGCACTGCACCAATTAAATAAGCAATTAAATAGGCTATTAAATTCTCATTCATATCAACTACTTTCCGCCAAAATAAAGAAGCGCTGAACCCCAAGTAAATCCACCGCCAAAAGCATCAAGTAATATTAATGAGCCATTTTTAAGTCTACTATTCTCATAGGCATCATTCATCGCCATAGGAATAGATGCCGAGCTAGTATTACCATACTTTTGCACAGTTACAACACATTGAGAATCGCTAAAATTTAATCTTTGTTTTACGGCCTCTATAATTCTTAAATTTGCTTGATGCGGGATAAAAAGATCTATATTATCTGATGAAATTTGGTTTTTCTCTAAAATATTAACCACATCTTTTGTTAGAGTATTTACGGCGATTTTAAAAACATCGTTACCAGACATTTTCATAAAATTTAGTCGATTTTCTATAGTATCCTTATTTGCAGGATTTACAATAGCACAACCCGGAGTTATTAATAGCTCACCTTTGCTTCCATCGCTTGAAGTATGTACATCTAAAATTGGATTGTTATCTCTTGCGCTAACTACGGCTGCACCTGCTCCATCACCAAAAAGCACACAAATACTACGATCACTCCAGTCCATAATCGCACTAGTTTTCTCAGCTCCAATAATTAAAATATTTCTCTTAGCACCGCTTTCAATCATAGATTTAGCTAACTCTAAAAGATAGATAAATCCTGTACAAGCCGCACTAATATCAAAGGCTGTTACATCTTTTAGGCCTAGTTTATTTGCGATCACGCAAGCAGTTGAAGGCATGCAAAAATAGTCTGGTGTAATAGTAGCGCATATTACAGCATCGATATCACTCTTATCTAATCCTGAGCGCTCCAAAGCTTGCAAAGCCGCCCTATAACCTAAGTCGCTTGTAAATTCATCCTTAGCGATACGACGCTCTTTAATTCCAGTACGCTTAGTTATCCATTCATCGCTAGTATCAACTATCTTTTCTAAATCATAATTTGTAAGAATATCTTTAGGAGCATAAGCACCAATTGAAATTAACGAAGCTTTAGTCATTTTGCAAACTTTGTAAGCTCATTTGAAATAACCTCATTTATGCTAGATTCTGAGAATTTAAGAGCTTGGAATATTGCATTTTTAATAGCTTTTGAACTTGATTTACCATGGCTGATGATTACACAATCTTTTACACCAAGAAGCGGTGCACCACCATATTCATCATAATCAATCTGGTTCTTAAGCCCTCTAAATACACTCTTCATCAAAATCGCACCTAAAATTGCAAGCGGAGATTTTTTAACACTTTGTTTGATAATTTTAGTAATTGCACTAGCAACACCTTCGCTGGTTTTTAATAAAATATTACCAACAAATCCATCGCAGATGATAACATCAACACTTCCATCAAAAATTTGATTACCCTCTACATTTCCGATGAAACTATCGAGTTTTTTAAGCATTTCAAATGCATCTTTTGTAATTTCATTACCTTTGCAATCCTCTTCACCGTTGCTAAGTAGACCAATTCTAGGATTATCAATCCTCATAATCTCTTTAGCATAAGCATAGCCCATAATAGCAAATTCAAATAAATTTTCTGCCTTACAATCAACATTTGCACCAACATCTAAGACCAATGTTTTTTGATTAGCCTGTGTTGTAGGCATTAAAGTAGCAATTGCTGGCCTACTAATACCCTTTACTCGTCCAAGACGTAAAGTTGCTAAACTCATACTAGCACCACTATGACCGGCTGATACTACTGCTTTACAATCTCCACTACGAACTAGCTCGACAGCTTTGAATATCGTACTTTCTTTACGTTTTAGCGCATCAGTAGCACTCTCATCCATAGCAAACACTTCGCTAGATTGAACAAAAGTAATAAATTTAGAGTATTTATGTGGAATAAGGGATTTTAGCTTACTCTCATCACCTACTAAATAAGCTTGAAACTCTCTTTGTTTTAAAGCTTCAATAACTCCAGCTATAATTGGCTCAGCACCAAAATCCCCGCCCATAGCGTCAATTGCTATTTTAATCATCGTTTATATTAGTACTCGCCAGTTGTTCTATTTACACGGTGAGGCATTTTCCAGCTGCCGTCTTTATCTTTTACCGGCATTGGTAATGTAACTTTATAGTGGGTTCTACGCTTTGCAGCTCTTGTATGACTCACTCTACGCTTAGGTACTGCCATTTTACTCTCCTTCTAAAATTTTACACTTATCACAATAAAAATAATCGCTTTTAAAGGCCTCTAACTCACCAATTAAGATCTCATCTGTATCTATTATACCACCAAAAAATTCTATGGTATTGCTTAGCTCATTATCACTATCTTTATAGATACCATCGCTTAAAATTAGATTTAGTTCTTCATCTAGGCTTAAAACTATATCAGTGCCACAACTATCACAAATATGCTCTAATTCACCGATTAATCTACCGCTGCACTTGGCTAAATTCAGAGTAGTTTTTTTAATACTACCGCTAAATTTAACTCCATCAATACTACTTTCAAAATTAACTGGCGTAGTAGTTAGCTTATCAAAGCGAATTTTCAATTAAATAACCTTAGCAGATCTCTCTACTAGCAAAGAAAAATGCAATCTCAATTTTAGCATTTTCTAAACTATCGCTACCATGGACTGCGTTTGCGTCAATGCTCTCAGCGAAATCAGCTCTAATAGTACCAGGTGCCGCCTCTTTAGGGTTTGTAGCGCCCATTAATTCTCTATTTTTTAAAACAGCATTTTCGCCCTCAAGTACCATTACTACCACTGGGCCACTAGTCATAAATTCGACTAAATCATTGTAAAATGGCCTACTAGCATGTACCTCATAAAATTTTTTAGCATCTTCAACGCTTAATTGTACTTTTTTAGCTGCTGCGATTCTAAGCCCATTGCTTTCGAATCTATCGATAATTTTACCTATTACGCCCTTTTTTGTCGCATCTGGTTTAATTATTGATAGAGTTTGTTCCATATCGATCTCCTATTAATCAGGTTTTAAAAATCGTGATTATATCAAAACTAAGCTTAAAAAAATAGTAATCTTTTTTAATTATAGTTAGATTAAGCTACTACAGGGTTTGTGCCATCTCTTAAATTGGCACCAATGTCATCTCTGCTTGGCTGACCTTCTACTATATCACTCCAAACAATACATCCATCAGTTGGACAGGCGTTAGCACAGGCTGGTTCATCATTATGACCTACGCATTCAACACATTTATCAGCATAAACATAATAAGTATCTTCACCAGTTGGATTATCTACGTCATCCACAATTGCGCCAACTGGACACTCATCAATACAAGAACCACAACTAATGCATATATCAGTAATTTTTACTGCCATTTTATACTCCTTAAATTAAATTTAACCCGTAGGTTATCAAATTTAAACTTATATATAACTTAATATAAAATGATAATGATTTTTATTTAAGCTCACTAAGTATATCTAAAACTGATTTTTGAAGCGCTTTATCTTTAACATCAATCTTAAAATATATTTTAGCAATTTTTAAATCACTATTTATAATATTTACACTATCACCAAATGATGTTATACGCATTCTTTTAGTATCTACACCGTTGTTTGCCAGCATTGCAAACACGCTATAAGCACGCTCGATTCCTAGCCTATAATCAGCAGTGTAATCGCCAAAATCATCAGCATAACCTCTAATATCCACAGCTACAGAAGCTGGAATTTTATTTATAATCATAGATACAATATTGATAAAGTTTATCACATCTGGATTATAAATTTTTGAACTTTGATGATCAAATTTAATGTTTGCTGGCAAATCAATCGCCACTTGATTTTCTGCTTGATCTAGTGTAACTTTATATCTTTCATTATTTACATTTACATTTGTTGGCGCATCATTTTGTACTTGCATTGTAATACTAGGACTATCAAATTCCTTATCACTTCTTGATGGTTTTTTAGTATCTTTTAATGAGTGAGTATCAGGAAAATCAAAAATCTTTATAAATTCAGTCTTTAATGCCTCTATTTTGGCTTTATTAATTGCTGAAATTGCATAAAGTGCAATAAAAAGTGCCAAAAGCAAAGAGAGAAAATCCGCATATGGAACAGCCCATTTCTCACCTGCTGGACACTCTTGTGCTTTTTTCTTTTTTGCCATATTCTACCTTAGTTAAATTGTGAATTTCTTGGTTCATTTTTATCTAGGAAGTTAAATAATTTTGCTTCCAAGCTTCTTGGATTTGCTCCTTCAGCAATACCGATTAACGCTTCTAGGATCATCTCTTTTTCTTTTATGATGTCTTTTGCATTGTTTAGCATTTTATTACCCCACGGAGCAAAAATAGCATACGAACCCATAATACCAGTAACAGTCGCTGTAAATGCCGAAGCAATACCAGCAGCCATCGCAGCAGGATTATCAAGTAGTTGTAATGCAAGCATAAGACCCATAACCGCCCCAACTAGTCCAAATGTCGGGCAGCTCTCACCAGTTCTAATCCAATAATGCGCACACTCGTGATAATATTCTTCAGTTGTCTGAATAGATAACTCTAGATGCTCTTTGACTTCATTTATAGGTTGACCATCAACTAACATATTAAGCCCGGTTTGCAAAAATTCATCTTCAACCGCCATAGCCTTTTGTTCTAAAGACAAAATTCCATTTTTTCTAGCTAGCGTACTATACTCTACTAGCTCTGCAATCCTAGCACTCATATCTACACCAGAGCCTTTAAATACAATCTTTAGCTCTTGAAAAGTAGCCTTGATATATTTTTTGTTTGTAGCAGTCATAGATGAGAACATCGCTGTAGGTATAACAATGAGTACAGAACTAAGATGCAAAACATGCAAAGGATTACCACCTTCTAAAATATCTCCAACCGAGATACTTGCGATGGAAAAAACCATCCCTAAAATAGTAGAAATATCCATAAAGACCCCATTTTAAAAATTATTTAATTATTACATAATTTAACAAAAATTTAACTGAATTTTACCAAATTACTTTAGATTAGCCCAATTTTTTGCTATATTATAGTTCACGACCAATGGAACATTTAAATTTACAACACTGCTCATAACATTAGCCACTTGTGCTCCAAACTCCTGTGCTATATCATCACTAACTTCAAAAATCAACTCATCATGAATTTGAAGCAACATCTTTGCATCGCCTAACATTGGGCGAATTTTAAGCATTGCAAGCTTAATAATATCTGCAGCACTGCCTTGAAATTTGCTATTTACTGCTTCTCTTTCATACATTGCAACCTGCATAGCTGAGGCATTAGAAAAATCAAAATACCTACGCCTATTAAGTAAAGTCTCTACAAATCCATCTCTTTTGGCGCTATCTTTTATACTTTGAAGATAATCTTGAACGCCACTAAATGCATTAAAATATCTAGTAATATACTCTTTAGCTGCCTTTTTGTCAATATCTAAATTAGCACTAAGTTTATTCACTCCCATACCATATATTAATCCAAAATTTATAGATTTTGCAATTGCTCTATTTTGCTCATTTGACTCACCAAAGATATTTATAGCTGATTGAGCATGAATATCTTTACCACTTTTAAATGCCTCTACAAGTGCTACATCCTCACTAAAATGTGCTAGCAATCTAAGCTCAATTTGGGAGTAATCAAGACTTAAAAGACTATAACCATCTTTTGCTTCAAATACTGCTCTAAACGGCTTAGCATAACTTCCACGAGCTGGGATATTTTGCAAATTTGGATTTTTGCTAGCTAACCTACCAGTTGCTGTACCAGTATGAATAAAACTGGTATAAACCCTGCTATCAACATCCTTTTGAGCTAAATTTAAAATCGGCTCACAATATGTACTTTGTAGCTTATAAAGCTCTCTATACTCTAAGATTTTAGCGACGCATGGATGAAGCTCTACTAACTCACTAAGCACACTCTCATCGGTGCTATAACCAGTTTTTGTCTTTTTTTTGCTAGGAAGCTTTAGTTCATCAAACAGCACTTCACCTAACTGTTTAGTAGAGTTTATATTAAATTTTATTCCACATAGCTCATAAATTTGAACCTTTAAGCTCTCTAACTGGATATTATTTTTATCAATTAACTCCCTAAGCTTAGATTGATTTACTTTAATTCCATTATCTTCCATATCAAGTAAAGTTAATATAAAATCAAATTCAATCTCTTTTGCAATTTTTAGCATATTAGGCTCAAGTTTCTTACAAAAACTGTTATAAAATCTAAGCGTTATCCACGCATCTTCAGCTGCATATTTTGCTGCGCTCTCTAGTTCTACACTAGCAAAGGTTTCACCCTTTTTTACAACGCTTTCAAATTTAATCGTATCATAATCATAAAGTTTTTTAGCTAGTGCATCCATTCCTACACTTGTACTTGGATTATCTAGCCATGCCATTATCATCGTATCAGCATAATTTTTCGGTGGTTTTATGCCAAAATTATTTAGTATAATTTTAAAATCATATTTTAAATTCTGCCCAATTACAAAAGCTGAAAAAATCTGCTCAATTGCCCAAGCTGCCACTTTATAGCTAACCATATTAGGTACACCAAGATAGCTATGATTTATAGGAACATAGTAACTCTTTTGTTCATTAAAACAAAAGCTAAATCCTACAATTTTAGCTTCTCTAGCCTCTATGCTAGTTGTTTCAGTATCAAAAGCAATTAGCGTATCACTACTAATACCCCCTAAAATCCTTTCTAGCTCATACTCATCAGTAATCAAAACCGGCTCAAAACTTAGCTCCTTTACTGGCTCATCACTTCTAAGATTAGCTAAAAGGCGATTTAATGAGTACTCTTTTAGAATATCTTGTATATTTATAAGTGGATTGTGTTGAGGAAATTTGGCATTTTGTAAATCAGGTGTTTTAAGCCCATCATATAAACTTGCGAGTCTCTTAGATATAAAAGCACTCTCTTTACCATCAAAAAGCAAATTTTTAGTTCGCTCATTTCTGACTTGATTTAAATTCTCATACAAATTCTCAATAGTTCCAAACTCATCTAAAAGCTTCTTTGCGCCCTTATCTCCAATACCCTTAACACCTGGGATATTATCGGCACTATCACCAGTTAATGCTAAAAAATCTCTAACCTGCTCAGGATATATGCCATATTTTTCATAACAACCATCCCTATCATATAACTCCTTTTTAGCTGGACTATAAATGCTTACTCTATCATTGATTAACTGATATAGATCCTTATCATGAGTAACTACTTTAATTAATAAATCATCTTGTGGATTATTTTTGATAAAACTTGCAATAATATCATCAGCCTCATATCCTTCAACTCTTAGGCTACATAAGCCCATTCTCTCAATCATATCAATACATATTGGAAGCTGCTCTTTTAGCTCCTTTGGAGCTTCTGAGCGGTTAGCTTTATAATTTGGATCTATATCATTTCTAAAAGTTTTACCTCCGCTATCAAGGGCAAAAACAATATAATCACTATGAAATTCTTGCTTTAAATTTGCTATAAAATTAGCAAATCCATGAATCATTCCGCTTGGTTTGCCATCTTTATTTTTCAAACCACTCATAGCATAATATAGACGAAAAAAGAATCCAAAAGTATCAATTATTGTTAGAGTTTTCACGCTTTCTCCTAAATTTATCACAAATCTTACAAAGGCCGAATTTTTTAGCCATATTTCTAAGTCCTATAAAGATAAAAGCCCCTATATAAATTCCGCCAAAATCCTCTATAAATCCAATTAAAATTCCCCAAAAACCTATCCCTTCAGGCCTTGTAAATGCTAAATATAAACTAAACATAAAAGCACAAGCTAAAAATATATACTTTTTACGCTCTTGCAAATCATAAAAAAATCCAAGAATAAATCCAGGTAACGCACATATAATTGCACGCGCTAAACATATCATTAAAATTACTATAACTTCCATAATCTATATCAAAATCTTACTAGCAACGCCGATAATGGCACTATTTGAACGAAGTATATATGGAGAATTTAGAGCAAATTTAATTCTTATTTTATCTCTTTCATTTTGACTAAATCCACCTTCTGGCCCGATAAAAAGCATCTCTTTGCCCTCATATCCAGATAAACTCGCCCCACCAAAATCAATAAGTGCTACATCGCTTTTATAAGCTAAAAGCTCATCAATACTATTAAAAACCACAATCTCCATGATAGAATTCCTACCGCACTGCTGAGAACTACTAATTAAAATCCGCTCTAATCGCTCTAAATTTATCTTAATATTTCGCTGAGAAAACTCACAATATACTAAATTTAAACGCCCTACACCAAGCTCGTTTAGACTTGGCAAGCTCTTTTCTATTACGCTAGGATCAACTACTGCCCACGCTAGCTCAAATTTATGCTCTACAAAAGGGATTAATGATTTAAACACTAATTCCGAGCTAGCTCGCCTTCTATCCATACTAATAATCTCATAAATATAGCTATATCCATCTTTTAAATTTCTTATATCTACTCTTTTACCTTGAGTCAATCTAAGAGCTTTTAAATGGCTAAAGCTATCGCCATCAATATCTATATTCTCGCTTCCAGCACCAGCATGATATATAAATTTCATAATACAATTCCAATAAATGTCCCAAATCCAACAATAGCTATTTCACAAAATATTTTTATAGCCATAAATTTCTTAAATTTACCAAATTCCTTATTAACCCTTACTGCTTTTAACCGCTTAAACCCAATCGCACCAAGCGGAATTAATCCTATCCAGCATACAATCATTATCCAAATCGATAAACTCATACTAAAGTGTAAAATAGCCAAATTTAGCATTCCAGTAAAAAATATAAATGCCATAAAAACATAATAAGTCGGTAAGAAAAGCATAAGTCTTTTAATATAACCAAATTTAGCTGTATCACCGATAAACACAAGCCCTAGATGAACTACAAGCAAAGCTAAAAGTATCTTTATAAATACAAGGTGCAAGCTAGCACTAAGCGCATATGTCTCAATCATTCTGCTACCGGCATTGGTGGAAAGTCGCTATCAATTGTTGCATTACCATCGCTTTTAGCAATTGGCACATCTGGTGGCGGAATTTCTATAGCGTCATTTTTATTAGTTTGTGATGCTTTATCCTCACAACCACAAAAGCTAACAATTAATAAAATTATCAAGGATAATTTTCTCATTAACACTCCTTTGGATTTATAAATTTATTGCCATTTTTAAGCTGTTCGTAAAAATCAAAATCATTCCACTCATTTTTAATCTCATCGCTAAAGATTATCTCATCTAAATTTATAAGCCCCATTTTTGTGCTATATGCATCTTCTCTAAAACACTGCGCATAACCAGTAGCTGTTTCATGCACAATAATACTATAAAGCTCTACACCTTTTTCACCATTTTGCATAACACACTGACTAAGTAGCTTATCAATTAATACAAAAAATATACGGCTAAAATGTTCAGCACTTGGGTTGTATGGAAGCTCTATCCAGCGTTTAGAATGCTTTTTCATATCATTTTTATACTCATCGCTATCTTTTGCATATAATGTGGTCGTGTGATCAAAACTATCAATAATCATTCTAATGTGCTGTTTCATAAGCCCAAAATCATACACCATTCCAGCAGCATCAAGATAATCAGACTTTAATAACACCTCACATCTATAGCTATGACCATGAATACTCTCCTTGCAGCGCTTAGAACTACAAAATCTTACGATATGTGCATTTTCAAAATCATAAATTTTTCTAATTATCATACATTAAACTCCATTTAAATCATTCCAAATTCGAATATGCAATCTATCGCTATAATTAAATCCATTTTCTATACATAAATTTACTACATTTTTAGCGTTGTATTCTAGCTCATTTTGGTCTCTTGCTAAAGGCATACACCAAACATCGCCATTTTGTAAAGCTAAAATTTCTTTAATTTCATCAATCTGCTTACCAGTAGTTACAAATTTATAAAAACAACTAGCGTTGCTAAATAGTGATTTTAACGCTTTTTTATTAATTCTTTTATGGGCTGGTTCACCACTTAGGGCTAATTTTACACTTACAGCAAAAGTGCATTTTTTATATATTGGAAATTTAGCAAAATCAACATCAATTGTTCCATTTGTCTCAAACTGTACGCTAAATCCCACACTAATAGCATATTCAAGAAACTTAAGCAAATCACGGTCGCTATAATAGATAAGCGGCTCGCCACCAGTGATAATGATTAAAGGTTTATGTTTTAACCCAAGAAGTAAGCTAATTAAACGCTGAGAGTCAAATTTTTCATACTCAAAATGCGATGATTGTGCGGCTCTAATAGTATCGCACCCTAATAACATCTCTCCAGTTTTTGGTGAGCGAAGAGAACAACCAAACCCAACACATTTAAGATTACATCCACCAAGACGGATAAAAAATGCATTTTTACCTTGAAATTTTCCCTCGCCCTGAATCGAACTAAAATACTCAACAATCTCAACCATATTATCCACCAGTTTGATAAAATGCCCTACTTGAGATCTCGCCTTTACCGTCATTTTCCCATTTGTTCTTCTCAGGTTTTGCATCTAAGACAGCTTTTAAAATCTCTCTAGCTTTTGTATAATCTCTAGCTCTCATAGCTTCTTTTATGCTTTGACCATCTTCATAGTATAAACATGGAATTAAAAGCCCATCAGCACTTAGGCGTAAGCGGTTACAACTAGCACAAAAATCATGCTTATGTGGATCAATTATTCCAAATTTATACCCATCGCTGGTTTCAAATAGGCTTGAAGGGCTGTTTGGGCTTTTTGTAATCTCTTTTATGCTATACTTTTTAGATAATATTTCTAAAATATCATCCTTTTTAAGTCCCTTTAAATCACTAGCAGCGTGGGTATTTTCCATAAATTCGATATAACGAATTTGAGCATTTTTGCTTTTTGCAAACTCTAAAAGTTCTATTAACTCTCCATCATTTACTCCACGCAAAGCAACAGTATTTAGCTTTATTACAAATCCTTCATTTACTGCCTCATCAATTCCAGCTAAAACATAACTTAAAACTTCCTTTCTAGCTAGAAAATTGGCCTTTTTAGCATCTAAAGTATCAAGCGATATATTTAATCTTTTTAATCCAGCCTCTCTTAACTCTTTAGCTTTTTGCTTTAAATAATATCCATTTGTCGTCATCGCCAAATCAAGACCTGGCTTATAATCATTTATCATTTTAACAAATTTTTGAATATCTTTTCTTACTAGCGGCTCACCACCTGTGAGTCTAACCTTTTTTACTCCATTATCAAGGCAAATTTTAACAAATTCAAACATCTCTTCGTAGCTTAAGATATTATCCCTACCAATGTTATTAAATTGATTATCTTCTGGCATACAATATCTACATTTAAAATTACATAGCTCAGTTACAGAAATTCTTAAATAATCAATCACTCGACCAAATTTATCAACTAGCATTACATCTCTTTTTTAAATTTCAAAATCATCGTAACTTGTCCTACGCCTAGTTGAAGATCTTTAGCAATCATCTCAGGACTTTTTCCAGCCCTATACATCTCAACTACCTTGCTCTCATTGCTTACTTCAAAACTTGGCGGTGTAATTTTGCTTATACTTTTAGTTCGTTCTTCAAGGTTGTATAGCCTATCTAATTGATCATCTTTTATCTCATTTACAGATTGTTCTATTATGCGAACATTTTCTATTATTGGAGCGATTTTATGACTTAATCCTTCGCTAATTTTAATATCAATTTGATGCTCTATCTGACTCATATCAACTGGATTTTGTAGCACTGGTGGCGGAGTTTGTGCTAATTCTGTTAGTTGTTTTTTGAGCTGATAATTCTCTTTTATTAGACCCTCTATTGCTAATTCAAATTTAGCAAATTTTAGATTTACTTGCTTATCTCTTAGCCAAAATATCGCTCCAAACACACCCAATAATAGCACAAATGCTACATAAAGTAATAACTCATTGCTCACTATTTTTAACCTTCCTTATCTCTAATCTCTCGCTCTCAGCTACAAAAGCGTTCCACTCACGCTCATTACCTCTTGAAATTTTTAAAATCTTAGCACACTTTGGCGTAATTGCTTTAAAATATACCATAACTTCACGCTTGATAAATAATGGCAAATTTACCCTAGCAAAATAACTAGTCCCAATTTCTAAACAATCTGTATCAAATTCAAATCCCTCATATCCGATTTTACTAGTAACAAGGCAAAATTTAAGTGGCTTTGGTGGAGTGTGCTGATTTTTAATGATATTTGATAATTCTTCTACTTTTTTATATAGTTCAACTAAAAGCTTTATAGTTAGCGGATCGCTATTCTCACCTTCACCCCTAGCCATCTCGATGCTTAGCCACTCATCGATATTGCTCCTACCTTGATTAAACTCACTCTCGTGCGCCCCATCCATATCAGGTTCAAACTCAATCTCAACCCTACTACTAATCAATCTAAAATCTACCATAAACTCACCAATACAAAGATAAAAAATATAATCCCTAAATAGCCATTTAAAGTAAAAAATGCTCTATCAATCTTACTAAAATCTCGTCTAACAATTCTATGTTCAAGATATAAAATAATTCCACTAACTACTACACCTATACATCCTATTATTCCAAGCTTTGCACTAATAGCAAAAAGTAGCCAAAAAAGTATTGTGAGAAAATGAAAAAGAGCACAAATAAACATCGAAGCCTGCGCCCCATAAATACTAGGAATACTAAATAATCCCTTTTTTTTATCATAATCCATATCTTGCAAAGAGTATAAAATATCAAATCCGGCCACCCAAAAGACAACCCCACAAGATAACAAAATTACCCACAAAGGTATATCAGCAAGCACTGCAATAGCCCCAGCAATTGGTGAGAGCCCAAGACATATCCCAAGAACTACATGTGCAAGGCTAGAAAATCTTTTAAAGTACGAATATGCTCCTAGAATTGCTAAAATCGGAAAGCTTAACCAAAATGCAAGTGAATTTATAAAATATGCTACAACTACAAAAATTAATGCGTTTAACCAAATAAAGATTAATAAATTTTTACTGCCAATTCTACCATCTACACTTGGACGAGAAGCGCAACGTGGATTATCTTTGTCAATATCTCTATCTAGATAACGATTTGCTCCCATAGCAAAATTTCTAGCACTAACTGCACAAAATAACCCCAAAATCAACAATTCAAAACCAAACCAAACCGAACCATTTGCATTTTTTGAAGCCACAATCATCGCTACAAAGATAAATGGCAAGGCAAAAACAGAATGTTTAAATACAATTAATTCATTAATATCTTTTAAAATTTGTATAAATTTCGCCATATTTTTCCTTTAAGTTATTATTTTAGCAAAATTTATCTAAATTTTGATTGATAAATAGCTATTTTAAGCAATTTAAGGTGATGGTTTAGATAAAATACACAAAAATAAAGAGTGTAAAATGTTTTATGAATTTGCAATTATTGGCACTACTGCAAGTGGAAAAAGCGACTTAGCTATTAAGGTTGCAAGAGAGCTTGATGGAGTGATTTTAAGTCTTGATTCATTATGCCTATATAAAGAAATTAATATCGCTAGTGCTAAGCCAAGTAGCGATGAATTAGCTCTTGTTAAGCATTTTGGAATTGATATAGCTAGTCCTAATGATGAGTTTTGCGTAGGGGATTTTATCGCTGAATATAAGCAAGCTTTAGCATATGCAAAAAATCTAGATATTCCATTAATAATTACTGGTGGAAGTGGGTTTTATCTAAAAGCTATGCTAAGTGGCCTAGCGCCTAAAACAAAGTCAATCAAAATAGATATAAGTGATGATGAAATTTGGAATTTAGCAGTAAAAATTGATAGCAAATTTTGCTCTAAATTTAGCAAAAATGATAAATTTCGCCTACACAAATGGTATCAAATTTACACCCAAACTAGCGCCATTCCATCGCAATGGCTACGAGATAACACAAGCCAACCGGTGATTAAAAACTTACCAATTTTTGAATTAGTTTGGGATAAAATAGAACTAATAGAACGCATAAAAATCCGCACCAAAAATATGCTACAAAATGGCCTAATAGATGAGGCTGAGTATCTATTTAAACACTATAATAACTCTTTAAAACCGCTTAATTCCATTGGTCTAAAAGAGTGTAAAGAGTATTTAAATGGCAAGATTAATCTAAATGAACTAGAAAATCTAATAATTATTCATACCACTCAGCTAGCTAAACGTCAAAGAACATTTAATAAAGGCTTTGATAGTATAAAACTTGATGGAAAAAATCTAGATTTAAGTGTGGTTTTAACTCAAATCAAATCGCTAAATTCCATCAACTAATAACTTTTGCTCAGTGCAAAGCCCACGCCACTGGCTATCACCTGCAATCTCTAAGCATTCATTTATATATTTAGCTGCTTCTTTTAAATTATTTTGCGAGATTTCAATTTGAGCTATTTTATGCAAGGCCCTAGCACGGTTATGCGGTTTTAAATTTAGCGCAAAAATCTCCTCAAGCTCATTTTTTGCCTCTTGAAGTTTTGACCTTGCAACTAAACTATCTATATATATAAAATTTGCTTCTGGGCTAAATGTATTAATATTTAGCTTTTTTTGTAAATTTAACACTTTTATAGCATAATCTACTGCGATTTGATTTCCTTGTTGATTAGCATAATGCATAGCAGTATCATAAGCCTCAATCAACATCAAATCAATACCTCTTTTCCCATCTAAGGTTTTAAGCGCAGATATAGCCTCATCAAATCTATTAAGCTTTAAAAGTGAATAAAATCTATATATAATCGCCTCACTTGGATCACTATATGGCACTTTGCTAGCTAGCTCAACAGCCTTAAAACTAGTATCGATAGCATTAGTATAACGAGTAATTTTATAATTTATTTTAGTAAAATTATTTAACCAAACAACACGATTATTTAAATTTGGCTCATTAAGATGTTGTTCGGCCAAATTATATGCTTGAGTATAGCGCCTCATTCTATCATAGCAGTTAAATAATTTTAGTTTATCAGAAATTTTATCTTCTAATCCATATTCATCTATTAAAGCTATAAGATCTATACAATCTGAGTTTTGATTGCGGTTATTGGCTAAATTTAATGCTGCAGCATTCATTACATCAGCAACCTTACTCTCATTTAAATCAGCTATAAGACCACGCAATTTTAAAATATCGCCATATTTTTTCTCTTTAAAGCTTAAATCAACTTCAGCCTTAAGAGCCATTTTAGCTAACTCTTGTCCAGGATAACGCTCTAGCAAATCAGCATAGTGAGCGTGTTTTTCTTCGCTGCTTGTATTTGGCAAATCAAAAAATAGCGTATCTATAGCCTTATCTATTTCGCTAGTAAATTCATTATCAGGATACTCTTTTTTATATCTTTTTAAATATTCATGAGCGCTCACAGGGTCGCTTCCACGAACTAGTGTAGTACCTAAGCGACGAAGGCTAATTTCATAATGTCCATCATGTAAGGTTGAATCTTCAAATATCACTCTATAAAGCTTGGAGGCTGTATCAAATAGACCATTAGCACGTAATTCATCAGCAACCTCTATACTATAATCTTTATTATCTAAAATATATTTTGAATTTGCCGTAACAACTCTATCGATATAATGCGCTGCTTCAGTAAATCTTTGCTGCGAAAGATAAATTTTAACTAGCTTTAGCGAGGCTTCACTAGCAATATCTGGATCATTTGAGCTATATAAAACATCTTCATAAAATCTCATTCCATCGCCTAGTTTGCCTTGGGCTACTAAATAATCAGCATAACCCATAATTGCTCGCTTGGTCCATTGATCTTCACTATATTCAGTCATTAACATATCTAGTATATACTCTGCATCTTCACGCAAATCGCTATTTAAATGTGCCATCATATTGATGTATAAAACCTCAGGATAATTTCTATCAGAACCATTAAATCTCATCCATAATTTGGCTGAATCTATAATAGTTTGATTAATTTTTTGAGTAGATTGGTACTCTGCTTCTTGGATTACTAGCTTATCCATAGCACGAATTTGATATAGCAAAAACTCTCCTAAGAATATACTATCTGGGTGCATATTCATCGCTTTTTGACTTTCATGAATAACCTCTCTATAACCTTTACGCTCATAGCTCTTTTTAATCGAGAGATATATACCCATATCGCCATTTTCGTTATATGTAATTGGTTCTTTATTTAAATCTAAAGCACCTACACTTGGATGTATTAAATTTGGATATTTTATAGGAAAATTTATCCCATTAATATAGCTAGTATCTAATTCATTAAGGTGTTTATTTATATTAATAGTAAAATGTTTTGAATGGCTATCTTTATCAGCTTTAGCATTATGCGAATCAAATAGTTTATTACTTGCATTAAAGATTCTAGAGGACATTTTGGGCTGAATAACCACTGTAAATCCATCGCTTACAGGATGGAAACTAATTCTAGCAAATGGTAAATCTTGATTTTTTAAATTCTTTTCAAATTTAGCAAAAACCTTACAACTATATACTTTATTCTCTTCATTATTGCGTTCTTCGCAAATTATCTCCTTATCATCTTGAAGATGGATTATATAGTATGAATCGCCATGATACTTACCAGCATTTATACTTAATGTAAAAGCATGCAAACTAACACAAAAAAACAGGAAAAAAATTACACATCTCATATGCTTATTATATCACAAGTAAATTGAGCTTAAGCTTGAACGAGGGCTAATTTTTAGCTCTTTTGATTGGGTAAATTTATTTTTTTTAAATTTTGCCAATCCAGCTCTTGCTATCATAGCAGCATTATCACTACAAAATTCCATTGGTGCTACTAGTAAATTTATATCAAATTTATCACACAACTTAAGAAGCATACTGCGTAGATATATATTTGCGCTTGCTCCGCCTACTACGCCTAGATTTTTAAATTTATATTCTATACAAATCCTATTAAGCTTATCTATAATATGTTCACATGCAGCCCTTTCAAATCCAGCTGCGATATCGGCAAAATCAATATCTTGGCTGTTATTTTCTACACTCTTTTCTATTTCTAATCTAACTTGATTTTTAAGCCCTGAAAAGCTATATTCTAATCTTTTATCACCCTTTAATGGAATAGTAAATTTATATCTATGACTATTTGATTGTTTAGCTAAATTCTCAATTGCCACTCCACCAGGATAACCTAGTCCCATCATTTTAGCAACCTTATCAAAACTCTCGCCAAAGCTATCATCGCTAGTCGAAGCTAGTGTGGTAATATCTCCATTTTCATCAACATATAAAATCATAGTATGACCGCCACTAACTAATAAAACACCAAGAGGCAGCTGTTCAGATTCTTCTAAAAATAGCGAAAAAATATGTCCTACTAAGTGGTTTACCTCAATTAATGGTAAATTTAATCCAATAGCAAGTGCTTTTGCTACACTTACTCCACCAACAAGACTTACACTAAGACCGGGTTGATTTGTTACTGCAATTGCTTTAATATCCTTAAAATATGGCTGAATCTCTTTAATCAAATTTGGTAATGCTGCGGTATGAAGTCTTGCAGCTAGCTCAGGCACAACACCACCATATTTGCTATGTTCTAATTCTTGGCTAATTTTTTTATGATATTTTAGCTCTAAATCTAAACCCAAAAGTGCTACTGAACTATCATCACAACTACTCTCAATCCCTAAAATCACTTTACAAACTCCACCAAAATCATACCAATAAATTTATCTTTTGAGTCTGTCTCTTCATAAAATTCAACCCTATAAATTGACTCATCTTTATCCATAGAAAAGCGTGATTTTATCATATCTTTACTAATTTTTATACCGCTTTCATCTACTGGGGTTGTGCCATAGCCTATTATATTGGTTCTTACCCCATCTCTTTTGATTATCTCAAAGCTATTTTTAGCACTAATTTTTTGTCCTAAAATTACAAATTTAGGCTCTCTTTCATCTATGCGAATTTCAATTTCATTAATCAAATTTGAATACTCAAAAAACTGCGGCGTAAATCTTGTTACAATCTTATTGCCATAATGGATATTATATTCATCTTTATTTTTAGTAAGAGCAACTAAAGCATTATCACAATCAAACTCTAGCTCGCCATCATTTGAAAGCGGAATATAACCTAAGCGAGATTTTGGCGAATAAAACATAAACTTTCCGCACACTAAAACAGATAAATCCTCATCAAGCGCCTTTTTAACGCCTTGCGGTGTTAGCTTAAATTTACGCTTAAATTCGATCCCGGCTAGCTTTAAATACTCTTCTACTGCAATTAAATGATAATAAACTCTCTCATGCACCGGCAAGGTTTTACTCGCTTCATTTGCATATGCTGCCTTACCATTTTTTATCGCAAAATATGAAAGGCTCTTTAACATCTCTTTATCACCTTTGGCTGTATGCGTGTTGCGTAAATGGTATTTATGCTTTGGATCTAAAAGGTGCTTATTTAACTCTTTTACTACCTTATTTGCAGTAGCTTCTAAATCGCCATATATAGCATTTGGCAGAGTTGCTTGGTCAATAATAGCAATATTTCCCCAGCGATTTGGATTCATCATTTTATTTATATATTTTGGACGATAAAAACCACTTCCATCGTGCAAATTTATAAGCATAGTAATATTAGGTTGTAAAACTAAAGATTTAATCTGTTCTACTATATCTTTTTCAGGGTCTTTATCTGAAAGTATATCAAATTTGCGATTCATATCTCCATTTATGCCACGAGATTTTTTAATAATGCTTGGCATATTTAAATTTGGCACTACATATAGCGATCCTGATGTAATCTCATATCCACGAGCTAATAAATTAGCAGACATAAATCCACCTGGTTCATCGCCTTGAATTCCGCCAGTTACAAGTACAGTATTGTTATTATCAATGCCAAGTTTTATTAAAGAAAACTCGCCATAAGCATAACTAGCAAATATAAAAATAGTTAAAAATGCAATAATTTTACGCAATATAATTCCTTTAATTTCTCATATTTTAATAATTTTTTGTTAAAAATTGATAAAATTTAACTAATATATCTATGTTTTACATACTCTCTTACTTTTTGATTTATCTCGATTACAGACTCTAAGCTATCTAGTTTAAAACAAGAAAATCTATCCAAAGCATCAAAAATCGCACTACTAATGGAGTTAAATTTAACCTTCTTACTTAAAAATCCTGCTACTATTTCATCATTTGCAGCATTTATAATTGCACCAATTTGTGGATTTTGCAAGAGATTATCTTTTAAACTAAAAGCCCTATATCGCTCTAAATCAATTGGCTCAAGAGTTATATTTTGTAATTTTGCAATATCTAAATTTTCAATAATTCTTTGATTATTAAGACCTATGGCATGAGCAATAGCTAATCTCATATCTGGCTTTGATATATGCGCAGTTGTAGAGCCATCTTTAAATTCGATAAGTGCGTGAATTAAAGACTTTCTTTCTATATATGCTTCTATATTTTGGCATCCATATAGCCAAAACGCTTCAATAATCTCAAATAGCTTATTTACCATTGTAGCGCTATCAATAGTAATCTTTGCCCCCATATTCCAATTAGGATGTTTTAATGCATCTTCTACACTAGCATCTTTTAAACTAGAAATATCACGCCCATAAAAGGCACCACCACTTGCTGTAATAATCAATCTATGCAACCGTGGGCGATCTTTTAGCAAAAATTTTAGTCCGAAATGCTCACTATCAATTGGCGTAATCTTTGAACAATCTAAGAATTGCCCACCAGCTACAAGACTCTCTTTATTTGCCAAAGCCAGATCAAATCCCAACTTTAAAGCCATCACACTAGGCACTAATCCATCAAATCCTACAAAAGCATTTATAAGTTTTGAGCCATGACTTTGCTCATCACATGCTATTAAAAATTTCTCTATTCCATCTTTTTTGCTAAAAACAAATTTGTGATTTACCAAAGGTTTTAAGCTATCATCATCTATATATACTAATTTTGGAGAAAATTCCTCTATTTGTGCATTTAATACTTTAAGGCTACTTTTACATGCTAAAGCATCGACTTTTAAGTTATACTCTTTGGCTAAATTTAATGCATTTAGACCGATACTTCCACTGCTACCAAGAATTATCATACAAGCACCATATACATCGCCAAGACGCCAAATAGATATCCATCCATTCTATCTAATAATCCACCCTGTTCACCTAGTATTACACCACTATCTTTAACACCAGCTAAACGCTTTAAATAACTCTCAAATAGATCTCCAAATATCCCAAAAATTACCACACTAACTGAACATAAAATAACAATTAAAAAGTCTATATCCATCAAAAATAACCCAGCAGCCACACCAAATACAGACCCAATCACAAATCCGCCTACAACACCTTCAAGAGTCTTATTTGGGCTTGAAGCACTAAAATTTCTTTTGCCAAAAAATTTTCCTATAAAATAGGCCCCACTATCACTAGCCACCACGCTAAAAATAAGCCAAAATAGTGCCTCAATTCCATAACTTTGATAAATTGCAAAGAGTATAAACATTGGTGCAGTTGGATATATAAATGGCAAAATTATCTTTAAATTCTCATTTTTAGTATATGCTAAAACACTAGCTACTACAATCAAATTTAGAAGTATTATCTTAAAAATATCTTGAATTCCACCAATAAAAGGTAGTAGTGTAAAAAATGCCACTGCAATCACTGCAAGCGACTTTTCCTTAAGTCCATAAAGCTTTAGACTCTCTAGCACAGCAATAGCCAAAAGTACGCCAAAAATAGCAAAATTTAGCCAAAAAATATCTAGCACCACAACTGCCAAAAAGGCCGCAAACAAAGCGACCCCAACAAAAATTCTCTTTTTCATAAACAATCCTTAAAAGCTGTGATTTTACCCAAATTTAGCTAAAATTTAACCAAATTTAGTTGATGAATTTGGCTACTGTTTGACGCTTATTATATGTATCAAAATATTTTATCTCAACCTTTCCAGCCCTATTTGGTAGCTTACATTGCAAAGCCCACTGCCTTACTACTCTATCTAGCAAACTGCTAACTCCATCAATGCGACAGCTCTCTATCCTCTCTCCATCAAAACTTACTATAACATTACTTGTGCCAGCTCCATAAATATATGCCCCAAGCATTCCACGCTTAGCTACTACAATATCTATTTTGTTAATATCTCCAGCTTGTAATGCTATACAAAAAAGCGCTAAAAATATATATCTCATATTACACCACTATATCTAATCTTTTAAACTCAATCCCATCCATTTCATCAAATTCGCCATCATTACTCTCATCAAGCTCAAATTCATCACTTTCTTTATCATTGTGCTTTGGCTTGTGATTTTGCCCATTTAAATCCTCTTTTTGCGTCTGTTTTTCATGCTCATTTTCTGGATCAATTCTGTAGCTCTCCTCAGTTGGGCGAGTTTCTTCGATCTCTTTTTTCTTTTCAGTTGACGCTGCAGCATTCATTGCCATTTGCATATCTAACTTAGATTGAAAATCGCTTTGCACTGATGCTGCAACTGGAGCATTTTGATTTACATATACCATACTTGCTACTGGACCTATTGCCATGATTTTACCTTTTATTTTTATATATTCTACCAAATAGATCGGCAAAATTTGTAAATATTTGCAAATTTAGCGCTCAAAATTAATAAAAAAATGTTAATATTAAAGCCATTGCTTATAAAAGGAAAAATATGAAAATAGTATGTCTAGATGCTGATACATTAGGTAATGATGTAGATTTAGATGCTGTATTTGGCAAATTTGGTGAGTTTGTTAGCTATAATATGACTGAGGCTAATCAAACAGTTCAAAGACTTCAAAATGCAGATATAGTATTAACAAATAAAGTATTAATTACAAAAGATGTTATTGCTCAAACAAATTTAAAATTAATCTGCGTAACCGCAACAGGGGTAAATAATATCGATTTAGAAGCTGCAAAAGAGGCTAATATTCCAGTTAAAAATGTAGCTGGCTACTCCACTAGTAGCGTAGCTCAACAAACTTTTGCCAATATCTTAGCCATTAGAAATAGTACAAGCTACTATGAAAACTATGGCAAAAATAGCGATGGTTGGGCAAAAAGTCCAATATTTGTAAATTTAGATAGACCAATTTTCGAACTTAGCGGTAAAAGATTTTGCGTAGTTGGTCTTGGCACAATCGGTCTTGAAATAGCTAAAATCGCTCAAGCTTTTGGTTGCGATGTTTGCTACTATTCAACAAGTGGAAACAACTCAAATAGCAAATTTAAAAGAGTAAGCTTTAAAGAGGCTTTACAGTGCGATATAATAAGCATTCACGCTCCATTAAATGAAAATACAAAAAATCTATTTGATGCTAATGCCCTAAACCAGCTAAAAGATGGCGCAATGCTTGTAAATAGCGGTCGTGGCGGTATAATAGATGAGGAAAAAATCGCCCAAATTATAGATGAGCGTGAAATTTATTTTGTTACTGATGTGCTTGAAAAAGAGCCAATTAGAGCCGATCATCCTTTATTAAAAGTAAAAAATAAAGATAGATTAATGATTACTCCACATATTGCGTGGGCAAGTGTAGAAGCTAGAAGAAAATTAATCGAGCTAAGTGCTAAAAATATAGAAGATTTCATAAAGGGGTAAAAATGGCTGATGAACATAGCTTTGATATAAGTGCAAGTGTCGATATGATGGAGGTCAAAAACGCTCTAGAAGTAGCTAAAAAAGAGGTTGCAAATAGGTTTGATTTTAAAGGGTTAAAGGCTGAAATTGAGCTAAATGAAAAAGATAAAACCATTACTCTTTTAAGCTCTAGCGACTCTAAAATAGATGCGCTAAAAGATATAGTAATAAGCAAATTAATCAAACGAGAAATACCACCAGTTGCACTTAGCGAAAAAAGCAGAGAAAACGCAAGTGGCGGTAATACAAAATGCATACTAAAACTAAATGATACCCTTGATAGCGATAATGCTAAAAAAATTACAAAAGCGATAAAAGAGGCTAAAATCAAGGTAAATGCATCAATTAGAGGTGATGAAGTAAGAGTAGTAAGCAAGTCAATTGATGAGCTTCAAAATACAATAAAGCTAGTAAAAGGTTTAAATTTAGAACTACCACTAAGCTTTAAAAATCTAAAATAAAGAGGTTAAAATGAAATTTAAAAAATTTATCACAGCATTTTTACTTTTACTAGCAGTAGGGGCAAATGCTATCACTGAAGGTAAAGAGTATATCAAACTACCTTCTCATGCGCAGTTTAAAGATGCTCAAAATAGCGTTATAGAGATCTTTAGCTATGGATGTATTCACTGCTATAATCACTTTAGGGCTGGGACACTAAAGTTTATATCTGAAATCCTGCCGGATCTTAAATATGATGAGTGGCAAGTGCGTCAAATGGGCGAATTTGGTTTTGTGATGAGCGAGGTTTTAGGCTATGCTAAGAGCATAGATGAGAAAAATAGAATAAATAGCCTAAGTGCAAAATCGAATTTTCATCAAGTATTAAAAGGCTTTTTTGAAGATGCTTTTGTAAATAAAAAAATATATAAAAATGGCGAAGAATTCTACCAAAGAGCTGTAAGCATTTTAAAAGCAAATGGGGTGAAAAATGCTAGCATACAATCTATCTTAGATTACGCAGATTCAAATGAGGGTAAAGAGTATGCTAAATTAACTAACCAAGCTTTAGAGGTAGCTAAAATTAGCGGTACTCCTGGATTTATAGTAAATGGTAAATACCTTATCAATATTGAACACATAAATAGCCAAGAAGAGCTAGTAGAGGTAATATCTGAGCTTATAAAATTAAAATAAAGTTAAATTTAATATTTAATTTAAAATATCTGCTATAATTTGCGATTTAAATCAATTTTAAAGAGTTATAGCAGATGAAATCTCTCTCCATAGTCCAAAATTTAGCGCTCAAATATGCAAAATATTCGTTAAATAGATCTTTAAAAACTCAACTAAATTTAGATATATTACAAAATAGTAAAACCAAACTTCCAGATCCAAATATAAATTATATGCTATATGCGCATATACCATTTTGTCATACATTTTGTCCATATTGTTCATTTCATAAATATGCCTATGATGAAAACCTTGCTAAAGAGTATTTTAAAAATCTTCGCCAAGAAATGGAG
Source organism: Campylobacter sp. P091 (assembly GCF_002138935.1). Classification (NCBI taxonomy): domain Bacteria; kingdom Pseudomonadati; phylum Campylobacterota; class Epsilonproteobacteria; order Campylobacterales; family Campylobacteraceae; genus Campylobacter; species Campylobacter sp. P091. Next base: position 239,668 of record NZ_MJKZ01000001.1, read on the forward strand.
CAAATCCATGAATTAGGATATAAATTTAACTCAATGTATGTTGGCGGTGGCACAACTCTTATAAATGAAGATGAGCTGATAAAAACCTTAGAGCTAGCCAAAAAGCTTTTTAATATAGATGAGATATCATGCGAGAGCGACCCAAGCCATATAAAACCTGCAAATCTTAAACGCTTTAAAGGATTAATTAGTCGGTTAAGTATTGGTGTGCAAAGCTTTAATGATGATATTTTAAAGCGTGTTGGCAGATATGAGAAATTTGGCTCAAGTGTTGATTTAGTAAATAAACTAAAAAATGCAATTAATATCTTACCGGTTACAAGTATAGACCTAATCTTTAACTTTCCAAATCAAACCAAAGATATGCTACTAAATGATATAAATCTAGCCAAAAGTATTGAAGCGCAGCAAATTACATTTTATCCGTTGATGAAATCAAATTTAACCAAAGACAAAATTGCTTCTACTTTAGGCAATAGTTACAAAGATAACGAGTATGAGTTTTACTCTATTATAGAGGAGAATTTCAAAGATTATCATAAAAATAACGCCTGGTCATACGCTAAAGAAAAATCTAGCCTAAATGATGAATATGTAAGCTCAAAACATGAGTATTTAGGAATTGGAAGTGGTGGATTTAGTTTTCTTGGTGGGGAGCTTTTTATCAATGCGTTTAATCTAAATAAATATAATGAAAAGATTCAAAACCAACAAAGTTCAGTAATTGCAAATTGCAAATTTAGCTCAAAAGAGCGGGTAAAATATCTATTTTTGACCGAAATTTTTAGTGGATTTATAGATATTGATAAATTTAATCAAACAAACAATATAAATCTATATAAAACTCTAAATTTAGAACTCAATCTCTTAAGGCTTGTTGGTGCGATAAAAATTCAAAACAACCATATAGAATCAACTCAATTTGGTAGATATTTATGGCTTAGCTTGATGAAGGAGTTTTATATCGGCATGGATAAGGTCAGAGCTATTTTCAAAGATGATGCAAAGCTTCAAAATAGCTCTAAAATAAATGTAATAAAGAGTCAAATTTAGATTATTTTATATATTTTATATTTGCTTTTACCTTTAATTTATTAAAATAATCCATTATAGCAATCTCTCTTTCTTGTTCTACCATTGCATTTACTACAGCTTGTTCTACTACTTCAAATGGCGGTAAAACTGAGCCACTTTTAGCTACTATATAAAATCTTTCTAACCCCATTGGTCCTTCTAAAATCGGTGTAAATTCACCATTTGGGGTAGTATTAAAGATATAAACTAACCCAGGAGCAATCTCAGATGAACTTAGACTTAAATTCTCTTTTTGCACTCCATTTATTTTTGCTTTATAATCTTTAGCTTGCAAATTTAAAGCCTGTGGATCATTTGAAGTATAACGAATTAGGCTAACCTTATCAAATTGCAAAAACATTCCAGAATTATTTTCATAAAATCTTTTAGCATTTTGTGGAGTGATATTTTGGTTTGGAGTATTTAAAATTCCAGCATAAAGCTTCTCTTTTTTAATCGATATTTCCATATTTTCACGCATTTGTGTTTCACTTGTACCACGAGATTTTATAACTGATTTAAATGTTTCAACGCTCATTTTATTTGCACTGGCTAACTGGGCGATCTTTTGTTCTATTTCTAATTGACTTGCAGTTATATTTAGCTTTTTTATTTGAGCAAGCTCAAGTTTATCTTTTATTAGTAGATTTAGTGCAGCCTCTTTGTTTAGATTCATCTTAGTCATCGTAGTGTTTAGCTCATAAGTCGTAATAGGTTCATTATCTACAGTCGCAACTAAACCACCTACAAATCTAGCATCGGCACAAATAGCCAAAAATAGTGCTGTAAAAATTAAATTTTTTATCATATAAAACCTTTATTAAAGCAAATTTGAGCTAAAATTATATCCAAATTTAAATAAATAATAGGATAATTATAATGCTAACTACAAGATTTGCTCCATCTCCAACTGGATTTTTACACATTGGTGGGCTTAGAACTGCACTATATAGCTATCTTTATGCTCGCAAAAATGGCGGTAAATTTCTACTTCGCATAGAAGATACCGATCTTAAAAGAAACTCACAAGAGGCTACAATTGCTATTAGAGAAGCCTTTAATTGGTGTGGGTTGGATTATGATGGTGAAGTAGAGTATCAATCAAAAAGATTTGATATTTATAAAAAATATATTGATCAACTACTAAAAGATGGCAAAGCCTATAAATGCTACACTACTCAAGAAGAGCTAGCACAGATGAGAGCCGAGGCTGAAGCCAATAAGCAAAGACCAAAATATGATGGCAGATATAGAGATTTTAATGGCACACCACCACAAGGCATTGAGCCTGTAATTCGTATAAAAGCTCCACTTGATGGAGTAATTGAATTTACCGATGGAGTAAAAGGGTATATTAAATTTAACTGCGAGGATATCTTAGATGATTTTATCATCGCTAGAAGTGATGGGTCGCCTACATATAATTTTTGTGTTGTGATAGATGATGCATTGATGGGAGTTACACATATCATTAGAGGCGATGATCACCTAAGCAACACACCAAAACAGATTATACTATATGAAGCACTTGGATTTAAAATTCCAGAGTTTTTTCATGTAGCTATGATCAATGGAAGCGATGGAGCAAAACTAAGCAAAAGACACGGCGCAACAGATGTAATGGAGTATAAAAATATGGGCTATCTACCTGAGGCATTGCTAAATTTCTTAGTGCGTCTTGGCTGGAGCCATGGAGATGATGAGATATTTAGTATGCATCAAATGTTAGAGCTATTTGATCCATATAATTTAAGCAAATCAGCCTCTACATATAATCCATCAAAACTAGAATGGCTAAATGCTCACTACATAAAAACTTTACCATTTGAAAGATTAGCTGATGATATGCTATATTTTGGATTAGATTTTAGGGCAATAAATAAAGGTCAAATGCTACTAGATCTATTAAGAGAGCGTTCAAAAACTCTCTTAGAACTAAAAGCTTCGGCTCTTGCTATCATCAATCAACCAACAAATTATGACCAAAATGCTGTGAAAAAATTTATAAATGATGATAATAAGCTACTTTTAAGCGAATTTGCCAACTCTCTTGGTAATGCCAATATGGATGCTAAGGCAGTTGAGGAGATGACAAATGAATTTCTAACTCAAAAAGGCAAAAAGCTAAAAGATCTAGCCCAACCAATTAGAATAGCAATCACAGGTAGTGCGGTAAGCCCAAGTATCTTTGAAGTTATAGAATTTATCGGTCTTGATGAGTTAAAATCAAGAATCCAAAACTTCCTAAAATCTTTATAAAACTTAGCTAGAGCTTAAGGCTCTGGCTTTTATTTTATTAAATATAGCTTAAATTTACCATTTAATTTACCAAAAGTAACATATAAATAATAAATTTTATCTATTATTTAAATATTTACCTATAATGAAATAAATTTAAGTTATAATTCTATATTATTTTAAAATTTAAAGTTAAATTTAAGGAAAGAATATGAGTTTAAAACAAAAAGCTCTTGATTATCACATAGATGGCAAGATAGAAATCAATGTCAAAAAACCTTGTGTGAGTGCTGAAGATTTAAGTCTAGCATATAGCCCAGGAGTTGCTGAACCTTGTATGGAGATAAGTGCAAACAACGAATTAGCCTACAAATACACAAACAAAGGCAATCTAGTAGCCGTAATCACAGATAGCACGGCGGTTTTAGGCCTTGGCGATATCGGTGCTATCGCTGGAAAACCTGTTATGGAGGGCAAATCTGTTTTATTTAAAAAATTTGCCAATGTAGATGCCTTTGATATCGAACTTGACGAGAAAGACCCAGATAAGATAGTTGAAATTTGTAAAGCTCTAGCCCCAACTTTTGGTGGTATAAACTTAGAAGATATCGCCGCACCAAAATGCTTTTACATAGAGAAAAAACTTCAAGAAAGCGTAAATATCCCTGTAATGCACGATGATCAGCACGGCACAGCTATCATCACAACAGCGGGATTATTAAATGCTTTAGAGATAAATGGTAAGGATATTAGCAAAATTAAAGTTGTAGTAAGCGGTAGCGGAGCAGCCGGAATAGCATGTGCGAAAATGTATCAAAGCGTTGGTGTTAAAAATATAATTATGTGTGATAGCAAGGGAGTTATCCACTCAAAAAGAGATGATTTAACCGAGCAAAAAATGGAATTTGCCATAGATACAGATGATAGAACTTTGGGCGATGCTTTAAGAGGTGCTGATATGTTTTTAGGTCTTTCTAAAGCTAAACTTCTAACGCCTGATATGGTAAAAAGCATGGCAAATAATCCTATAATCTTCGCTCTAGCCAATCCAGAGCCAGAGATCAGACCAGAGATCGCTCATGAAATTAGAGATGATATCATCATCGGCACAGGCAGAAGCGACTATCCAAATCAGGTAAATAATGTCTTAGGATTTCCATTTATATTTCGTGGTGCGCTCGATGTAAGAGCGACAAAGATCACCGAAAATATGAAAATAGCCGCCGCTATTGCCCTAGCCAAACTAGCCAAAGAGAGCGTCCCTAGCGAAGTTTGTAAAGCTTATAATGTCAGTCAAATTAAATTTGGCAAAGATTATATAATCCCAAAACCATTTGACCCTAGGGTTTTATTCACAGTTGCGCCAGCCGTGGCAAAAGCTGCTGTAGAAGATGGAGTGGCACTGGTAAAAGAGTTTGATGAGAGTGCTTATATACAAAGGCTAAAAAATTTATTTTAACTTATAAATTTAGTGATAACTGCTTATAATCATGCAGTTATCACTATCAAAATTAAATTTCATTAATATTTTATATAAATTTTTTCTTAATTTAAATTTATTTAATACTAAATTTAAATTTCATAACAAATTAAATCTTTTTATCACCCTTATAATATCCAAAAATCTCGCTTGAGCCATCCTTTTTCATCAAAATTACAGGATATTTCTCCTCTATTCCTTGCTCCATTCCAGGGCTCCCCATAGGCATACCAGGGGCTGAAATTCCTATCACGCCATTAGGCTTATTTTCTAATAACCAATCCACAGCGCTACTAGGCACATGCCCTTCAATAGCGTAACCATCGATAACCCCTGTGTGACAGCTTTGATACTCATCTTTGATATTTAATTTTTCTTTAATTTTTATAAAATCCTCACTAGCATGAGAACTGATCTTATAGCCATTTTTCTCCATATAACTTTCCCAAAGCCCACAACAACCACATGATGGCGACTTATAAACATGGATTAATCTCTCTTGAGCAAACAAAGGTAAAACCAAAGCAAGAGCAAAAATATACTTTTTCACTATTTTTCCTTTTATATCTTTATAATAATACTTTTTTATAATAAACAGATACTAAAGCTATTTTAAACCCAAATTCTAAGCGGTTTTGGGTAAAATTTATCCTTATCATCTATTAAATTTATATCATTTTGATTATTTGGCATAAATCTAGTGTAAATTTGATCTATGATTATGGTTTTACCATCGTTTGTTTGGAGTGCGAATTTGTTATTTGATAACTTTTTGATTATCTCTACGCCTAGATCTTTTAGGGATTTTATCTCGATTTGCCCTGTGATTTTATCTTGGATTTTAGCTGCGCTCACCACCAAATCTATATCTTGATTTAGCTCTATTTGAGTGGCGAATTTAGCATTTAAATTTAGCTCTATATCAAAAGCCTTACCGCTATCTTTATAAAGCTCATTTACGATTATCTCCCTTCCGCTGTTAAATTTAAGGGTAAATGTGCCATTTTTATTAATTCTTATAGCTGTTAATGCGTCTGTGTCTTTAAGCATATTTGCGGTATTTGCTCTATCTTTTTCAAAGCTATCTTTAACTTTTTGTAGATTTTCTAAGGTGAAGTTAAGTCCGGTCGCAGAGCTAAATTCACGCTCTATAGACAGCATAACGCTAGATTTTACATTTTGATACTTTGCCTTTGTTTCATCATCAAATTCATTTATATAATCATCTCTATTTTTAAGCTCGCTCATATAATCATTATATAAATTCATAAATCTCGTGTATTGTTGATTTTGATAAGAGTTTTTATCGCTATCTCGCCAATAGTACTCTTTGGTTGTTGTATCAAATACATTATTAAAGCCAAAATTTGTAGTATGCGGATAACTCGATAACTCTTCTAATCTATAACTCCCATCAACTCCTTGCTTAGCGTAAGCAATCCCAAGCAATCCATTAAAAGCTCCTGAATTTGAATTTATATCTATCCAGCCATCTTCATCGGCTAATTTTGAGAGCTCGTTTATATCATTCTCATTCATACTTTCATATCTTACTTCAGGCTTAAAAATAGAGTATGGATTATAATCTTTTAGCGATTGTAATGAGTTTTCATAAGCTTCTATTGTTCCATAATTATCTTTTTGAGCTTCAAGTTTTTTCAAGGCATTGCTCTTGCTATCTATGAAATCTTTTAAATTTATACTATCAACTACTTCGCTAAGTTTTTTGATAATCTCATTTCCATCTTTATCATAAGCTCTTATTTTTAATTTATCAAAGTAGGTGTCATTTTTATCTACAAATCCATTTCCATCACTATCAAATCTAAAAAGCTGCGAATTTGAGCTAAAGCTTCCAACCCCTAATCTATCATTATCTCCAGCTAAATCTAAAAATAGCTCCGCTTTACCAAATTTAGTATCAATTAAATTTGAGTTTGCGTAGGAATTTAGGTAGTACTCTTGCGGGATTTTGCCATATTGATAATAATTATTATGAAAAAAATATCCACTATCAAATGTTGGATACTCAAAATCCTCTATGGTCGCAGTGTGTTCTCTTACTTCTGATATACCTTTTATATCTGACACACCAAATGTTGAATTATACAAAGCACCATCTAAAATACTCTTTGTTTGTCTAGTGATAAATTCATCCAATGCTTCTTCTTTGGTTTGTGTTGTTGTTCCATATTTTTGGACTATATTTATGTCTCCGTAAGATCCTGCATAATAATCATAATACTCTATTTTTCTACCAAATCTATCAGTGTTTTCATCTTGTTTTATTTGCTCTGTTTGAGCGAAATTTAGCTCTATTTTTGGCAATTTTTGATTAATTTGAATTTGAAATGTATTTGATGATAGCAAGCTAATATTCATTTTAAACCTTTCTTGCGTTGAGCTTTAGGCGAATTAATCGCCCAAAGTTAATTAATATGCCCTAATATCAGCAACTCTAAGTTCGCCATTATTAAAATAAAAGATAAAATTATCTGCTGAAAAAAGAGCAAAAACTAAAAAATAGTTGCTAAAGCAAATTTTTTCATAAAATCTCTTTTTATTTGAAATATAATCCATAAATCGGCGATAAGAAAAATAGCTTAATATATTTTGATTATTTTAGATACAATCCCTTGCGCTAAGGCTCAAAAATTAAGCAAATTTGGGGTATAATCCATATATTTAATCCAAATTTTAAGCCATAAAGGCTATAAATCTCAGCCCTTAAAGACGCTGAAGATAACACACTATAAAGGGTTTAAATATGCTATTTGGCAAGATTGATTATCTAAATTTGCTTCCATTTCATGTATTTTTAAAGCGCTACCCGCTAAGCAATCAAACTAAAAAATCTATTGAATTCAAAAAAGGCACCCCGGCAAAATTATGCGAAGATCTAAGCAAAAGGCGAATCGATGCTGCCATCATCTCAAGCATAGAGAGCAGAAATCCAAAATACACAAAACTAAATTTAGGAATATGCGCCAAAGGTGCGGTAAAATCAGTCTTAGTGCGTAAAAATAGCCCCAAAAAACTAGACCCCGCATCTAAGAGTTCAAATATGCTTGGTAAAATTTTGTCGCTTAATGGAGAGATAATAATAGGAGATGAAGCATTAAGACAATATATAAAAGATGGTGGGGATAAATTTTATGATATGGGTGAAATTTGGTATCAAAAAACGGGATTACCTTTTGTTTTTGGACTATTTTGCTGTAATAAAAATCAAAATTTGTATAAAAAAATTATTAATCAATTCTTAAGGCAAAAAATAAAGATACCAAAATACATACTCAATGAATATTCAAAAAGTAGAAATATATCACCAAGCCTGATTTTATGGTATCTAGAGCACATTAGTTATAGTGTGAATACCAAAGAAAAAAGAGCTTTAAAAAAATTTATCTCTCTAGCAAAAAAGCATAATTTTTACCCATAAAGTGGGTAAATTTGTAACAATATAACCAAAAATTATCCCAAATTTTTCTATATTCAGATTAAATTTAAGAAAAATTAAATATAATCCAACTACAAACATTTTCACAATAGGAGTTACAATGTCAGTACATGAGTATATCAACCAAACACTTGAAAATATCAAAAAGTCAAGTCCAGGTCAAACAACATTTTTACAAGCCGCTACAGAGGTTTTACATACTTTAGAACCACTTTTAGAAAAAGAGAAAAAGTATCTAGATCACAAAATCATAGATCGTATTGTAATGCCTGAAAGAACTACGATGTTTAGAGTGACTTATATGAATGACAAAAACGAACCTTGCTCACACTTCGGATATCGTGTAGAATTTAACTCTGCTCTTGGACCATATAAAGGTGGTTTGAGATTTCACCCATCAGTATGCCTTGATATCATCAAATTTTTAGGCTTTGAGCAAATCTTTAAAAACTCACTCACAGGTCTTAATATGGGCGGCGGTAAAGGCGGCGCAAATTTCGATCCAAAAGGCAAAAGCGATGGCGAGATTATGAGATTTTGTCAAGCTTTCATGAATGAATTATACAAATTAATCGGCGATGTAAAAGATGTCCCAGCTGGCGATATCGGCGTTGGTGGTCGTGAAATTGGCTATATGTTTGGTCAATATAAAAAACTAACAAATCGCTTTGATGGTGCTTTGACTGGTAAAGGACTAGACTGGGGTGGTAGCTTAGTAAGAGTAGAAGCTACTGGTTATGGCTCAGTATATTTCGCTCAAGAGATGCTTAAAAAACAAAATAGCAGCCTAGAAGGCAAAAAATGTTCAATAAGCGGTGCTGGCAATGTGGCTATATATACAGCTCAAAAACTATATCAACTTGGCGCACTTCCTATAACAGTTAGTGATTCAACAGGATTTATCTATGATAGCGAAGGTATCGATGTAGAGCTATTAAAACGCATTAAAGAGGTTGAGAGAAAAGGCCTTAGCGAATACGCAGCGGCTAAACCTAGTGCGAAATTCACTCCTGTTAGCGAGTATAAAGCTGGTACAAATGGCATTTGGAGCGTTCCATGTGATGCTGCATTCCCAAGTGCTACACAAAATGAGCTAAATTTAGAAGATATCAAAACTCTTTATAATAATGGTTGTAGATTGGTCTGTGAAGGCGCAAATATGCCTAGCACACTTGAGGCTATTGACTTTATGCTTAGCAAAAAAGATTTCTTATTTGGCCCTGCTAAGGCTGCAAATGCTGGTGGTGTGGCAACTAGTGGATTAGAAATGGCACAAAACGCAAGTATGCAAAAATGGACTTTCGATGAAGTAGATAGCAAACTTCACCGCATTATGACAAATATCTTTGAAGCTAGTTATGAAACTTCTGTTGAATTTGGCGTACCGGGCAACCTTGTTCTAGGCGCAAATATCGCAGGATTTAGAAAAGTCGCTGATGCGATGATCGATCAAGGATATGTATAACGACTCTAGCCGACAATGCGTCGGCTGAGCCATTATGTGGTTCAAAATTAAAAATCAAATAACCAAAGAAATTTAATCATCTAAAATCTAAATTTAAATAACAGAATTTTATTAACCTAAAATCACTTAATCTAAAAAATTGATTTGAATTTAATAATCTAAAAATTTATTAACCAAAATTTGGTTAATCTAAATTTACTTAGTCAAAAAATTTAATAATCTAAATCTAAAAATTTAAACAATCACTCTACTACTCTTCTAGCAATCGTAGGGCTAAGTTTGACTAAAATATCATAATTAATAGTCCCAAAAAATTCCGCCCAAATATCAGCATTATCAAATACACAGATTCTCTCACCCATATCAGTAGAACTAAAACTATCCATAGACATCTTGCCTAAAATTGGCTCGCCATTGGCTAAATATAACTCGCCTTTACCATTATAACGAAGCAACCCATCTCCATAGCCAAGGTCATATGTAGCAATATTCATATCATATTTAGCTGTAAATACGCCACCATAGCCCACGCTTTGACCAGCTTTTAATACTCTAGAGCTTACACGATTTGCATATAGCTTTAAAACTTTTTTTAATCCTAAGCTCTCATCAAATCCAGAATACCCAAATTGTGCCATCCCAGCACGAACATACTCATCACCTACATCGCTAGCTCTTTCTATTGCTGCGGAGTTATGAGAATGAAATATAAGTTCTTTATTAAATAGCTCTCTTATCATAATTTTAGCTAGCTCAAAATTATCTTTTTGCACGAAGTAATCTGCCCCATGCTCATCGCTAGCTCTAAAGTGAGTAAAAGCACCTTTTAGATCTAAATTTCGTCTTTTAATAATCTCTATAGCGCTTTTAATCTGACTTACATCTATACCGTTTCTATGCATTAAAGTATCAATAGCAAGATGAATTTGAGTACCAGGCCTAATAATCTCTAAAGCCCTAATATCATTAATAGCATAAATAAACTCACTACTTTCATTTCCAGTTGGCAGATGAGAAAGCACTATAATACTCTTAAATAATCCAGCTAGTTCTCTAGCTTCTATCTCGCTTTTTACGCAGGTTATCTCTATGCCAAACTCTTTTGCAATTTTCCCCATTAAAAGCGCCCCATGCCCATAAGCATTATCTTTTAATACAGAAATTATTCGTTTTTTAGAGCCTACTTTTTTAGCAATTTGAGTAAGATTATGCTCATAAGCACTCTTAGAGAGTAAGATCTCAGACATTAAAACTCAAATCAAATTTTTTATAGATATGTGGTAGCATCTTTCTTACAGCATAATCATATGCGTAAAACTCTTTATATAGTGCTTTTAGACTTGGTTCATTACAAGCATCAAAGTCAAAAGCCGTGCTATTGCCCTTTTTAGGCACACTCGCATCCAAAACTTCAAAAAATCTACCCCTTGCAGCTAAAAACTCTTCTATTTGCTTTTTAACTAACTCTTTATCATCGCTCATTTTTACTCCTCTATTAATATTTTCATCTTATTATTTTCTACAGCCACATATAGCACCTTTTGCCCATCAAAATTATATGTATCAGCTCTATATCTCTCATCAAAGCTCACACGATAAATATTTTTACTATCAGTACTAGGATATGGTACGATTGTAAAGTTTTTAAATTCAATTATCTTGCTTTCATTCTTACTAAATACTCTTTTTTTCATCGCCGAGAATTCGCTTAATTTCATTCCATCAAAACGGCGAAAATCACTACTATAAAAGCTTAAATATCTATCCAAATCGCTTATCGTCCAAGCTTCCTTCCACGCAAAAAGTCCAGCAAAAATCACTGCAATATCTGAAGTTAAAGCTTGCGGATAGCCTTTTTCACTAATTATTACAATGGATTTATTATTTTTTACGACATCTTCAAAGGCTATTAACAGATCATTTTTCATCGCCACACAACCTCTAGTTTCTACTTCGTTTTCTCTTACATCGCCCTCCATCGGATAGCCGTGAATCCAAATCCCGCTACCGGTTCTACTACGCATCTTATCGTATAAATTTGGATATGAAAGACTAAAGGCAACTGGCCCATAATATGTTGTTGGCGGGGTAAATCTACGAGTAATCTCATATGCGCCTACAGGTGTTTTTAGATCACCCTCGGCTAGTTTTTCGCCCATTAATCCAGTGATTATCTCATTGCTTTTTAGCACCTTAATATTACCATTTTCATATCTATTTATTGAAATTTGCTTTGCAGTTTTATCCACTGCAATAATAAGTCTATCGCTATTACTATAGTAGCCGTATGTCAAGTTCATATCTTTTAAATTATTATTCCAGTATTCTGGATTTTGAAGATTTTTTTCTATCTTTTTTTGCACTGCTGTGATACCACCTTGAAGGTATAAGTCTTCTAATTCACCAGCAATCATACAAGCTGAAATTAGTAGCAAAATAAGCTTTTTCACTCTGTTTTTCCTTGAATTTTATAAATTTTTAAATTCCAAAATTATATCAAAATCGGTTGAAAATTAATTTAAATTCCTGTATAATTTGGCCTATTTAAATTTTTATATAAGGATATTGTAATGTTCAAATATTTCTCTTTAGCAGCTATAACTATGCTTACTTTACAAGCTGAAGTTTTATTAGTTGACCCATATGCCAAAGCAACTCCACCAAATGCTAAAAATAGTGCTGCATTTATGAAAATTAAAAATACAAGCAATAGCGATGTTGAATTAATTTCAGCTAATAGCAATATAAGTAAAGTAACTGAACTTCACACTCACATAGAAGAAAATGGTATGAAAAAAATGATACAAATTCCAAGTATCAAAATCCCAGCTAATTCATCAGTTGAACTAAAACCAGGTGGACTTCATATAATGTTTTTAGGTATTCAAAATCAAATCAATGAAAATAGCAATATAGACTTAAATTTAACCTTTAGCAATGGCAAAACTTATGAACTAAACCAAATTCCGGTTAAAAAAGTAATTCCAGCTAAGATGCATTAATATTAGGAGATAGCAGTGTTTAACAATAAAAATATTTTGATAACTGGTGGAACTGGTAGTTTTGGTAAAAAATATACCAAAATATTGCTAGAAAATTATAAACCAAACAAAATAATAATCTACTCACGAGATGAATTAAAACAATATGAAATGGCACAGGAGTTTTCAAGCTCATCAATGCGATATTTTATCGGTGACGTGCGTGATGAAAATAGACTAAACACTGCTATGAATGGTGTAGATTTTGTCATCCATGCTGCTGCGATGAAGCATGTACCAATCGCAGAATATAATCCAATGGAGTGTATTAAAACCAATATTCATGGCGCTCAAAATGTAATTAATGCTAGTTTAAAAAATAGAGTAGAAAAGGTAATTGCTCTAAGTACTGATAAAGCGTGCAATCCTGTAAATTTATACGGTGCTACTAAACTTGCAAGTGATAAACTCTTTATAGCAGCCAATAATATCGCAGGCACAAGCCCAACTAGATTTAGTGTTGTAAGATATGGTAATGTTGTAGGCTCAAGAGGTTCGGTAGTTCCACTATTTAAGCACCTAATCGCAAATGGCGCAAAAGAACTACCAATCACAGATGAGAGAATGACTAGATTTTGGATTACACTTGAAGATGGGGTTAAATTTGTTCTTAAAAACTTTGCTAGAATGCAAGGTGGTGAGCTATTTATCCCTAAGATTCCATCTATGAAAATTATTGATTTAGCTGCGACTCTAGCGCCAAATTTACCTATTAAAATCATTGGAATTCGTCCAGGCGAGAAACTTCATGAAATAATGATAAGTGCTGATGATACTATGCACAGCTTGGAATTTGATGATCATTATGTAATTGGGCCATCTATTAAATTTTATGATAAAGAGGCTGATTTTGCTATTAATAGGCTTGGAGAAAAAGGTCGTGCCGTAAGTAACAATTTTGAATACCGTTCAGATAATAATACTCAGTGGCTCGATAAAGCTTGGCTAGAGACAATGATGAAGAGGATTTAATCACCCTCTTTTATAAAACTCCACTACAAAAAATACCACAGTAGCTACTGCGATAATTGCTGCTCCGCTAGTAAGATCAAAATAGTAGCTAAGTATCAACCCACAAAATATAAATATAGCTGATAAAATCGCAGATAAAACCATCATTATGGCCAAATTTGGACTAAATTTCTCAGCAATATATGGTGGAATACTAAGCAAAGCAATTACTAAAATAAGTCCTACAACCCTAATAGTACTAACTACACAAAGTGCGATTAATGCGCTCATTAAATAGTATAAAAAGTTAACATTTACTCCACGAAGCTTAGCAAACTCACTATCAAAGCAAAAAGCACAAATTTGAGTGTAAAAAAGCAAAGCAAAAGCTATAAAAATAGCATCCAAAATACCCATAAATATCAGATCTTCTGTGCTTACAGCTAAAATCGAACCAAATAGATAGCTCATCAAATCAGCATTATATCCTGGACTAAGATCAACAAAAATAATCCCAACAGCCATCCCAAACGCCCAGATAGCACCAATTACGCTATCTATTCGATCACGATTTTGTCCACTAATAAATGCGATAAGTAGCCCAATTGCTACTGCAAACCCAGCCGCTCCAAGAAGTGGAGATGCGCCTAAAAAAAAGGCTATTCCAATCCCGCCATACGCCCCATGTGCAACACCACCAGCGATAAATGTCATCTTATTTATCACAATAAGTGAACCAATCACACCGCACGCTATACTAACTAAAATCCCAGCAACTAAAGCATTTTGCATAAAGCTAAAGCTTAAAATCTCCACTACTACTCCTTATGTGAAGCACAACCACAACTATTAAGCGCTAGTTCAACATCGCAAAAATGTGTATGACTCTTACTAAGATGATTTATAAACTCTCTATTATCCAAATTTGAAATATCATGAAGCACTACGCTACCACTATTTACATAGGCAACTTTAGTAGCAAAATTCATAGCCATATTTATATCATGACTTATGGCAATTACTCCTACATTTGATTGGTTTATCTCTTTTAATACAGAATAAATTTGAGCTTGGCCTTGCGTATCGATACTAGCCGTTGGCTCATCTAGCATTAAGATTCTAGCCCCACTTACTAATGCCCTAGCAATATAAACTCTTTGTCTTTGACCGCCACTAAGTGCGCCAATTCCCCTGGTGCTAAAATCTTGCATACCTACCATCTTAAGAGCTTGCATAGCCATATTTTTATCTGCTTTTGAATAGAACTTAAATAGCCCACTACGCAGTCTTCCCATCAGTACAACTTCTAAAACACTCATTGGAAAGGTTTTATTAACTGGAATATACTGCGGAACATAGCCAATTAGTTCTTTTGCTAATTTTGGCGGCTTAGAATCTATACTAATTTTACCAGATTGTGGCTCTAATATTCCAAGCATTAGCTTTAAAAGTGTACTTTTGCCTCCGCCATTTGGTCCAATAATTGCTAAAAAATCTCTACTATGGTAGCTAAAATTTAAATTTTTAAAAATATTACCATCATCATAGCCAAAGCTTAAATTTGTAATCTCAATATTCATAGCGAACTTTTAAAAATATCAGCAATTGTATACATATTTTCAAGCCAATTTTTTGATAAATGATTGATTTCTATTAACTTTGCGCCAGTTTGTTCTGCGATTAATTTAGCTGATTTTTGACTAAACTCAGGCGAGATGAAAATCACCTTGATATTTTCACTCTTTGCCATTTTAATAAGCTTTGCAAGGGCAGCAGGCTTTGGCTCTTTGCCACCTGATTCTATAGCGATTTGAGTTAGATTATAACGCTTAGCAAAATATCCCCAAGATGGATGAAAAACCATAAATTTTCTATTTTTTAAATCTTTTAAACTATCTTTTATATAACTATCTAATTTATCAATTTCTTGATTAAATTTATCCAAATTTTGGCTATAGAGTTCGCTATTTTGTGGATATTTTTGACTTAAAGCATTAGCAATTATTTTAGATTGTTCCTTTACCATTATAGGATCTAGCCATATGTGAGTATCAAATTCATGCTTATGTTCTTCATGTTTATGATCGCCATGTTCGTGGTGATCATCATGAGTGATTTTATCATATTTTGGTGTTTTGCCTTGAGTTTTTATAACTTTTAAATTTGGAAATGTCTTGCTAAATTTAGGCAACCAAACATCCTCATATTCTATTCCAACTGCAAAGAAAAGATCGCTATTTTCAAGCTTTTTCATATCGCTAGCTCGAGGCTCAAACGAGTGTGGATCGGCAAATTCTTGAACAATCGTATTAACCTCAACACTACTAGCACCAATTTGCTCAACAAAAAACGCCGTTGGCAAAATACTTGCACTCACTACCGGCTTAGCCCAAATCACTCCAACCAAAAATGCCAAAATCAAGCTAAATCTAACCATATTTTCTCCATAAAATTAAGTGTAAAATTATATCTGATTTGACTTAAATTTATTTAAAGCAAAAATTGATAAAATTTAGCAAACAATCCTAAGGTAGTTATATGCGTGAAATTTGGAATAAAAAGTCCAAAACATATCCTAAATTTAGCCCCATTATGCGTCCATTTGAGACGGAATTTTTCGCTTTTTTGGATGAGTGCGGGGTTAGCTTTGCTGATAAAAGCGTAATTGATATAGGCGCTGGAACTGGCGTATATAGCTTACATTTAGCCAAAATGAGTAAAAGCGTTTTGGCCTTAGATATCAGTGATTCTATGCTTGAGATTTTAAGTTTAAGCGCCAAAGAACACAATATAACCAACATACAAACCGCAAATAACCAAATAAACGATATCAAAGATAATAAATTTGATATAGCATTTTTGACTATGTCGCCCGCACTTAGGAGCGATGAGGATTTTGAGATATTTTATAATCTTGCTAATACGCATATATATATGAATTGGCTCAAACCTAGAAAATCAAATTTATTAGAGCTTTTTAAAAGTAATTCTAATAGACCTGATATGTCAGCACCTATAGCTAAGCTTGAAGAGTTTCTAAAAACCAAAAATATCAAATTCAAATCCAAAATTATAAATGAGAATAGAATTGCCACAAGAAGCTTAGATGATATGGTGGAGAATTTGGCCTGGCATTTAGAGATTAGCGGTAAAAACTACACAAAAGATGAGATAAAAAACAAGATAATAAACCTAGCAAAAGGCGATGAGATCAGTGAGAGCATCGCCACTTGCGTGAAAGTTATGATATTTTGAAAGCAAATATTTTAAAAACTAATATTATAAGAATTGTATTGATATTTTTTGTCTTGGTATGCCTTTATTTTATCATATCAACTGGGCAAATTTTATTAAAAACAGATGAGCGATTATATGATTTTGCCGAATTAAAGCGCTTAAATGAGGAATTGTATCTGCAAATTGACCTCCAAAATATCCATACGACAATTGAAAATACCGAAAATAGTATTAATGAAATCAACACTTTAATGGATAAAATCAGCTCAAATTTTATTATTACAAAACTATTTTATAATGTTGAACATGTTGAACTTTTAGACACATTAAAAAGCAGATTAAAAACCAGAAATGATATCATTAGAAATTATTATATAATCCGTCAAGATATCTCTAAAAGTCTATTTGAGCTAAACAAAGAACTACCAAATACTATAGATTTTAAACAAATGGCACAAGCTTATGCTTTGTTAATCAACTCAAGATTTATATCTGATTTTAATAGAGATGAGTTTGATAGGTATCTAACCAAGCTAATTAACGAGCCAAGGGAGCAGTTTGATTATGAATTTTTAATCAAAATTCAGCATGTAAATGATAACTTAATCACTATTCCAAACCTTAAAATCCAAAACAAAGCACTAAAAATTGAAAGCAAAATTGACCAACTCCTAAATCACTCAATAGAGCATTTTAACTCTGCTTTATATGCGCTTATTACATGTTCAGTATTTTTACTAGTTGTAGCATTTTTAGCTTTGACTAAAAATGGGATTTTAAGCAATCAAAATCGCAGTAATAAAGCTAAGCTAAAGCAGCTTGCCTATCTTATTGATAGCAACCCAAATCAAATAATAATCTTAGACAAATTTGGAAGAATATCAAGTGTAAATAATTCATTTATAAATTCAAGCAGTTTTAGCCAAGAAGATATTATAAATCAAGAGCTAAGTGCATTAAATATGAATATGCAAGGAACTGATATATTTGATGAAATTTGCCAAAGCAAAGATGTTAAAACATATAACGAATTTGTGAGCAAATCAAAAGATGGAATTCTTATCTACGAAAATATAGTTGCGATACCAATGTTAGATGAATTTAATGATATTAGTGGAGCTATAATCCTAAAACGTGATATCACAAAAGAGAGATTAACTAGTAAGGAATTAAACTTCAAAAACGCTCAACTACAAGAGAGTTCAAATATTGATAATCTCACAGGATTAAGAAATTTAACCTCACTCAATGATGCTATCAAAGCCAACCAAAATGGCACACTAATTTATCTAATGATTACAGATTTTGTAAATTTAAGATTTTTTTACCGCTCAGATTTAATTGATTTAATATTTGTAGCAATTGCTAACTCTATCAAACTAGCTATTAGCACTTATAAAATCGACGCTATGGCATATAGAATGCAACTTGATGAGTTTTGTATCTGGTATAAAGGCGATAATATCAAAAAAGATATAAAATATCTTTTAGAATATTTCAAATCCAAAAATATCACCATTCAGACTGAGGGCGGATTTGAGATTTTACCAAATATTTCTATTACCATTGGTATTAGCTCAAATGAAGATAAGCCAAATTTAAATAGACTAACTCAAGCTATTTTAGCTGCTCAAGATGCTAAGGATAAAGATTTAAGTTTTAGTTTTTATAATCACGATAACCCAATAGAGAAAAACTATCAAAAAAACGCCACCATTACACGACTAATTCAATACGCCTTAAATGAAAATAGAGTAATTGTCGAGTGTCAAGGAATATTTGATATTAGAGAAAATAAACCAAAAATTAGCTCATATGAGATTTTAATTCGTATTTTAGATCAACAAAATCAAATTCACTATCCAAATGAGTTTTTAAGTGTGGCCAAGCTAACATCGCTATATCTAGCACTTACCAAGCAAGTTATCAATCGTGCTTTTGAACTTTTAGAGAGATTTGGGGATAAAAAGAGATTTTCTATCAACCTCTCAAGTGTAGATATGATGAATGAACCAGTCAAAAATTTATTTATTCAAAAGCTAGATAGCTGTTCTAATCCACAAAATCTTACCATTGAGATTTTAGAGAGTGAAGGGGTTGATGATTATGATGCTATAAACCCAATTATTCAAGAGATTAAAAATTATGGCTGTAGGCTTAGTCTTGATGACTTTGGTAGCGGGTATTCTAACTACTATAGAATGCTTGAATTAAATATAGATTATATCAAAATAGATGGTTCTATCATATCTAAATTACCATTTGACAAAAATGCTCAAAGCGTGGTAATGACGATTGTAGATTTTGCTAAGCGTCAAGGATATGAAACCGTGGCTGAGTTTGTCTCTACTCCACAAATTTTAGAGATTGTCAAAAATTTAGGCATAGACTACGCACAAGGCTATCTATTAGCTAGGCCGGTATTGCCAAATAATATAGAATAATAGGAGCAAATTTGCATCACAATATAATAAACGGCGCAGTTAAATTCATGGAAGAAAACTTCATAGAGCACAAAGAGCTATTTGAACATCTAAGTAAAAAACAAGCGCCACACACGCTATTTATCGGTTGTTCTGATTCTAGAGTTGTCCCAAATTTGATTACCAATACCTTGCCCGGTGAGCTATTTGTCGTGCGAAATATCGCAAATATAGTCCCACATTATAGATTAGTAGATGAATTTTTAGCTACAACGGCTGCTATTGAGTATGCGATACATACTCTAGGGATTAAAAATATCATAGTTTGCGGACATAGCAACTGCGGTGGCTGCGAAGCGCTATATCAAAGCGATGATAAGCTAGCTAATACACCAATTGTCAAAAAGTGGCTTATGATAATTGAAGATATCAAAACTGAAGTTTTAAAAGACAAAAATATCACACCAGCCAAAAGAGCTTGGGTAACTGAAAGGCTAAATATCATTAACTCACTTCAAAATATCATGACCTTCCCAGGCGTGATAGACAAGCTCAAAGCCAAAGAGCTAAAACTATATGGTTGGCACTACATTATAGAAACAGGAGAATTATACAACTATGATGACACTACAAAAAGCTTTAAATTATTAGAAAAGAGCATCAACTATGAAGAAATTTACTCTCAAATTTTTACTGATTTTTAATCTATTTTGTAATATCTTATTATCAAATGAGCTAATTAGCGTAAGTGATAAAATCATATCGCTAAATTCTCAATTAACCATAATAAAAGAGCAAAATGCTAGCATTAATGATGAGATATCCATTCTACAAAAAGAAAAAGATAACCTTATCAAGAGCCTACCAGCACTCATAACTAGCAGTAGCGACTTCAATCAAACACAGATAAACTCATACATAAAAGCACTAAATAAAGAGCTTGCAAAATATAAGCCTAGCTCTAATCACTATATCAAAACTCAAATAAATTTAGCATCTATAAATTTAGACAAAATTTACTACCTAACTCTATCTCAAATTTCAATAGCCTTCAAAGACTACGACCAAACTCCAGATGAAGCCTTGATAGATGCTATAACTCAAATTCAAATCTCAAACTACCAAGAGATAAAAGCCCTAAGCCAAGACCAAACTCAAATTTATAAAGATGATATAGAGGCCTTAGAGCTAAAAAGGCAAACTTATAGCGAAATTCTCAACTATTTAAAGGATAATTCTGAACTATTTGATAGTAATTTTGTGTTAACTAGCCTAAATTTACAAAGCATAATTGACAAGATAAACTCATCTCTAAACCTCAACTCAAATTCTATAAATATCGGCAAAATAGCGATTATAATCTTAGTTTGTATATTTTTTATCTTAATACCAAGACTAACCTCACTTTTGCTTTATAGGATATTTATCACCATCTTATCACGCCATCAAAATACGCAAAATCAATTTAAAGAGCAGTTTGTAGCCGCTATAAGGCTACCGGTATTTACATTTTTTATTGTTTATGCTTTGAATTTGTCTTTGATAATTGCCTATTATCCTTCCACCATAAATATAGAGATGAAAAACTACTTCGATATCGCTTATAGCGTGGTTATAGCGTGGTTTGTGATAGGTGCCCTTGATGGATATGGCATAATGCTATTATCTAAAATCGCTCAAAAATCAGGCCGAAAAGAGGTGATAAATCTCATAATCAAAGTGCTATATTTCATCGTTATTCTCATTACAATTTTGATAATTTTAAGCAAAATTGGCTTTGATATCAGCACCATTATCGCCTCCCTTGGTATCGGTGGATTAGCCGTAGCACTAGCAACAAAGGATATTATAGCCAACTTTTTTGCCTCGATTTTACTGCTTTTTGATAGCTCATTTAGTCAAGGCGATTGGATAGTTTGCGCTGGAATAGAAGGCACCGTAGTAGAAGTAGGACTTAGAAAAACCACTATTAGAACCTTTGATAATGCCTTGGTATTTGTACCAAATTCAAAAATCATGAGCGAAAGTATCAAAAACTGGAATCGTCGCAAAGTCGGCCGCCAAATCAAAATGCAAGTCGGCCTAAGCTACACTACAAGCAAAGAGAGTATTCAAAACTGCATAAATGATATAAAACAGATGCTTTTAAATCACCCTGGCATCGCTAAAAGCGGTATAGATAGTGCCCTAAATAGCAATGACGCACGGATAAAATATCGCCAAAGTATGGTTTCAGTCGATGACCTAGATGGATATAAGAGCAATCTTTTTGTAGTGCTTGATGAGTTTGGCGATAACTCTATAAATATCTTGATATATTGCTTTAGCAAAAGCGTGATTTGGGGCGAGTATCTAGCTACCAAAGAGGATGTAATGCTAAAAATAATAGAGATAGTAGAGCGATATGATGATGCGAGTTTCGCTTTCCCTAGTAGAAGTCTATACATAGAATCCATCCCAAAAATTCAAATTTATAAAGGAGAAAATGATGACAAACAGATTTGATGATGATCTAGATGAAGATCTGCAAGATTATGAAGATGAGGAATTTTCTTATAAAAATTCTCGTAGTTACAACTATGATGAAAATGACTATTCATATGATAATGAGGACGAAGAAGATAGCTATGATATGGAGTAAATATAGTTAAATTTGTTAGTTCTAACTGCTGCTTTTATCTCTTGCAATATTAGTAAAACTTATTTTCTTTAGTGGCAATTTGCTATCACTAAAGAAAATAATAAAACTATTTTATCAATTTTGAAATAACCTTAAAGCTTGAGTGTTCAGCACTTTTGAGTAATTCAAATGCCACCATTTCAAGTGGTTTTACACTTATATTTTTTAAATTTGCATATGCAAGGGATTTATTTTTTGGATCTCTAGAACTAATACACTCATCAATTAGCGTAACATTATGGCCATTTTTTATTAAATCCAAAGCTGTTTGATATACACAAATATGTGCTTCAATGCCAATTATATAGATATTATTTACCATTGTTAATTGATCTTTTATAGCATTATAAGCGCTAAATTCCATCTTTTGGAATTTTTCATCTATAAAACAATCTAAACTATCTATAGTATTTCCAAGTCCTTTTGGATATTGCTCAGTTGCAATGATTTTTATTCCAAGCTCTTTAGCAATTTGTAAAAACTTTAACGAATTTGCTACTAACTCTTCTGCGTCACTCATCGCTGAAGTTAATCTCTCTTGAATATCTATAACCAAAACTAAACTCATAAAATTCTCCTACAAATCAATATCAATCCCAACTGGAGCGTGATCACTACCCTCGATATCACTTAATATAAAAGCATCTTTTAATCTATCTTTTAACCCTTGCGAGACAAAAAAATAATCAATCCTCCAGCCGACATTTTTAGCCCGTGCGTTAAATCTATAACTCCACCACGAATACGCATCTTTTACATCGCCATTTATAAACCTAAAACTATCTATAAATCCACTTTCAACAACCCTATCTATCCACTCCCTTTCACAAGGCAAAAATCCGCTTGTTTTAGCATTAGCCTTTGGATTTTTTAGATCAATTTCTTTATGAGCGGTATTTACATCACCGCAAAATATCACCCCTTTGCCCTCACTAACCAAAGCATTGATATAAACTAGAAATTTATCATAAAAATCCATCTTATACCCTAGTCTCTCATCACCTTGCTGACCATTTGGGAAATATATATTAAAAAGATGGATATTATCAAATCTATGCTCCAAAACTCTACCCTCATCATCATCAAAAAACTGCGATTTTAGATTTTGTGTTTTTAAATTTGATAAGCTCATCACACCCGAATACCCCGCTCTTTTAGCTGAATTTACAGATATATTCTCAAATCCTAGATTATAAATTTCGGCTGGTATCTTATCCTCGCTTGCCTTTATCTCCTGTAAAGCCAAAAAATCTGGCCTATACTCACCAAGCCACGAAAATCCATCTTTATTTACAACAGCCCTAAGCCCATTGACATTCCACGAAATCAATCTCAAATTTAATCCTTTTTTAATCTCATTATAATTCAAATTTTAAAATATTTTTTAAAATTTACAATCATTAACCATATTTTTATCATTAAATTACTAATTAACTATATAATCTATCTTTTTTAATTTAATTCAAAGGAAATTATATTGAGCTCAAACAAATTTATTCTATATTTTGCCCTATTTATCACAGTATTAAATTATAAATTTTTTGCCTTTGGGTTTGAAAATTTAAATTTCTCTGAAAATATCTCTACTTTATTAACCTTACCGATACTATTTTACTCGTTAATAGTATTTGTATTTGGCTTAATATTTTTGCCCTATATCACAAAGGCTTTAGCAATATTTGTAACCATCGTTGGCGTTGTTGGGGCCTATTTTATGAATGCCTACTCGGTAATCATCGATAGCGAAATGATAAGAAATGCTCTTCAAACAGACGCCAAAGAGGTTCAAGATCTATTAAATTTAAATATGATATTTTGGATATTTTTAGCCATTGTGGCTGTATTTTTGATAATAAAAGTCAAAATAACCAAAACCAATATCTCAACAGCCTTAAAAAATCGCACCATACTCATAATCTCTTCATTAGTAGTTTTTGGCTCTCTTTTTGGTATTTTAAGCAAAGATTATATCCCATTTTTTAGAAATTACAATCAAATAAGATTTTACACAACCCCATTTTATTCACTATACTCAAGCTACAAATATATAAAATCCCTATCACCAAAGGCCGAATTTACTCCTATTGGCCTTGATGCTAAACAGACAAAAGAGACAAAAAAGCTATTTGTCTTTATAGCTGGTGAGACTGCTAGAGCGGCAAACTACTCACTAAATGGATATGATAAATATGATACAAATCCATACTCAATAAAAAATGGGCTTTTAAGCTTTTCTAAGTTTAGTTCATGCGGGACCTCAACTGCTATAAGTTTGCCTTGTATGTTTTCAAATTTAAATAGAGATAATTTCTCCGTTGATATAGCCCAAAATAGCGGAAATTTACTAGATGTCTTAGAGACTGCTGGGATAAAAGTAAGCTGGATAGGAAATAACTCTGGATATTGCAAAGGCGTCTGCGCTCGCTTAAAAGATACCAAAAATTTTGGCGGCGATAGCTATGATGGCGTTATGCTTGAAGAGATACAAAATAGAATTCAAAATGCCAAAGAGAGTAGCTTTATAGTAATCCATCTCCAAGGTAGCCACGGACCTACATATTTCAAAAGATACCCAAAAGAATTTGCTAGATTTAGCCCGACTTGCGATACCGCTACGCTTAAAAACTGCACCTATGAAGAGATAGTAAATACCTATGATAACACAATTTTATACACAGATTATATAGTCAATCAAATAGTAGATATGCTAGAACAAAGCGATATGCAAACCGGATTATTCTATGTTAGCGACCATGGCGAGAGCCTTGGAGAAAACGGAATTTACCTTCATGGCGCCCCATATTTCTTAGCACCAGATTTTCAAACCAAAGTCCCAGCACTGCTATGGCTAAAAGATCAAAATCAGCTAGAAAGCTTAAAAATATTAAAAGATAATAGCTTTTCACATGATAATATTTTTCACACTATGCTAGGATTTTTTGATATCCAAACAAGCGTCTATAATCCAAACTTAGATATAATGTATCAAAAAGATTAATGGAGATAAATTTGGATAATATAGCTCTATATAAAAGTGTAATTTGTATGATTTTAGGGGATAAAAAATCAGAAATTATTGAGTTTATCATAGATAATTTAGATGATAATAAGAGATTTAAATACACTATAAAAGAGCTATGCGCTACGCTAAATATCAGCAAACCAACGGCCATTGATACCATAAATTTACTAACCCAAAAAAGGGTTATAAAAAAGATCAAAAATGGCCTATACCAACTAAATATCTAAATCAAAAATATGAGTTAATAAAATCTTAAATCCGATAATTATAAGGATAACCCCACCCAAAATAAGCGCCTTTTTCTCTAGCGCTTCACCTAGGTACTTGCCGATATAAACTGCAACAATACAAATAGCAAAACATACTAGCCCTACAACTATTGAGCTAACTGCGATACTACCGCCCTCAAAGCTAAGTGCTACACCAACAGCCAATGCGTCTATACTAGTAGCGATCGCCCCAATTATTAAAAGTTTTAAACTCAAATCAATACTACACTCTAGATTCTCTTCTTCTCTAGAATCTTTTATCATCTTAGCGCCCAAAACAAATAATATAAAAAATGCTATATAATGATCAATGGCTTCGACATATTTAATAAATTCAAGCCCTAAAAAGTAACCAATAAGCAACATAAGGGCTTGAAAAAATCCATA
The DNA here is from genome assembly GCF_002138935.1 of Campylobacter sp. P091. Lineage (NCBI taxonomy): Bacteria > Pseudomonadati > Campylobacterota > Epsilonproteobacteria > Campylobacterales > Campylobacteraceae > Campylobacter > Campylobacter sp. P091. Next base: position 265,395 of record NZ_MJKZ01000001.1, read on the forward strand.
AATAAAGGCAATTTTGCTAATTTTAAATAAATTTAATTTTCCACATCTTGCGCCATTGGCTATGCCTAATGCTGCACTATCCATCGATAGTGCCACAGCCAAAAGCAGCAACTCCATCACAAGCCAGCACTCGCTATTGCATTTGCTTGATAATCAGCAATTAATGGATCGATAATTTCATCAAATAGCCCTCCGGCCATAATCGCATCAAGTCTATATAAAGTTAAGTTTATCCTATGGTCGCTAATTCTATTTTGTGGATAGTTGTATGTACGAATTCTACCACTTCTATCGCCTGTTCCGACTTGATCTTTTCTCTCTTGACTTTGGGCTGCTAGACGCTCTTTTTCTTGCATCTCATACAATCTGGCTTTTAAAACCTTCATTGCGGCTTCTTTGTTTTTATGCTGACTTTTGCCATCTTGGTTGACAACTACCAAACCAGTTGGTTTATGCGTGATTCTTACAGCCGAATCAGTAGTATTTACGCTTTGACCACCATGACCGCTACTGCGCATTACATCGATTTTAAGATCATTTTCATTGATAATAATCTCGCTATCTTGCACTTCTGGCATTACTGCTACTGTGATAGCAGATGTATGTACCCTACCTTGTGACTCAGTTTCAGGTACACGCTGAACCCTATGGGTACCGCCTTCAAATTTAAGTCTTGAATATGCACCATCACCTTTTATTAGCAAAATAATCTCTTTAAATCCGCCAGCACTTCCCTCGCTAGAACTAACAATTTCGAATTTATATCCTCTTTGCTCTGTATAGCGCATATATGCATTTGCCAAATCACCAACAAATAATGCTGCTTCATCTCCGCCAGTACCTGCTCTAAGCTCTAAAAATATATTTTTATCATCATTTGGATCTTTTGGAATAAGTAGAATTCTAATCTCATTTTCTAATCTCTCAAGCGCTGGCTCAAGCGTTTTAAGCTCATCTTTAGCCAACTCACCCAACTCAGGATCACCTAATAATTCACGATTCTCTTCGATACTTGATAAGATACTAAGATACCTATCACTAGCCTCTTTAATCGGTTCTAAATTTCGCTGTTCTTTGGAAAGCTCAGTCATACGAGATATATCACTAATGACTGATGGATCGCTTAGCAAGCTCTCAATCTCGCTAAAACGATCTATGAATGGTTGTAATTTTTGTGCGAGCATAAACTAGCTTACGCAGCTAATGTATTTACTAATTTTGCTAAACGGCTAACTCTTCTAGAAGCTGTCTCTTTTTTCAAGAAACCTTTGTTTACAAAGCTATGGAAGCTTTTATTTACATCTTTTAATGCTGATAATGCTGCTTCTTTATCGTTGTTAGCTACTGCAACTCTTACCGCTTTTGTTAAATTTTTAAGTCTTGTACGGTAGAATCTATTTCTCTCTGTTCTTTTAATGGTTTGTCTTGCTCTTTTTTCAGCAGATTTATGATTTGCCATAACTTACCTTTTTCATAATTTTAGCTCGGAATTATACCAAAATATTATTAATTAAAACTGAATTTAAGTATCTTTTAATATAGTAAAATAGCCAACTCTAGCACTATTTTTGTTAGTTTAACATTTTTAGCTAAAATACGATTAAATTTACAAATTTATGAGGATGATATGAAGCTATTTGGAACTGATGGAGTAAGAGGATTAGCAGGTAAAAAGCTCGATGCAATGACTGCTATGCGCCTAGCGATGGCTGCTGGAATTTACTTTAGAGCGCACTCTAAAACTAATAAAATTCTAGTAGGAAAAGATACAAGAAAAAGTGGCTATATGATAGAAACTGCTATAGTAGCAGGACTTACAGCAGTTGGCTATGATGTAGTGCAAATTGGCCCAATGCCAACTCCTGCTATTGCATTTTTAACTGAAGATATGCGTTGTGATGCTGGAATTATGATAAGTGCGAGTCACAATCCATTTTTTGATAATGGAATTAAATTTTTTGATGGGAGTGGCAATAAACTAGCTGAAGCCGATGAAAGAGAGATTGAAGAAATTTACTTTAATCTAGATTTAATCCAACACAATCAAAAAACTGGCCTAGATATCGGAAGCGCCAAAAGAATAGACGATGTAATAGGTCGCTATATCGTACATATTAAAAACTCCTTCCCAAAAGAGCTAACCTTAAAAGGATTAAGAGTTGTCCTAGATGTAGCAAATGGTGCAGCCTATAAAGTTGCTCCGACAGTATTTAGCGAATTAGGCGCTGAAATAATCGTTTTAAATGATGAACCAAATGGTTCAAATATTAATGAAAATTGCGGCGCTTTGCATCCTGAGAGTCTTGCTACTGAGGTTAAAAGACTTAGAGCTGATATAGGATTTGCATTTGATGGAGATGCTGATAGGCTAGTTGTAGTAGATGAAAAAGGTACAGTAGTCGATGGTGATGCGCTTCTTGGGGTATTGGCTAGCTATTTAGATGATAACAATATGCTAAGCAAAAAAGCAATAGTAACAACTGTGATGAGCAATGCTGCTTTAGATGATTACTTAAGCAAACGCAAAATTGCCCTCAAACGCTCAAATGTTGGCGATAAATATGTCTTAGAGATGATGAAAGAACATGGGATAAACTTTGGAGGCGAACAAAGCGGCCATATCATATTTAGCGACTTTTCTAAAACCGGAGATGGATTAGTCTCAGCACTTCAAGTTAGTGCATGCTTATTAAAAAGTGGTAAAAAAGCTAGTGAAATATTTGGAAAAATCAAACCATATCCACAAAAATTAACAAATTTAAAAATAGTACAAAAACGCCCACTTGATCAAATCAGCGGAATAAAAGAGCTTGAATCCGAACTAGAAAAACTCCATATTAGATCACTATTTCGCTACTCTGGTACAGAGAACTTAATTAGACTACTCTTAGAGGGCAAGGATGAAAATCTAGTCGCTCAAAAGATGGAAGAGGTAGAAAAATTCTTTTTAAAAGCATTAAATGAATAAGGTATTTTTACAATTTTTAGGCTATTTTGCTATCATTTTTGCAGCTGACCAGCTAATCAAATGGCTATTTTTGCAAGGCTTTAGATGGCAAAGCGATTTTATTGATCTAGTGCTAGTTTACAATAAAGGCGTTGCATTTTCAATGTTAGCATTTTTAGAAGGAAATTTAAAATATCTTCAGATTGCATTAATCGCACTTTTAGCTATTTATTTAATTAAGCAAAAAGAGCTTTTAAAGTCGCACACAGCGGCTTTTAGTTTGATTTTAGGCGGTGGATGTTCTAATATTTTTGATAGATTCATACATCCAGGCGTAGTCGATTATATATTTTGGCATAAGTGGTTTGAGTTTGCTGTATTTAACTTTGCTGATATTATGATAAATTTAGGCGTAGCTATAATCTTGCTACAAACCTTAATCCAAAAAAAGGCAAAGTAATGGGACGAAATATCTACATAGCCTATCTGTTATGGTTTTTTCTATCAGCTTTTAGCGCTCATAGAATTTACTGCGGAAAGTTTTTAAGCGGAGTTATGCAGTTAACACTATTTTGGATTGGAAGTGCTACGACAATATTTTTAATTGGCTATATATTTTTAGGATTTTGGCTAATATGGTGGCTAATTGATGCTTTTTTGCTTCATAGCTGGGTGGCAAAAATAAACGAGATAAGCGCATTGCAGCATAGTATTAGTGATATTAAAAATTTAGAAAATATAGAAAAACTTTACGAGCTTTACAAAAGTGGTGCTATAAATTACGAAGAGTATCTAAGGCAAAAAGATATGATTTTAAAAAATATTTAAATTCATTTATAAATCATATGCTAAACTTGCAAAAAAATTAAGGAGAAAATATGGAATTTCAAACCTATTTATGGTTAAAATGGTTGCACTATGCTGCTTTTATATCGTGGATGGCGATGCTTTTTTATCTGCCTAGGCTATTTGTTTATCATGCTGAACATATCGCAAATAACGGCTTTTGTGATGTTGTAAAGATTCAAGAATCCAAACTATTTCATGGAATTGGATGGATTGCGATGATTATTACGATAGCTTCAGGATTATTTATTTTAATTGGCGCTAAACCCGAACTAATGAAGCAAGGATATTTTCATATGAAATTACTTTGTGTAGTGATTTTAGTGATTTATCATTTTAGTTTAGGATATTTTATGAAACAATTTAAAGAAAATCGCTGCACAAAAAGCGGTAAATTCTTTAGAATTTATAACGAAATTCCAACAATCATTATGTTTGTGATTCTTTATGCTATGCTTGTAAAGGCAAATTTGGTATAAATTTTAAATTCAAGCCCAAAAATTTATTCAAATTTAAGGCTTGAATTTGTATAATTCTATTCTTTTTAGCCAAAAAGGTTCTATAGCTCAGTTGGTAGAGCATCACCTTGACATGGTGGGGGTCACAGGTTCAAGTCCTGTTAGAGCCACCATAATCCTTTGTGCCTCGGTAGCTCAGCTGGTTAGAGCGCTGGTCTCATAAGCCGGAGGTCGGGAGTTCAAGTCTCCCCCTAGGCACCAATATTATTTTTTTAGCGCTTTTTTAAATATTTTAAACCCTATAAAATTGATATTTAATTAGATTTAAACTTTGTGTTATTATCTTATTTTGTTTATTTTTGAGTTAAAGCATATCCAAATCAAACCTATAAAAAATTCGAGTATTGATTTAATAACAACACAAACAACTCTCTTGCAATAATAAGCGAGTAGCGTGATAGTCAAACGATACTAATTATCATTTGACGACGCTGCGAGACATAAAGGCAAAGCCCTTATGCGTCATTACGAAGGAGTGAAACGACTGCGGCAATCTCGCATTAAGGTTTTCGAATTTGATTTAAATTTGAATTTTGAGATTGCCACGCTTTTGCCTTTGCCAAAAGCTCACAATGAAAGGCAAATATGAAAGCTTATTCAACTAACTCTTTTAGCCCTTCTAGCACCTTCACCATAGCCAAAGTATCAAGCCCACAATACGCTAAAAGCTGTTTTCTTAACTCCTGTATTTTATCAACGCTTTTATCCTTAAAACTAGGAAAAGCTTGCATAGCTTCACCGCCATTAGAGATTTCTCCTTTTGCTTTCATGGCTTTATATCCTTCATCTATGCTTGGCGCTAGTATAGGTTGTATATCTTTAATAGAATAACCTCCATTTTGCTTATAATCATAAAAATACCTTTTATCAAATGGTAGCATTAAATCTTTTATATTATCATGTATAGCCATCAGATGCTCTGCTAAATTAGGAAAGATACTAGCCAAGCTTTTAAGCACGCCTTTTTCAAATTTAGCATTATAAGCCAATACACATACATCTTTTGGTATGTCATTTACCAATCGCTCTGCTAGCTGCAAACGCGGATCGCAAAACTCATTTGGCAAAAACTCTTTATGTGTAGGAGTGCTTCCATCACCTTTATCTATATGTAAAGAGTATTGAAATGGTATTTGCTCGTATGGTTTAGTCCCACGCCATAGCGGAATAGCTACTTGAAAGGTCTCAAAGTCTAAATGATAGATCGGATAGCTAAGAGTAGATAAAAACTCTCTTATAGCATTTTTATCTACTATTCTTAGTTTTTGCTGGCGAGCTTTGATTTGCGTTAAAAAATAAGGTGGAATTTTATCAAAATTTTTAATTTCATCAATTGTTTTTATATTGTTATGAAATAACTCAAAAAGAGTTTGTCTATTAAACTTTTGCTTACCACCAAGCAAGGCTATATCAAAAACGCTACCTTCTACTAAAGCACCAGCTTGCCTCCAGCAATAATTTTTTGCTTCACACTCATGCGGCTTACCGCACTGTATGCCTATATCGCACTTTGGCTCATCTTTTTGCTCTAAGATTTTCTCAAAATGCTCCACATTTTCTTTTATACTATTAAACTGCTTTTTGGCATTTTGCGTAAGGTCAAGGATATAAAATAACTGATGAATATCAAGCTCATCGCCCCTTATATAATCGCTATTAAGACAAATCAAATTTACATTTTTGACATTATATCCAAGTGAAGCTAGAACAAAGTATTGAAAAGCTGTGTCATTTAAATAAGCTTCATTTGGTCGAGGCCTTGATGGATTAATGGTGCTTGATTTGACTTCATTTATCACCAACTCACCACTAGGCAAAATCTCCAAAATATCCACCATAATCAAAGCGCTTTTAAAACTAAAAGTTGCTTCATAAATATATCGAGTGCCTTTTGCGATCAGCTCACTAGTTTGGGCTATTTTTTCATCAAAAGTAGAGTTTTCCCATTTTATACGCTCACCGCCAGCAAATAGCTCACAAGCTAGCTCGCCCACTTCATTACCACGCTCAAAAATAGCCTCCAAACTAGCATTTGGCTCAAACACCCTCTCATCGCCTTTGCGATGCTTGCTTAGCCACATTAATTTAGGGCATTGAATACCATTTACATAAAGAGATTTTGAAAGACCCATTTTATTTCCTTTAATTAGTGAATTACATTTTATACACTCTTGACATTTACAGACTTTTTAACTCATTTTTTCAAGCATATTATACTTTTTTATTGTTTTAATTTTCTAGCTCTCCATAGGTATAGGCTTTGGCTCCTTCAAACATACCACTCATATCAGTAACTTTAGAGACATTCCAGTTATTTAATGGTTGATTAAAGTTTGTAGCTCCATAAAACATATAGCTCATATTTTCAACATTAGACACATCCCAATTAGATATATCAGAGTTGAAATATTTAGCACCAGAAAACATGCTACTCATATCAGCAACTTTAGATACATTCCACTTTTCAAGTGGTTGATTGAATTTTTCAGCTTCGTCAAACATACAGCTCATATCAGTAACTTTAGATACATTCCAGTTATTTAATGGTTGATTAAAGTTTGTAGCTCCATAAAACATATAGCTCATATTTTCAACATTAGACACATCCCAATTAGATATATCAGAGTTGAAGTATTTAGCATCTCCAAACATACTACTCATATCAGTAACTTTAGAGACATTCCACGCATTCATAAGCTGATTATAAGATTTAGCTCCAAAAAACATATAACTCATATTTTCAACATTAGACACATTCCAATTATTTAATGATTTGTTGAAAGTCTTTGCGAATATAAACATATGGCTCATATCAGTTACTTGGCTTACATCCCATTGCGAAATATCCATATTAAAGAATTTCGCGTCATCAAACATACTAGACATATTAGTAACTTTTGAAACATCCCAATTTTCAATACCGCTAAAATCCTTTCTGTCCGTGCTATTAAACAAATATGACATATCAGTAATAAGGCTTGTATCTATATCACCTAGCTTGATTTCAAGGTTATCTACTAGCTCTTGTAACTCTTCTTTTGTTTTTGGTTGAAATTTTGCCATTTTTACTTCTCAATATTCTCTTTAAAAAACGCCACCAATCTGTCATAGATTTTATCTCTGCGTTTTTCTATATCATCTTTTCGCCAATCGCTTTTATCATATTTGGATAATTCTTGCGCTTCTAAGATCTTTGATTTAGAGTATTGCTCTTTTTTATTATCAAAGTAGTCGTTGCTTGCTTCTATATTTAGCTTTTGTTCAAGCCACATTTGATTGCCAATAGAGTTTATAAGTGGCTTTGCTTCATTTGCCCACTTCTCATAGTCCCTTCTGAATTTTTGCGGAAATATATGCTCTATGTGTAAATTCCCAATCCCTACTTCTTGATCTGGATATTCTAGGTATAGATAGAGTTTTAAAAGAGCTTTTATAAGGCTAGTTGTACTATTAAATTGATCTTTAAACATCTCACTTTCTAAAATCTCTTTTGTATTTGTTTTAAAGTCTATTTTGCCATCTTTGTATAAAGATACATAGGCGTTAAATATTATCGGTCGCACTTCAAATAAAGACTGCTTGTTGATGAGTTTTACAAGAATATTAGCAACAAGTTTAGCCAAAAACTGCTCGTGGTCTTTAAAGTAGTCAAGTCCTTTATCTTTGCAATACATAAAATATACGCTATCAAGGTATTTCCAATACTCATTTGGTATATACTCTAATACTTCATAAAATTGCAAGGATCTATTGCTAAGCTTACTTCTATATTCGCCATTCCAAAATTTACTTAGCTCTTCAATCTCGCTCATTGTTTCATTTTGTGTCAAGATACGACCTTTATCTTCGCTAAAAAATTTTCTTAATCCTATCTCATTGCGATTATTGCCATTTCTAGCTCGTATTAAGTGCATATAATTTCTAAATATGAAATTCATATCTATACCATCGTTTTTATTATCGTCAAGAGACTCTTCGATCTTTTTCCATTTTTCTCCAAAGGCTTCTTTTTCGTTATCGTCTTTGGATTCAAATATAGTGTTTTTAAATATATCAGAATCACTTAGCGGTATGCCACGATTATTGAGTGTATTGAAAATTCTTAATGCGTTTTCGAGCTTTTTGTTCTTATCGGCACCACCGCATTCAATAGTCAATACAATGAATTTTAAAAGCAGCGTTTGACAAAATTCCGGCCATTTCATCACAAGATCTGAATTTTGTATTTTTGAAACGAAAAAAAGATAATTTCTCTCATAAGGCGATTTTGTACTTTTTATCGCTTTTTCTATATTTTTAGGTAGCTCATATTCATCGTGTAAGATTGATTCTAATATCTCTTTATCTTTTTCTTTTGCAACTTTGCTTTCAAGATGAGAGGATTTTTTATCAATTTTATCTGTCACAAAATTAATATCCCACAAACATTTCTCAAAACTTTTTTGTAGTCCTTTTAGATTTTCACTGCCGATGGCATTGTTTCTTGTCTTGTCATACAAAGCTTTAATCAATAGCATTAGCGTAGTTGTCCTTTGCTGTCCATCTACGATATGCTGTTTGCCATCTTGCTTATACATTACAATAGACCCTAGAAAATATTGCTCATCATCTTCTTGGTTATTTTCTTTTTTATCCATTTGAACTTGGAAAAAGCTTTCGATATCACTCCACAATTGCTCACACTCATCTGTCGACCAAGTATAAGGCCTTTGATAAATGGGTATCAAAAACTTATTAAACTTACTCTCATTATTAGGAATATCAGAAAAATATTTTAAAATAGATTTTTGTTCTGTTTTCATTTCTGCCATTTTTTCTCCTTGTTTATTTATGGTTTAATTTTAGAATATTACAATACATTTTTAGACATTAATTGTCTGTATTTTAAATTTCTATGTAGAAAATTGTAACTTTTTATATTTGTAAATATTAATCATCTATGTTTCAAGTTTTTCTATATAGCTTTGCAATTCTTGCTTTATATCATTTGCTAGCCAAAGTGGCTCTAAAAGCGTGATATGTGGTAAATATTCATATATTATAGGCTTTACTTGCATTTTATCGTTTGCGTAGATTTCTATTATTAATGAGCCGTCTTTGAATTTTTCTATAATTCGTTGTGTTTTTAATGGCTTACGAATCAAATATTTAGATATTTGTGAATTTATTAACAGCTTAACGCTAAAGGATTCTGCATTGCTAAACCATACAGAATTAGCATTTCTTAATACATTACTTACATCAGTACAAAGTTTAAAATGTGTATTTAATAGCTCGATATTTTCTAACTCTTTTAAATAAAATGTCTTTACAAAGCCATTTTCTTCGCATACTAAATACCAAAAACCGCCAAAAAGTGCGATTTTTAAAGGATTTATAGTGCGAAACTTACCTGCATAGTTTAATCTAATTTGAAGTTTTTGGTTGATTGCAGATTGTAAAAGCAAGATATCATCAATATTGCGACTTTCTAAATTTTCGCTATTAATATCTGTAAAAAGGGTTGAATCAGCTAGGTTGAGCGCCCCCCCCGGTTACCATGAAGAAATTTATTAACTCTTTTATAAAAATCCAAACCAAGCGCAAGTGAGAGCTTTTTAAGCGTATTTATCACAAAAGAGTTTTGGCTAACTGGCTTTATACTCCAGCTTTGCCCTTTTCTTTGTAATTCGCTCAAAAGAAGCGGACTTTTAAGATCTCTTTCTATGGTTTTGGTGCTTACATTTAGCTTATTAGCAAGTTCTGTAATATTTTGGCTATTTTGAGATAATATTTCATAAATTTTAGCTATTCGCTCATCTTTGCTCGCCATTTCTATCCTTATGTAAAATAGAGTTACAAATTATAATATATTAAACAAAATATAAACTGAATAATAAAAACTAAAAAGTATAATTTATATATCGTATATCTAAATATTTCAAAAAAATTTAAATACAAAAAAATATAAATTTAAACCCATTTGAAGTTAATATAATGTTAGATGGTTTTTTAAGTAATTTTTTTAAAAAAATAGAGCTTAGCTTGGGTAACAAGCTAAGCGGTATAAATTTAACCAAATATTTTATTTTTAGCTGTAAAATACTAAATTATTTTAAAAATAAGGATAAGTATGTTAAATCTTCTTTTTAAGTCGCTTTTTGCTTTGGCTGTGCTTATAGTATTCATCGCTGGTGTGGTATTTGATGCTAAGTTTTTATCTCAAAATCAGTTTAGTGATAAAGAGCTTAAATTTAATCGCACAATTACACAGAGCGTGGAGTTTATTCCGGATCAATTTAGTGCAAATATTAGCTTAGAATCTACAAATGCTTTGCGTACCAAAGACCAAATAGCTCCAAATGAGCTAGAAATTATCACTGCTACACTTGATAAGGCGTTAAAATTAGCCAAAGATAGTCAAATTTGTAAAGCTTCTACCTACTCAATAAATCCAAGCTATAGCTACAACGATGGTGCTAGAATCATCACCGGACAGCTTATAAACTTTGATATTGGATGTAAATTTGATAAAAATAGCATTGATAAATATGATAACTTAATTACTCAATTAAATACGCTATTAAAAAATAATGAGTTTATAAGCATTAATCTACCAGCCATAACTCCATCAGTATCAGATGCCATATCAACACAAAATAACGAGCTACTACACATTAAAGTATTAAATAACGCTATGCAAAAAGCACAGCTTTACTCAAATGAGCTTGGTAAAAATTGTGTATTAAATAGCGTTGATTTTACCGGAACTAGCCACCCAGCAGTATATGCAAACCTAAAATCAACCCAAACGCCAATAGAGTCCAAACATACCCAAACCCTATCGGCAACAACCACATATAACTGCAAATAATAAAGCCCCTAAATGGGGCAAATTTAAATTATGAAAGTGCCTTTTTAGCCGCTTCGCTCATACGCTTACCATCACATGCTGAGCCGATGGATTCTTTGGCTAGTTTCATCAATGCGCCTAAATCTTTAATCCCATTTAAGCTATTTTGCGCTATCAGCTCTGATATTTTCGCCTTCAATTCATCATCGCTAAGCTGTTTTGGTAGATATCTAGAGATTATCTCTATCTCGCCAAGCTCCTTTTGTGCTAGGTCATCTCTACCGCCGTTTTTATACTGCGTGGCTGAGTCATTGCGACGCTTAATCTCGCTTTGTAAAATTGTAAAGATTCTAGCGTCATCTAGCTCCACTCTCTCATCAACTTCAATCTGCTTAAATGCCGAGTTTATCATACGCAAGGTATCTCTCTCAAAACTATTTCCAGCTTTCATCGCTGCTTTTATATCGTTTAAAATTTGTGCTTTTACGCTCATTTTATCTCCTTTAAATTTAATTTTTTTGCTATAAAAAGACCCTCTCGCAAACCATCATCAATCACTATACACGGGTTAAACCCTACTAAATTTGATAAAATCTCACACCCTTTAACAATCAAATCGGCACGATTTTTACCTACTAGCTCATCTTTATTTGGTATAGTTTTTAGCAAATTTGCCGCCCAGTTTAAATCTGTATTTTTAATCTGCACTCCATTTATCAAATCTGCTCTATAATTAGTATAATTTAACCCTTGCTTAAGCGCTGCAACTGTTGTAGGTACGCCAGAAGTTAAAATAATATTGTTAAATTTAAACTGCTTAATAAACTCTATAGCCATTGATATCTCAGCCCTCTTATTGCTCTCTAAGGCTGTGATAATCCCAAAGCTAAAACTACGACTTACCTCGCCAAAACTAATCTCTGTACTAGCTCCACCAAGATCGATTAAAAGAGAATCTTTTAGATTAAGATTTAAAATTTTAGCACGATTTTCTACACCTAAACGGGTTAAATATGCTTCAACTTCACCACTAATAATATTAAATTCGATACCAAATTCAGCTCTAATATCCCTAAAAAATTCGCTAGAATTTGACGCTTGTCTAAAAGCCTCAGTCGCTACTGCTATACTAGAGCTAAATGACGCCTCAGTACAAAGCTGAGCCACTGCTGTTCTAATGCGTTCCATAGCATCTATGGCTAATCCAGTATGGCTTAGCCCACGAGCTGAACCAACTATCCGCTCAAAGCTATAAACGCACTCAAACAAACCGCTACTAAGCAACTCCATTTTACAGGCTCTAATCGTGTTGCTTCCAAGGTCAATTGCAATCATTTAAATAATCCTTTATAGCCTTGATTTTAAGTCTTTTTAGCTCATCGCCATACGCTTTGCCAGTTGTCTTGATACTGGTGGTATCAATATGCGGTGAGAATTTACAATCATAAATTCCCAAATCCTTTGCTATCTTAATTCTAGCCTTGCTATCAAGTCCAAGCCACTGACAAAGCGGCATATCAAGGGCGATTTTAAGTAGTTCAAATTTACTTACTCGCCTTAAAAATGGCTGTTTATAAGATATAGAATAGCAATTTGGCAAAGCAAGTCTAGAGATAAGAGATTTGCCATCAATAGCATAATAGTTAATTAAATGGTATAAAAATGAAGCCTTGTGAGTGTGAATTTTATTTGAAATTTGTTGTATAAATCGCTCATCAAACTCCACGCCAAAAAGCTTTAAATCTAGCCCAAGCTCACTAAGTAACTCCATTGCACGTCTTTTAAATTTAGCTATAAAAAACTTTTCAAGCTCTAAATATATGCGGTTAGCACTTAAATCGCTTATATCTATTTTTTGCATAATCTTAAGACTATCGCTATTACAAACCAAATCAAATCTAGCAGCAAACTGAACTCCACGAAGTACTCGTAAACTATCATCGCCAAAAGTTTTAGGGTTAGTAACTCTTAATCTTTTAGCCATTAAATCACTCACGCCACCCCAAAAATCCAATACCTCACCGCTAAATATATTTACCATAATTGAATTTATTGTAAAATCTCTGCGTGCGCTAGCTATGCGTTCATCATTGCAATACTCTACACTAAAACCCTTATGACCATATCCGCTTTTAGATTCAGTTCGTGGCAGACTTAGATCATAGTTTTTTAACTTATAGACAAAATAGCTCTTACCCACACCTACAGCACCGCACTCTTGCATCAGGGCATCAAATTTATCTGGCGTAATATCGTAAATCTCAATATCATAATCTTTTGAGCCAATTCCTAGTATAGCATCACGCACCGATCCGCCAACTAAGTAGGCTCGTTTTGTATGGTTTAAAAGTAATTTTTTAAGTTCGTCAAAATCGCTATTTTGAGAGATTTGATAGCCTATTGTCGATACTAGCAAGCATAAATTCCAAAAATTTAATCGTCATATCCATCCTAAATTCCCTATTACTACTATCAGCGCTATTTAGCCCCTCAAATAGCACGCCAATTCTCTCTTTTAGCCCTTGTAGATATAACATCTCGCTTGATCCAAGATTTTTTTGTGCTTGTGGCCTTGTCTGGGCTTGTGGTTGGAGTTGCGGCTTTGGCTGCGGTCTTGATCTTAATGGTTCTGAAGTATCCATAGATGCGACTCTAGAAGCTAGCATCTCCTTTATCTCCATAGCATTTTTCTTAGCAGCCTCTTTTTGCGCTATAGTTTGAGCTTTAAACTGGGGCTGCATAGTTTGACGAGGTTCTTGATTAAAATCAAACTCACGCCTTAACTCATTAGATTCATCATTATCGCTTGCTTCTTCAACGATAAAGCCATTTTTAGCCACAGCACTGCTTGTGCCTTGTAGTTGAGCATTTACCTCATCAATAGTAAGCTTGGCAATATCTTCTAATCTCATATCTTTATCAACCACCTTTTAAATTCTCTTATACCAGCATCATCGTTTTCTTTTAAATTTAGATAAAACTCTAGCATCTGTTCATTTGTCTCGCCATTTTTGCGCTTTAGACCACTTAGCCGTCTAATAGCTGAGCGTGCTTCTTGATTGTTTGGATCACGCATTAAAATATTTTTATAAACCTCTAGAGCCTCATCTCTTAGCCCTTGATTTTCGTAAATCAGAGCCTCTGTAATTGTGCCTCTCATTGTTTTTTGATATAGTCACTAATAATTGAGCCGATTTCACTAGTTGTACAGATCTCAACTGCGTCAAATTTAGCGATATCTTTGGTTCTATAGCCATCTTTTAATACAGCTTTTATAGCGTTTTCTATGCAGTTTGCTGCTTCATTTTCACCTAAGGCATATCTTAACATCATTGCAGCTGAAAGAATCATAGCTATAGGATTAGCAATACCTTGTCCAGCTATGTCTGGAGCACTTCCATGGATTGGCTCATAGATTCCTACATCACCACCCATTGAAGCACTTGGAAGAAGACCAATAGAGCCACAAACCATACTAGCCTCATCGCTTAAAATATCTCCAAATAAATTTTCAGTCAAAATAACATCAAATCCAGTTGGATATCTCACAAGTTGCATAGCTGCATTATCTACATACATATACTCAAGCGTTACATCTGGGTAATTTTGTGCTACTTTTGCTGTTACTTCACGCCATAATTGACTAGTTTCAAGTACATTTGCCTTATCTACCATACAAACTTTTTTACGTCTTTTCATCGCTGCTTCAAAGGCAATTTTAGCAATTCTTTCAATCTCGCTAACTGTATAAGTCATTGTGTTATAGGCTCTATCTTCGAGCTTTTCTCTAGGCTGACCAAAGTATAATCCACCAGTTAGCTCTCTAACAACTAAGATATCTACACCCTTTATAACCTCAGCTTTTAATGTTGAGGCGTTAATAAGCTCATCATATATCATTGCTGGACGCAAATTTGCATATGCGTTTAGTGATTTTCTAAGCTTTAATAGCCCACTCTCTGGGCGAAGATGTCTAGGTAGATTATCCCATTTCTCACCACCAATCGCACCAAAAAGTACCGCATCGCTCTTTCTAGCGCCATTTAATGTCTCATCAGGAAGAGGCTCACCAAAGACATCTATTGCTGCCCCTCCCATCAAATAGTACTCATAATTTAATTCAAAATTAAATTTAGCACTCACACTATCAAGAACTTTTATAGCTTCATCAGCGATCTCTGGGCCGATTCCATCGCCTTTTATTACACAAATATTATAACTTTTCATAAATATCCTTAAAGAGTGCTTTTAGCGTAGTTAATTAGTCCGCCAGACTTTACTAGTTCTTGCATAAATTCAGGAATTGGTTCAAATTTATACTCGCAATTTTGGCTTAAATTTTTAATAATTCCACCACTATAATCAATTTCTAATTCATCGCCTTCATTAATACTATCAGTTTGAGCACACTCAAGTATCAATAGGCCTGTATTAAAGCTATTTCTATAAAAAATTCTAGCAAATGATTTTGCGATTACGACACTTATTCCAGCTGCTTTAATCGCTATTGGAGCGTGTTCACGACTACTTCCACAGCCAAAGTTTTCCCCAGCTACGATACAATCGCCAACTTTTACTTTTGAGCTAAAATCTTTATCTGCATCTTCCATTACATATTTAGCTAAAATTTCTGGATCGCTAGTATTTAGGTATCTAGCTGCTATTATGACATCTGTGTCAATATTATCACCGAATTTCCATACTTTTGACATATTTTTCCTTGATAAAATTTTAGGTTGTATTATAACAAATTAACCTTAATCCCTAGCTTTAATGTGTTCTTGGTTGAAATTTTCTTCCATTTTTTGGATTTCAGCGCTTCCGCTTCTATAAATTTCATTATCTACTTTTAGCTCTTTTTGGCTAATTTTGTTATCATAATTTACATTACTTAAAATATGCTTAAATACATTTATTCTAGCCTTTTTCTTATCATTGCTTACAATGATTGACCAAGGCGCATATGGAGTATTTGAAGCTAATAGCATTGAGTATTTAGCAATTGTATATTGATCCCATAATTCTTGACTCTTTTCATCAACTGGTGAGAGTTTATACTGTTTTAATGGGTCAGTGTTGCGCTCTTTAAAGCGTCTTTTTTGCTCATCTTTTGATACTGAGAAATAAAACTTAAATAAAATAATCCCTGAGCTTACTATCATCTCTTCAAATTTAGGAACTTGGCGTAAAAACTCCCTATGCTCTTCTTGCGTACAAAATCCCATAACAGGCTCAACTCCAGCTCTGTTATACCAGCTTCTATCAAAGATTACAATCTCTCCAGCGCTTGGCAAATGATCAACATAGCGTTGGAAATACCACTGAGTTCTTTCAACATCACTTGGTTTTTCAAGCGCAACCACACGACATCCCCTTGGGTTTACGTGTTCGATTAATCTTTTTATCGTACCGCCCTTACCAGAAGCATCACGACCCTCAAAAATTATTAAGACTTTTAAGCCCTCTTTTTTAACATATGTTTGAAATTTTAAAAATTCAACCTGAAGTTTTTTAAGCTCTTCTTCATATTTTAGTTTTGATTTTTTGACTTTAATGGTTACAAAATCTTCTTGGCTACTCAATGTATTACCTCCGTAGATAAAAATTTTAATATTCTATAATTTTTTATATTAAATTTAGCAAAAATTTAGCAAATTTAATATAAAAAGACAAAAAATGCAACTATATTTTTTAAGCTAAAAATTAGGCTAAAAGCCCAGATTTTAGTTCGCTATATTTTTGCTCACCACATAGCTCACGAACAAGCATTAAAGCAAACTCCATAGCCGTAGCTGGACCTCTTGAGGTGATGATATTTCCATCTATTACGACATTTTTATCAGCCCTATATCCAGAGTGATTTACTGTATCTTCAAATCCTGGATAACAAGTATAGTGCTTACCTAAAACCTCAGCAGTGCTAAGCGCCCAAGGAGCTGCACAAATAGCTGCTAACTTCTTGTTATTTGCTTTGGCTTCTTTTAATTTTTGACCAAGTTTATCACTTTTGGCTAGATATTCTGCTCCAGGAAGCCCTCCAGGTAAAACAATCATATCAGCACTAGCAAAATCATACTCATTAAATAATACATCAGCTCTTAGGCTTACGCCATGCGCACCGATTACTTCTAAAGAGTTCTCAAGTGCTACCATACTAGTCTCTACACCAGCTCTGCGTAAAATATCAACCACGCTAAGCGCTTCAATCTCTTCAAAACCATTTGTCATCATCACAGCTACTTTTGCCATTTTTTCTCCTTTATTAATTGATTGAATAGTATATTATTTTTTGATTTGCTAAGGAGCAAATTTTATAGTTTGCTCCATAAATTTGTTCTAATAAAATCTCATTTATTATCTCACTTTTGCCAAATGCTAAAGCCTTTCCATCTTTAATAGCTAAAACCTTAGAGGCAAACCAAAATATATGATTTGGCTCATGGCTACAAATTATTATAATTTTACCATTTTTTGCTAAGGCGTGCATAGTTTTCCAAATCAAAATTTGATTATTAAAATCTAACGCACTAGTTGGCTCATCTAAAATCATTATAGGCGAGTCTTGAGCTATAGCCCTAGCTATTAATCCTAGCTGCTTTTGTCCGCCACTAAGAGAGCTAAAACTCTTATCTTTTAAAGGCAAAATTCCCACAATATCCATAGCGTTTTCTACAACTTTTATATCATCTTTACTAAAACCAAAAACCCCGCCAAAATGCGGCCTTTTTCCCATTAAGACCATATCAAAAAGAGTATAATTAAATGGTAAATTATGGGCTTGGGGAACATAGGATATTAATCTTGAAATTTGACTGATTTTAAGACTTTTAAACTCACTTCCAAATATTTTATACTCATAATAACTAGCATTTAAAAATCCCAAAAGAGAGCGTATCAATGTGGTTTTACCGCTACCATTTGATCCCATCAATCCAAGCAAATCCCCACGCTCAAGCTCAAATGAAATTCCACACAAAATTTGGTTGTTTCCATAGCTAAATTTAAGATTTTCAACTACAAATTTATCCAAATAGTTTTGCACTTCTAACCTTTAAAATCCATAGTAAAAACGGCGCCCCAAGTAGCGAAACAATAATCCCTACAGGAATTTCTCCGCTGCTTAGCGTCCTAGATAAAGTATCACAAAGCAGCAAATAAATCGCTCCCATCAGTCCAGCTACAGGTAAAATCACTCTATTATCAGCACCTACTAGCATTCTAGCAGCATGCGGCATCATTAGTCCAATCCACGCTACAATCCCTACACTTGCTACGCTTAAAGCACTAAGCAAAGTTGCTATAACGATAAAAATAGCTTTATAAATTTGTGGATTTACACCTAGCGATCTAGCCTCTTCATCGCCAAGGCTAAGCAAATTTAGCTTCCACGAAAGAGCAAAAGCAATGATAAAACACGGTATACCAAATAGTCCATTTACAGCTATATCATCCCAACTAGCGTGATATAGTCCACCCATCATCCAAAATGTAATCTCTCTTAATTGAGCATCCTCGCTTAAATACTTCATAATTCCAACAAGCGAACTAAAAATCGCCCCCACAATAACCCCTGAAAGCACAAGTGCAACACTATTTATAACACCTCTTTCAAAAGCTAAAGTATAGGCTAAAAATACCGCCAACAGTCCAAAAGTAAAAGCACTAAGCTCAAGTGAAAAAAAGATGCTTGGCAATAAAATCGCAAGACTAGCCCCAAAACTAGCCCCAGAACTAGCCCCTAAGATAAATGGCTCAACTAAAGGATTTCTAAAAATACTTTGATAAATCGCTCCAGCACACGCTAAAGAAACTCCTACTAAAATCGCTATTAAAATCCTAGGCACTCTAAGATTCCATACCACAATCTCTCCAGTTGCACTTAGCTCTCCTATTCCAAAAAGCTTATAAGCAATCACGCCCATCACATCGGCTACGCTTAGAGCTAAATTTCCACTAAGCAAGGCAAAAATTGATGCGCAAATTAATAAAACAAAGAGCAAAACTACAACTAAAAAAACTCTCAAAACTGCTCAGTCCAATCCAAAATTTGTGCTGAACGAAGCATTTTAGCAGCCTCTATATCTACCCCATATAATTTTTGGTAAAACTCTAGCGCAAAGTTGCCAATATTTATAT
The DNA here is from genome assembly GCF_002138935.1 of Campylobacter sp. P091. Taxonomy (NCBI): domain Bacteria; kingdom Pseudomonadati; phylum Campylobacterota; class Epsilonproteobacteria; order Campylobacterales; family Campylobacteraceae; genus Campylobacter; species Campylobacter sp. P091. The sequence continues at coordinate 284,674 of NZ_MJKZ01000001.1, forward strand.
CAGTAAATTTATCTGGATGCGCTGCTTTTGCAATTATTAAAAGCTCCAAAGGATATTCTAGACGCCTTGAGCAGTTCATCGGCGTCCATGGAAGTGAATATACTCGTTTTTGACGCACAGCCTTTAGCTCTCGTAAATTGGCATAACTCTCATTTTCATAAAGTTCAAATGTTGGATGATAGCCATTATATGTAGGTAGCAATATAACATCAGGTTCAAGAGCATATATCTGTTCTGCACTAATCATTATCCTAGAGCCTTTAGCCAAATTAAATGCGTTTTGAGCATTTATAGTAGTAGTTAAGAGCTGAGATTCTGGAGTATCAATGCCATATGTGATGCCACTAGCACCATTTTTCTTAGCTGCTAGACTTAGGCCTAGATATAGCATTTTTGGCTGATTTGTAGCAGTTTGGGTGCGAGATTTTATTAAATTCTCAATCCCAACTAAATACTCATAGAGTTTTAAGGTTTGCTCACTCTTTCCAAAAATCTCACCAATGATTCTCATTTCATCTTTTATCGTAGCTAAATTTTTAGTATATGTAGGCGAGTATAGTACAACTAAAGGAATTTTGGAGGCTTCTAGTATAGATAATGTTTTTTCTAATGCCGCCTTATCTGCTCCACCAATAGTACAATCCCCTACTCGAACTATAATAAGTTGCGGGGCTGATTGCATTAGGGTTTCATAGTTGATAATATTGCCTTGAGGTGAGTTAAAGCATGGCAAAGCATCAAGCCATGGATGCATAGCTCTCATAGTATTTAATCCAGTAAATTCAAGCTCTTCGTTTATGCCTTTAATCTTATATCTATAATCACGCTTTAGCGACCAAGATGCAATTGCGCTGACTCTGCGAATCTCACCAAGGTGCGTCATAACACTCTCAACAAAGCCATCGCTAATAGTAGCTATTCTATTTAAATTTGATGGAATTTGTACGGTTTTACCACGCATATCAGTAACGCTAATACCAAAAGCGTAGCTAGCTAAAAACATAAAAAAAATAATAAATCTCACAAAAACTCCTTAAAATAAATGTAAGATTATATCTTTTAATAATTAAATTTAGGCTAAAAAGCCTAAAATTATGAAGTAGGTTTTAATTAAAATCTTTTACCAAATGTAACTGAGAGATTATAATTATCACTAGTTGTAGCAAACTCGCTACCAATGCCAAATTTAGCAAAATAACCACTATTAAAGGCGTATTCAGCTCCAACGCCAAGATTTAACCTATTTTTATCTAAGTGATATCTTTGACTAAATTTCTGCCCCTTAAAATCATTAAACTCAGCACTAGCGTCCATATTGTAGCCATCTAGCATTCTTTCATAAATAATATAACCTGTATATCTACTTTTTTCATCGCTACCTTCATAGGCTAAATTTAACCCCAAGCCAACTGTGTATAAATCGTGATTTATACTATCGTAATTTTTAGCAAATATACCACCGCTTTCTTTAAAGCTCTCTTGATAAATTTTACCATAGCCTAAATATCCAAGCGGAGTAACAACAATACTATAATGCCTAAAATCCTTAGCTACACCAAGTTGCAAGCTACTGCTATAACTCTTATAATCGCTACTTAAGGTATTAGCTACTATACGCTCATTTTCATTAAATGAAACCATAAACGAACCGCCACTAAGGAGCTTAAAGCTCTCAAAATCGTGAGTATAATTTAATGCTATATCAAAATTTGAACTCTTAGCTGTTGCACCAATATCAAAATCCAAGCTAGACTTACTAGCACCAACTCCATAAGATATAATCCCATCATCTAATTTATGAGCTAAATTCACACTTACACCGCTTTGATATCCATCAAATCCATTGCCATTATATCTTTTATAAGTTGGATTGATATACCAATAATTTTTTGGTTTTAAACTATCAAATCCCAAATCTATAGCATAATCACTAGCCACAGACGCGACAAAAATTCCACTATCGTATGGATTTGAGTTATAAGAAAATAGAGTTGAACTTACTGGATTTATGCTAAAGAGCATATTGTTTTGGTAAAAACTAGTGTGATTTTGCGTAATAATTGATGTTAAATCAAATACAGAATTACCCTCTATACGGCTCATAGTCTCTTGATATGTATTAGAATCGCTACTATCAAGGGTATTGAAAAATTGATTATATTTACTACTTAAATTTACATTACTTCTGATATTTCTCATAGTTTGACTAAGCGTAGTAGAGTTGCTATTGTAAGCATTTGGTTTAACTACAGGAGTTGCTATTATGCTTCCACTATTTTGGCTATTGCTAGGGGATTGCTGATTGCCATTTTGTTGGTTGTTTTGGTTATTATTAGGAGCTTGTTGGTTATTGTTTTGATTATTATTTGGCTCACTAGGGGCAACTGGTTGTGATGGTGTATTTGGTTGTTCTGATTGCGGTGGGGTTACATTCTCACTAGATGGTGGAGTTGGGTTTTGCGGATTAGATGGCACCTCGGTTTCATGGATTGGCGGTATGGAGATTGGATCTTTATTTATCGTAGTTTTATCGCTATCAAGCTTAATCTCAAAACTAATACTATTATTACTAGCTATCTCAACATTAGCAAAATTACCTATATGAGTAGCCAAACCACCTAATTGAATTTTAATCTCTTTATTAACTGTGTAATACTGCGCTAATGGATTATACTCCAAATTTCCACCACTAATGCTATAATCTTTAGCAATTAATTGCGAGTTATCATCATTGCCAAAGTCCAAAATAAGCTTTGAGTTTTGACCTGTTTGCGTATATGTGCCATCTACTATTAAATCGCTTAAATCTCCATTACCAGGGCGGATGATTGAGTTATCATTTGTTAAATTTTGCTTAATAACCCCATTACCACTTAAGGTTGAGCCACTATTTACATAGACACTTCCAGTAATTTGTGCTGTTTTACTATCTTTACTTAATAGTCTTATACCGCCACCATTTATCACAGTAGCACCCTCATAGCTATTAGCACCACTTAGAGTTAAAACTCCACTCCCAGATTTGATAAGCCCTACATTTAAATTATCTAAATTCTTAGGTAGATTATTAGCTTCAGGGTTATGAGTATTAGCCTCCCATTTTCTTTGGCTTATATCATTGCCAAATTCAGTATCACTGCCCTTAGTATCTAGCGCGTAATATACCGCAGTTTCGCCAAATTCACTTCTTACATCTGCATCGCTTAATCTATTTGCATCTAAGATTCCTATACCTTTTAAAGCCTTATCAATATCTAAAATTCCTTGACCAAATAGATCCTCTTTCGTAACCTCTTGAACCCATGGATAGTCTTCATCATCAATGGCAGCCATACCACTCATACGATCATATTTCCAATTTATACCAAAATATCCAGAATTTAATAAATCCTTCTCAACGGCTTTTTCATTTACACTACCATCTTCGTTTTTTGGAATTTTGCTATCTACATAAAATATTGTGTATCTCTTTGAGCTAGAACAAAGAACATTACCATCACAAAGAGTTTTTCCAGTTACCGTCTCTTTTACTATAATTTTAGGCCCTATATAATCTTTATTAGCAGTAGAGAGCAAGGTATCTGCTATTTGTTTGCCACTCATAAATGGAAATTTTTGAGCTACTAAAGCAGCAGCGCCAGTTACCATAGGGGCTGCCATAGATGTGCCGCTAGAGACTCTATATAAATCCTTATCTAGCTTACCTGTTAAAATATCAGTAGTACCATAACTAGCATTTACATTCTTAATACCAGTTCCAGGTGCTGTTAAACCAAAATTATAAACACCCTTTAGTCCATTAGAGTATGTAGTAGGAGCGCTTAAATAATCATAATTATCATCTCTTTTTGTAGTTACTATAAATTTACCATCACTATCCTTGCTAACTTGTGCGCTATCTAGAGCCGTTACTACAATTATAGATCTGATCTCTTCATCATAATATGGAGCTAAAGCCATAATCCCAGGAGATATAATCCCCTCATTACCAGAGGCAAAAACACTAAGAATTTGCTTCTCTTTAGATAATTTTATAAGATCACTTGCAGTTGAATCTCTTTGAATTAACGGGATATAATCATTTGGATTATTAGCATTTTTTAGAAATGAAATCGATGAACTAGTAAGCGAATTTAATCCAGATAGCGGATATACCGTAGCATTCCAACTATTATTAATAGCTGCTATATTCTTATCTTTGAAATACTCATATACATTTGGAGCTGTAAATTTAGATGAACCATCGGTATTATGCCCAGTTATCTGAACGCCATAAGCCTTGGCATCTGTAGCAACTCCGCTTACTCCATCACTTGGCTTAGCTAGTATAATCCCAGCTACATGGCTACCATGGGTATCAACTGAAAAATCTGGAGTATAATCACCGCCTTTATATCCAGAATAAATTTGATCTTGAATTTGCCCTGATAAGCTAGGGTGATCTTTATTTATCGCACTATCTATAACCCCAACAAATACGCCATCACCGCTTACGCTGTTATCATTATAATTAATAAGCTCAAAATCTGTAACACCAAACAGATATATAGGAAGAATAAGTGATAATTTGATTGATTTCATAACTTTTCCTTAATTACTCTATATTATTCATTATATGATAATTTGTTTTATAAAAATATAAAAAATAATTATAATCTTTAATAAGATAGTAAAAATAATTTTGATATAATCGCCCAATTAATCAAGGAATAGTTATGAGTAAAGAGACGAAATATATATTTGTTACAGGTGGAGTATTAAGTAGTTTAGGCAAAGGTATCGCAGCAGCAAGCATTGCTACACTGCTTAAAAATGTAGGCTATAAGGTTAGTATGCTAAAAGCAGATCCATACATAAATGTCGATCCTGGCACGATGAGCCCACTTGAACATGGCGAGGTATTTGTCACTGATGATGGCGCTGAGACAGATCTAGATTTAGGGCATTATGAGAGATTTTTAGATGAGGATCTATCTCAAGATAATAACTTTACAACTGGTAAGGTTTATAGCTCAGTTATAGAGCGTGAGCGTCGTGGTGATTACCTAGGAAAGACTATACAAGTTATCCCACATATCGTAGGCGATATAGTAGATCGTATTAAAAAAGCTGGTGAAGGCAATGATATTTTAATAGTGGAAATAGGTGGAACTGTAGGCGATATCGAAGGTCTTCCATTTTTAGAGGCTATTAGAGCGCTTAGAAGCGAAGTGGGAAGATCAAATGGGATGTTTATCCACTTGACATTAGTGCCATATATCAAGGTAGCTGGCGAGCTAAAAACCAAGCCAACTCAGCACAGCGTAGGCGAATTAAGACGCATAGGTATTAGCCCAGATATGATCATTTGTCGTACTGAAATGCCACTAAATAGAGAGCTAAAAGATAAAATAGCAGCAAGCTGTGGTATAGAAAGAAATGCAGTCATAGAAAGCCCAGATATGCAAAGCATATACCAAGTCCCATTAAGCTTTTTAAACCAAAATATCCTTGAGCCAATAGCTCAAAATTTAAATCTTAAAAATCCTAAGCCAAATATGCAAAACTGGGATAATCTAGTAAAAAGAGTAATAGCTCCTAGCACAGAGGTTAATCTTGCATTTGTGGGCAAATATATAGATTTAAAAGAGAGCTATAAAAGCTTAACTGAAAGCATTATTCATGCTGGAGCCAATTTAGATACAAAAGTAAATATACAATGGTGTGATAGTGAAAAAATAGATTCTAATAATGTTGCTGAAACATTAAAAGATTGCGATGCTATCTTGGTCGCTGGAGGCTTTGGGCCTCGTGGCGTAAGTGGCAAAATAGAAGCTATCAAATTCGCTAGAGAAAACAAAATCCCATATCTAGGAATCTGCCTTGGAATGCAACTTAGCATGATAGAATTTGCTAAAAATGTACTAAAATTAGAAGATGCAAACTCAATCGAATTTGATGAGAATTGCAAAAATCCTATTATATATCTAATAGATAGCTTTATTGATGCAAATGGAAATAAACAGCTAAGAACTCACACGAGCCCACTTGGTGGCACTATGAGACTTGGCGGATATGAGTGCGACTTGCTAAAAGGCTCACTACTAGCAAAAATCTATAATAATGCAAATAAGATCAAAGAGCGTCACCGCCACAGATATGAAGCAAATCCAAAATATAGAGCCGAATTTGAAAAAGCCGGCCTAATAGTAAGCGGTGAGAGTGATGGACTTATAGAAGCTGTAGAGATCAAAGATCATCCATTTTTCTTAGGCGTTCAGTTTCATCCAGAATTTACATCTAGATTAACCAAGCCAAACCCTGCAATACTAGGATTTATAAAAGCTGGAATAGAATATAAAAATGCTAGATAAAGAGGCAATCAAAGAGCTATTAAGTAGTCGTTTTAGTAACGATATCCATACTAAACTCTCCGAAATTCCACTGCCTTGTGAGTTAAAAGATACTTTCAAGGCAGCCAAAAGAATCAAAGAAGCCATCCAAAACGATGAGCTAATAGCAGTAGTAGGCGATTATGATGTAGATGGAATCGTAAGCACAGCTATAATGGCTGAGTTTTTAACTGATATGTCTGCTAACTTTATTATCAAAATTCCAAATAGATTTAAAGATGGCTACGGATTAAATGAAGAGATTATAAACGAATTAGAAAATGCCACTTTAATCATCACAGTAGATAATGGAATTAGCGCTATTGAAGCTGCTAAAATTTGTAAAGCAAAAGGGATTGATTTAATCATCACTGATCACCATATGCCACTTCCTACACTACCAGAAGCATATGCAATAATCAATCCAAAGCAAGCTAACTGCCCATTTCCAAATATCGAAATTTGTGGCGCTCAAGTAGCATGGTATTTAATTGGCGCACTAAAAGAGGTATGTGAACTAAGAAACTATGATATGGCTAAATTTCTTGATCTTTTAACTCTAGCTATAATAGCAGATATGATGGAATTAAGAGATTTAAATAGAATTTTAGTCCGTTTAGGTTTAGCACGGATAAACTCTAGCAAAAGAGCCTGTTTTGAAGCGATAAAAAATTACTATAATAAAGAAAAATTTGAATTTGATGATATTAGCTTTTTAATTGCTCCGCTAATAAACTCAGCAGGCAGAATAGATGATGCAACCATATCATATGAGTTTTTACGCTCTAGAAATTTAAAAGAAGCCAATGGATATCTAGATAAAATTTGCGAATTCAATGCCTCACGCAAAGCTCAAGAAAAAGCGCTTTTTGAATCTAGCCAAAATGATATAGATGAAAATGAAGATATTATCGTTACATGGGGTAATGAGTGGCACGAGGGAGTTATCGGAATTGTCGCAAGTCGCTTGGCTAAAAAGTATAAAAAACCCGCAATTGTCTTTAGTATAGATGGAGATAAGGCCAAAGGTAGCGCTAGGAGTGTTGGTAAATTTGATATTCTTTCACTAATTGCCTCTCAAGAGTCTTTATTATGTGGATATGGCGGGCATAAAGGCGCTGCTGGAATAGTGATAGAAAGTGCTAATTTAAACAAATTTAAAACTGCAATAAATCAATCTTGCTTTTTGCAAGAACTATATGATTTTAGCACAAATGATGAGATTTTAGGACAGATTAACCCTGAAGCGATTGATTATGAGCTAATAGAGATTTTGGAATTTTTTGAGCCGTATGGACAGAAAAATCCACGCCCTCTTTTTGAGCTAAAAGGCGCAATGGTAAAATCAGCTAAGAAAATTGGCAAGGAGGAATCTCACCTAAAAATCATACTGCAAAAAGATAGCAAAACACTAGAAGCGATATTTTTTAACTTTGACTACTTACCAAAAAGTGGTGAGAATATTGATATCTTAGTAACAATTGCTAAAAATTCATTTCGTGGGTTAATCATCCCTCAACTACTAATAAAAGAGATTATAAGACAGGAGCAAAAATGAAATTAAATTTTATCAAAACCTTTGTAAAGCATGAGAGCTTTGGCGGCGTTTTGCTAATTATTGCTACGATTTTGGCCTTGGTATTTCAAAATGGCATTTTAAGCCACTTCTATCAAGAGATTTTAAGATCTGAATTTAGCATCGGATTTAGAGAATTTACCCTAGCTAAACCGCTGATTTTATGGGTAAATGACGGCCTTATGGCGGTATTTTTCTTTGTTGTGGGATTAGAATTAAAGCGTGAAATTATAGAAGGTGAGCTATCCAATCCTAGACAAATCGCACTTCCAATAATTGGAGCACTTGGCGGAGTTGTCTGCCCTGCTCTTATATTTTGGGGATTTAATCATGGTGATGATTTTGCTATAAGAGGATGGGCGATACCTACTGCTACTGATATTGCCTTTGCTCTTGGGGTGCTTATGCTTCTTGGCAATAGAGTGCCTAGCTCTTTAAAGATATTTTTGCTAACCTTAGCTATTATAGATGATCTTTGTGCGATTGTGATTATAGCGCTATTTTATACAACTGAGCTATCTACTACTTCGCTTGGAATTTCATTTATTTGCTTGATTATTTTATTTGTCCTAAACCGCTTAAAAGTAAATAAAAAATCGATATTTTTGCTATTTACCTTAATCCTTTGGTTTAGTGTGTTAAAAAGTGGCGTCCATGCTACCATAGCTGGGGTTTTAGCCGCATTTTTCATCCCTATGAGAGATAGTGCTGGCACAAGTATGCTAAAAGACCTTGAAAAGGATCTTCACGGCGTTACAAGCTACTTTATCTTACCGGTTTTTGCCTTTGTCAATGCTGGAGTTAGCCTAGCTGGAGTTGATCCTAAGCAGCTTATAAATTCAGTCGGTATGGGTATATTTTTTGGCCTATTTTTTGGTAAGCAATTTGGCGTATTTTTATTTAGCTTTATCTTTATCAAGCTTGGATTTGCTAAACTTCCTGAAGGTTCAAATTGGCTGCAATTTTATGGAGTTTGTATATTAACTGGAATCGGCTTTACAATGAGTTTATTTGTAGGCGCTTTGGCATATAATGATAGCCCAGTATTTTATCACGCTGATAAATTAGCGATATTATTAGCTAGTTTTGTCGCCGGAGTGGTAGGATATATCTATCTATTTTTACTATGTAAGCCAAAAAAGAATATAGATTAAGGAGATTAAATGAGAAGTGACAATATCAAAAAAGGCTATACCAAAACCCCGCATAGATCGCTACTAAGGGCAACTGGGCTAAGAGATGAGGATTTTGATAAGCCTTTTATAGGCGTGGCAAATAGCTTTATAGAGATAATTCCAGGGCATTTTTTCTTAGATAAATACTCTAAAATCCTAAAAGATGAAATTCGCAAAAACGGCTGCGTGCCTTTTGAGTTTAACTGTATCGGCGTAGATGATGGTATCGCTATGGGGCATGGCGGTATGCTCTACTCTCTCCCAAGCCGTGAGATAATAGCAAATTCAGTTGAAACCGTGATGAATGCTCACTGCCTTGATGCGCTAGTGTGTATGCCAAACTGCGATAAAATCGTCCCTGGAATGCTCATGGGGGCTTTAAGAGTAAATGTCCCAACTATATTTATAAGCGGTGGGCCAATGGCTGCTGGAGTTGGGCTTAGAGGTGAGGCCTTGGATCTAAATTCAGCTTTTGAAGCTGTTGGGGCGTATGAGACAAAGCAAATAGATGAAAAAGAGCTTAAACATATAGAGTGTAACGCTTGTCCTGGTGGCGGTAGCTGTAGTGGAATGTTTACAGCTAATTCTATGAATACCCTTTGTGAAGCGATGGGCGTGGCATTAGAGGGCAATGGAACTATCCTAGCTCTAACCAAAGAGCGAGAAGAGCTAATCAGAAAAGCTGCGAAAAGAATCTGCCAAATCGCCCTTGATGAGAGATATAAAATCAGAAATATCATAAATACCAAATCCATCCACAACGCAATGGTCGTAGATATGGCAATGGGCGGTAGTTCAAATACAATTTTACACATGCTTGCCATCAGCCGTGAAGCTGGTGCGCCACTAGATATAGCAAAATTAAATGACATTAGTCGCAGTGTCCCGCATATAGCCAAAATCGCCCCGAGCCTACCTAGCGTACATATGGAAGATATAGCCAAGGCCGGTGGGCTAAGTGCGGTTATAAATGAGATAGCTAAATTCGATGATAAATTGCTAAATTTAGACGCTCTTACCATAAATGGTGAGAGCTTAGGCGATAGGGTCAAAAATGCTGAAATTTTGGATCAAAATATCATTCACACAGTAGCAAATGCCTACTCAAAAGTAGGCGGCCTAGCTATTTTATTTGGTAATTTAGCCGAGCAAGGCTGCGTGATAAAAACTGCTGGTATAGTCGGCTCAAGACAATTTAGCGGCAAAGCGATCTGCTTTAACTCTCAAGATGAAGCCATAGAAGGGATCAGTAGTGGCAAGGTCAAAAAGGGCGATGTGGTTGTTTTAAGATACGAAGGGCCAAAAGGTGGTCCAGGAATGCAAGAGATGCTAAGCCCAACTAGCCTTATAATGGGGCGTGGGCTTGGGGCTGATGTAGCCTTAATCACTGATGGGAGATTTAGCGGTGCCACTAGAGGCCTTAGCATAGGACATGTAAGCCCTGAAGCTGCTGAGGGCGGTATGATAGGTCTCTTAAAAGATGGCGATATTATCGATATTGATGTAGATAAATACAGCATAAATGTTCGCTTAAGCGATGATGAGATCAACGCTAGAAAAAAAGAGTGGAAATACGCTGGCAAAAAGGTAGATAGTCGCTGGTTAAGACAATACCAAAAGCTAGTTACCAACGCAAGTAATGGAGCGATTTTAGAAGCGTGAGAAGATTTAGCCCTTTTTGGGGGGCTAAATTTTAGATTTAATCTTAAGCTTATATCAACTTATATAAGCTTAAAAATTTTTATCTAAAGAATTTAATTTAAAGCTATATTTTAGTTTTATTATGCTCGTTTTTGATTTTTATAGCTTCAAATATAAATTTGATATATCCGCCTTTATACCAATTTTTATGAGCTTGCATAAGAGCATTTCCTAGTTTGTAGCTTAGATGGTTTTTGATATTTTGGGCTTTTTGATTAGTTATTTCTAAATTTTTGATCTCTAGATCTTTTTTGCGTAAGCTCTCATTTGTTGATTTTAGACTAGCTTCTTGCGAGCTCAATTTATCGCTAAATTCTTTTATAGCCTTATCTTTTTTATTTATCTCTTCTTTGAGTAAGTTTATCTGCTCTTGCGGAGCTGGTTGAACTGGTTGTGGCGTGATTGGCTTTGGCGGTTGCGGTGGCGTAGCTAACTGCTCTTTAAGTCTATTTATAATTTGTGGGCTTAGGACTCTATCAATGTGTTTTGTGATATTAGGATACAAATGCCCGATATACTCATCTATAAACTCCATAGAATCTTTGAAAAATACGATATTTGGTATCAGATAAGAGCGGTCTATATCACTATCAATCTCTATATCTTTATCACTTGGGATAAGACTTAAATTAAATAATTTCATTTTTGGATTTGGCTTACATAAGAAAAATGCGATTAGATCGAAGTATGGTAAATTTATTGAATTTAAGCTATCAAACCAAGCAAACATATGCAATTCTGTATAAGGTAACAAATCTTTATTGTATTTAACTATACTATTTTTAGTTATCACCGGTTCAGCTTGTATTTCATAATTTTGATTATGACTTGATGATGGTTTTATAATACTAAATTTATCACTATATAAATGTATAGAAGTATATTTTTCATTTGAAAAGTCCATATTTCCATTTAAACCCAAATTCCAGCTATGCACAGATAATATTTGATACCCTTCATACCCTTCAAAACTCAAACAATTATCGCTCTCTAACCTATAAACTATCTCATCATACATTGAATTTTTAGGATTAAAAGTCTTAAAATTCCCCACTCTTTTCATATCTTGTGGGATTAATATCTTAAATTCAGGTAGATTGATATCTAAATTCTTATTTGAAGTTTTAAAGCAATCAATATTTTTAGCAATCTCTTTGCCAATATTGCGATTTATGACTGAAAGCTGATGATGGTCAAATTTAGAACCAAAATCTACCAATTTATTTATAGCATAGTAATTTTGTATATCAATAATATTTAACCCAAAATAATTAGCCAAAAATCTATGCATATTATTAATTAATTGATGATTTTTAAAATAAAATGGAAAAATAATAATACATACAGGCTTATTTAGTGAATATAAAGTTTGATAAAAATATTGTAAATTTTTAAATATAATATTAAGTGGTAAAGCGCAATTATTGGCCGCATGTTGGTCAATATCATTTATATTACTCTCAGTTACTATCAAATCAGCATTTTTAATGGCTTCTTGATTTTTTTCTCGTTTTAATTCATAAAGGTTTTGGATACTTGTTGTTGCTCCTAAAGCCAAATTTGTCACATTCGCATACTCTCTAAGACCTTTTTGTAGCCCATTTACCATCACAGAGTTGCTACCACCAAGAAGTATGATATTTTTCATTTTGCCAACTTTTAAAATTCAATTTCAAAAGCAGGCGGTTTATCAAAAAAAATGAAATTAGAAATTCAAACTAATAGAAATATTTAATAATAAATTAAGATTATAACAATTCATCTAGCTTTGAGACTTTATAAATTTCTCAATATCAAACCCACAAATATCAAGCCTGACACGATTAAATCTATCAAATTGGGTATTCTCATCAACTAGCATTTTCATCTGCGCCCCGCTCCCACCAAACGCAAATGCCTTAGATAATTCGCCTTTGCGATTTACCACTCTGTGGCAAGGGTATAGTTTTGGGTTGGGATTATTGTGTAGAGCGTTGCCAACAGCCCTAGCCAACTTCACATTACCCAAACACAGCGCAATCTGAGAGTATGTAACCACCTTGCCTTTTGGTATCAATCTTAACAAATTATAGACTTCTTGATTAAAATTCATCACCACCTAATAATCCTTAAATATCATTTAAGATTTTGCTATCGCAAGTGAAATTCTACTTAAAAAGCTCAAATATTTTATCTAAACAATTTAATTTAAAGCTATATTTTAGTTTTATTATGCTCGTTTTTGATTTTTATAGCTTCAAATATAAATTTGATATATCCGCCTTTATACCATTGTTTATGTGCTTTTATAAGGGCATTTCCTAGCTTGTAGCTTAGATGATTTTTGATATTTTGGGCTTTTTGGTAGTTTATTTCTAAACTACTAATATCTTTTTCTTTTTTAGATAATGCTTCTTTGAGAGATTTTATCTCTAGTTCTTGTGAAGTTAAAGCCTTTTTGTGATTTATATCTAAATTGTTGATATCTTTTTCTTTTTGGGATAGTTTATCTTTAAGGGATTTAATCTCTAATTCTTGTGTGGTTGGTTGTGGTGTAGGTTTTGGAGCTGGCGGGGTTGGCTGTGGTTTAGTTTCATCTATCTCTTCAAATTTTAAAGATTTAAATTTATTTTCATATTTAGGTAGAGGAATATCATAAGGCATATCTTTAAAATATGCAAAACGGTTTTTATTTTTATTACAATATATTGCATCATATATAAATTCTAATTTTTCTTGTGCTGTATTTAGAGAATCAAGTTTTTCTTCAATTGCTTTAGGAGATAGGAATTCATCTTGGTTGTAGGTGTATTTGAAGTTGTCGTTTGAGTAACAACTATAATATTGAGTTATTTCCTTTGAATAGCTTTGCGTGCATTTGCCATCCCAAAACACATTCGATTTGATTTCTTTAGCGGGGGTACCAGCATTAATGGTGTTAGAATAATATTGCTTTGTGACAGTGCTTCTAGCTCCTATTATACTACCAGAAAAAATCTGCGTTCCTTTAAGAATATAAGTGTCGGCACCAATCCATACATGATCTCCTATATAAATGCTTTTAGAATGATTTATTCTTTGATTAGTTTGTCCATCATATATTAAATGCCAATCTAAGGTATGAAATTCGATAGGGTGCGATAAGCAACATCCATCCCCTATTATGATATTTCTACCTTCAGCTAATACCATATATTTATGGCTAGTTGGATTTATATAACATCCTTCTCCAATATAAAATACATTATTAAAGCGTATGTCTATAACTGCGTTATTTATAACACTAGAAGATATAAATGCAACAGAATCATCATGAGCAAAATTTATTATAACATTATTAAGTTTCGCATTATTAGATAAAAATACTACATTGTTTTTACCTTTAAAATTAATACTGGAGTTAATCAAAACTTCATTTAAAGGCTTAAATGAATAAATTATATTCCCGTTCTCTCTTATATGCTTTTGCATCTATATCCTCCACGCAATCTTTGGCGGTAGATTATCAAAAAAAAAAAAAAAATGAAATTATAAAAATAGATTAGTTAATTTATTTAAGATTAATTTCAGTTAATTTAAACCAAAAATACTCTTAGAATTTTAAGAATTTTAGTGTTTTGGCAAATTTAAAATTTTAGATAAATTAAAGTTTTAGGAAATTAGAGATTGAAATGAGTTTAAATTTCTAGCGAATTTAGAATTCCAAATAAATTTAGAATTCTAAAATAAAAGAACCGCCAAAGCTCTTATCGTTTCAAATTTATAGCATTTTTTATCATCTCATCGGCAGTTGTTATGGATTTTGAGCTAGCGTCAAACATCTTTTGCATCACGATCATATCAGTTAGCGATACGCCTAAATCCACATTACTCATCTCTAGCATATGATTACGAATCGCTGCCCCATAAATCACTTCGCCATCAGCATTAGTATAAAATATCGGCTCGCCCGAATTTGCACTAGCTTGATAAGTATTCTCACTAGCTTTGTTTAGGCCTTGATTGTTTTGGAAGTGATATAGGGCAACCTTTGCTACTGTTGCCATATCGCCATTATCAAAAACGGCCAAAATATCCCCGCTATCACTCATTGTATATTCAGTTAGCAAACCTTCAGATCTGCCATTTTTTGAAACGCTTAATTCAGCGCTAATTTGCTCAGCTGGCTTTAATCCATCAAAGCCTGTATTTGGCACTGCTGGATTATATGGTGTTCCTAGTGATAGTTCTAAATTTGCCACACCATTATTAATAGCGCCTAAAGTATTACTAACTAATGCACCTTTTTGATTATATCTTAGCTCGCCTTGTGTAGCACTGATAATATTTCCATCTGGGCCAATCACGCTTACAACAGCATCAAATGCGATTTGCTGACCTTGCGGAACTTGCTTAGTAAATTCAAGTTTTAAAATATTTTTATCCCCGTTTGGCGCCCAAATATCAGTAGTAAATGTCTGCGGAGTAGCTACTTCTTGTTTTACCATTGCACTAGCTAAGTAGGTTAGTTCACCATTTAAATCTAGCTTGGTCGTTGCATTGCTATTGTCAAATTCAGCTGAAAATTTTCCATCAGCTTGAGTTGAGGCTTTTATTTGTACACTTTGACCCTTTGCATCTGTGATAGTGATCATTACCTCGTTATTAGCTTTATTTGGATGATGGATCTCTGGAGTTAAATTTAAATCGCCAGTAATAGTGATTTTATTAGTATCTTTATTAGCTTCAACTGCAAAACTCTCACTAGTAAGCTCTACGCTACGAGGCTCAGTATAAATAGTTGAATTTAAATAGCCTGAGTAGCTTACCTGTGTTGTTGGCGATGATGGTGTATATAGTATATCTGGGAGCTGAATTTTACCTTGAGATTCTACGCTACCTAGCTTAATACTATCGCCAATTGGGATACTATAAGCCTCAACATTTCCACCTGTTACTCCTAGTTTATTTAATGCACTCTCTCCTAATGTTGCGCTACTTAGCGGAGCGACTGTACCTAGTAGATACATACCGCTTCTATTTACTAAATTTCCATCGCTATCTTTGGTAAATTCACCATTTCTAGTAAAATACTGCTCACCATTAGCACCCATTAACCCAAAAAACCCATCTCCATCAATTGCCATATCAAAAACATTATCAGTAGGTTGAAGGTTCCCTTGAGTGAAATTCAAAGATGTAGCCATCTTGGTCGAGCCTAGTCCGATTTGCGAATTTACCGGTGAGCTAGATGCACTTGCTAAAGTACTATAAAATAGACTTTTAAACTCTGCTGTAGAGCTTTTATAGCCAACTGTATTAATATTTGAGATATCATTTCCAATAGTACTATGACCAAATTCAGCAGTCTTTACACCACTTACGCCATTATAAAATCCTATCATCATGACTTAACTACCTCATCTTTTTGACTCTCATCTTTAGCTAATTTATCTTTAGCATCTTGTGGTTTATCACTTAGATCTTCATCTTCTGATTCTTCTTCTTTATTGCTTGAATTAGTTTGATTTGAATTTACTGTATTATGTACAATTGATTCAGTAAATTCTCTAACTTGATCCATCGCTACAAACTCACCAGCAACTTTGATATATGCTACGCCTTTTTCAAATTTAACAGCTTCGACTGGATACTGACCTAAAACAGTCTCTCTATTGCCGCCATTAGCATCTATATATTTAGCTTTTACTAAATATTCACCTGGAAGTGTTGGTTCTCCGCTATTGCTTAAACCATCCCATCTAAATTGATTTACACCAGATTTAATATCACTTATGCTGACATTACGAACGACATTACCTACTGAGTCGTATATCTCAATTGTTCCGCTAACTGCATCAACTGGGAAGAATAGACTAAAATCAACCTGAGATGATGGCGTATCTTTGGCTACTGAGTTAGCTAGATTTGCCATCTTGCCTAATGCACTCATAGCATTTAGTGAAGCACTTGCTTGCATCTGCGCGCTTAATTGGCTCATAACTTGGTTGGTTTTTTCTTGCATTTCAACTGTAGCTAGCTGACTGGTTTGTTCTAGCATTTTTGCGCTATCCATCGGCTCGGTTGGGTCTTGGTGTTGCAACTCAACTAATAAAAGCTTCAAGAAAGCATCTTTATCTAATTGCGAATTTGGATTTACTCCACCTGTTACGCTATCGGCTTTTTGCTTGGCTTCATTAGCCGCCCATTTATCAGTGGTGAATTGTGGTGTTTGATTAATAGATGTTGCCATGATGCTCTCCTAATTTTTTCTTACATTTTTTTCATTTTAAAGCAAAAGCAATTTGTATTCCAAATTTAGAAATACTTTGGTAGTATTACTTCTAAAACACTCTCTTCATTTTGAGCTATTTCTGTTAGCTCGCTATCTTCACTAACAAATTTTGCCTTTTTATTTTGACCTTGGCTTTGTTCTTTATTAGCATTATCATTAAAGCTCATTGATAACTCACTAAAACCCATATTTACAAGGCTGGTTCTAAATTCAGCCTGGTGTTGCATAAATAGCTGCATAGTTTGATTGTTGGAGTTAAAATTTATATGCAAATTTGAGCCACGATTAATTAGAGTAATCTCGACTTCGCCTAAATTTCCTGGATTTAGCGTTAGGTGAAATCTTGTAATTGGCGGCTTGTATTCGCTAATTTTTTCTTGAAGCTGAGTTGCAAAATTATCAAAAACCTGTCTTAAATTTAACTCTTTAGCATTTAATTTAGCACTATTTACAATATCTTTTACATGAGAATTTGTTTGGCTAGTTGGTTCTATGCCCTGAGTGGTTTGTTCACTTAAACTCGCCTCTACACTGCTACTGGCTAAATCAGTAGTAGCTGTCATAGCCGCTTTAGCACTTTGTTCGCTACTTTCTTTCATTGCTCGTTGCATAATATTTGCTAAATAATCATCAATGCTAGATATGCTTTGAGATTTTGTAGCATTTGGTGTAGTTGTTGTAGTAGTTTTAGTATCTTTAATCTCTTTATTTAGCTCAAAAGGTTGATTTAGCTTTTGCTCAGCAGTTTGAGCAAGCTTTTGGGTGATTTTTTGAGTATCGATTTTAGCTTCTGGATGTAGCTTTTTGACCGAATTTATATCATCGCTTAGTTCTACACTTTGACCTTGCATTAGTTTGCTTAAGACACTTTTATCATCTTTTTGTGTTTTTTGAAGTGCCTTTTCTATATCTTTTTTAGTAATTACATTTAAATCAATAGCTTGATTTAGTGCTGGAATTTGATTAAAAAACCCTTTAGCATTTAGGTTTTTAAACTCATTTTTTAGCGCTTCAAGACCATCTTTTGAGATTTTTATTTTGCTTAGACCTAGGCCAAATTTTTCACTTAAATTTAGCAATTCTTGCAGATTTTTAGCCCCTTTTAGCTCTTTGATATTTTGCTCAGTAGCTAAGAATTTATTTAAGCTTGAACTTAGCAGATTAGCGCCTGTTTTAGTACTACCATCACTAGCTTCTAAAAGGCTTAAAAGTGTTATAAAATCAGCATTTTCTAGCATAATCTCATCTGTATTTTGACTACTTTGGGCTGAATTTGAAGCGCTATTTTGAACCATTTTATCGCTTTGTGAGCTATCGGTTTTAGCGCTATTTGTTTGATTAGAGTTTTGAGCAGTTTTATCGCTAGAGTTTGTACTAGAGCCTTGTGTGGTTTGATTGGTGCTTTGTTCTTGCGATTTTGCTTGATTATTTTCTTGAGAGTTTTGTAAAGCTTTAGAATCTTCATACTCTTTTACGCTATTTTCAATCATTTTATAAAAGCTATCATCGCCTTCATTTTGTTCAGTTTTAACAGGTTTGCTTTGGACTTGAGTGGAATTACTTGAGCTTAATAGCGCTTCGTTTAAACCTTGCATTTGCTATCCTACGTTTAAGAATTTTGGCCTTATATAGCAAATTTTATTCCAAATTTTAGGCTTTATATTATCTTTATTAAATTCAAAGCAAATTTAGTAACTTTTAGATATAATCGCCCATAAAAATTTGAAAATATTTAAGGAAAATCTAGTGGAAAATATCAGAAATATCGCCGTCATCGCACACGTTGACCACGGTAAAACAACAATGGTAGATGAGCTACTTAAACAATCAGGCACATTTACAGAACACCAAAATATAGGTGAAAGAGTTATGGATAGCAATGATATCGAGCGTGAGCGTGGTATCACAATTCTTAGCAAAAATACAGCTATTCGCTATAAAGATTATAAAATCAATATCATCGACACTCCAGGACACGCCGACTTTGGTGGTGAGGTTGAGCGTGTTTTAAAGATGGTTGATGGAGTTTTACTTCTTGTAGATGCACAAGAAGGCGTAATGCCACAAACCAAATTCGTTGTAAAAAAAGCCCTATCTTTAGGTCTTCGCCCAATTGTTGTAGTAAATAAAATCGATAAACCAGCTGGCGATCCTGATAGAGTTATCAATGAGATTTTTGACCTATTTGTTGCACTTGATGCCAATGATGAACAGCTTGAATTCCCAATCGTATATGCTGCAGCAAAAAATGGCTATGCTAAACATAAGCTAGAAGATGAAAATATCAATATGGAGCCTTTATTTGAAACTATTATAAATCATGTTCCAGCTCCAAGTGGCAAAGATGAAAATCCACTGCAACTTCAAGTTTTCACACTAGATTATGATAATTATGTAGGTAAAATCGGTATTGCGAGAATCTTTAATGGCACAATTAGCAAAAACCAAAGCGTAATGCTAGCTAAAGCAGATGGTAGCAAAACCACAGGTAGAATTAGCAAACTTATTGGATTTTTAGGACTTGAACGCACAGATATAGATACAGCAAGTAGCGGAGATATCGTAGCAATTGCCGGATTTGATGCTCTTGATGTAGGAGATAGCGTAGTAGATCCTAACTCACCAATGCCACTTGATCCACTTCATATAGAAGAGCCAACTTTGAGCGTAGTATTTAGCGTAAATGATGGCCCACTATCAGGTACAGAGGGTAAATATGTAACATCAAATAAACTTGATGAACGCCTAGAGAGCGAGATGAAAACCAATATCGCTATGAAATATGAAAATATAGGCGAAGGTAAATTTAAAGTAAGCGGTCGTGGAGAGCTACAAATCACAATTTTGGCTGAAAATATGAGAAGAGAGGGCTTTGAGTTCTGTCTTGGTAGGCCAGAAGTAATTATAAAAGAGATTGATGGAGTAAAATGTGAGCCATTTGAGCTACTTGTAATAGATGCACCAGATGATTGTACTGGAGCAGTAATTGAAAAGCTTGGCAAAAGAAAAGCTGAGATGGTTAGTATGAATCCTACTGGCGATGGTCAAACTAGAATCGAATTTGAGATTCCAGCTCGTGGGCTTATCGGCTTTAGAAGTCAATTTTTGACCGATACAAAAGGCGAAGGTGTTATGAATCATAGCTTTTTAGAGTTTAGACCACTTACTGGCACAGTTGAACATAGAAGCAATGGTGCGTTAGTAAGCATGGAAAATGGCGTGGCTCTAGCCTATTCTTTATTTAATCTCCAAGATCGTGGGGTGCTATTTTGCGAACCGCAAACAAAAGTTTATGTAGGTATGATTATTGGCGAACATAGCAGACCAAATGATTTGGATGTAAATCCAATTAAAGGTAAAAATCTAACCAATGTAAGAGCTAGCGGAAGCGATGATGCAATCAAGCTAGTCCCACCACGCAAACTAAGCTTAGAGCGTGCTTTAGAGTGGATTGAAGAAGATGAATTAGTAGAAGTTACTCCAATAAATATTAGAGTAAGAAAACGTTACTTAGACCCAACAGTACGCAAAAGAATGGCAAAAAAATAGATAAATTTAGATTGATTTATTAGTTACATTTATCTAAATATCTTATTAAATTATTAACTAAATTAAGCAGTTAATCTTATAGATCTACTGCTTAATTTGACTTTTAATTTATTCTATAATCAAATAGTAAAATCTTTGATTATTATGTATCTAGCTCGCAATAGTAAATTTATACAAAAATATTAGAGTTTAATCCATTAACCCAAATTCACCAACTATTGATAAAATACCGCTATAATCTACAAAATTCAAATCAAAATCAGCACAAACCAAAAAGGAAAAACAATGAAGAAAATAATGCAAGAACGCTATTCATGTAGAGAATTTAATGGCCAAAAAATTAATCAAGAGACTATAAACGAAATTTTAGATCTTACTAGATTAAGTCCTAGCTCATGCGGTTTGGAACCGTGGAAATTTATGGTAGTAAGCAAAGAAAACGATTTAAAAGAATTAGAGCAAATCTGTAATAATCAAGCCCAAGTAAGCGGATGTAGCCACGCTATAATCATCATCGCACGCAACGATCTAAAAGAGGGTTGTGATTTTATAAGAACTCAAGTAGATCGCAAACCACGCACTCCTGAGAGACTTCAAAAAGCCCTTGATCACTTCGCAGCAAGGTTTAACCCGCAAACCGATGAAGAGCTAATGCACTACGCATCACTACAATGCTATATGGCAAGTGCCAATATGGTCAATATCGCTCAAAGTCTAGGTGTTAAAAGCTGCATTGTAGCTGGTTTTGATGCAGATAAATTAAATGATTTTGTAAATTTAGGAGAGAATTTTAGACCTGTTCTTGTAATTGCTTTAGGATATAGCGATGAAGAAGCACCAGCTAAAATTCGCCAAAGTTTAGAACAAGTAGTAATCTATAAATAAGGGCAAAAATGGAAGTAACACTGCTAAATCACACGCCACTATGGGTTTGTTCTAACGCTATTCGTACCTGCTGGCAAAGCTTTGATAAAGGCGATAATGGCGGCGAAATAGATCTAGCTTTAATCGATAGAGTAGGCAATCAACTCAAACACGCAAGCACGCTAGAGCATCTATTTTATAACTTTTATATAAAAGGCATTAGCAGAGCTTGCCTCCAAGAGTTAGCTCGCCACCGCATAGCTAGCCTAAGTGTAAAATCCACTAGATACACCCTAAAAGAGCTAAAAAACAAAAGCGAATTTAAGCCCAATGACTTTGATAACGCAAGTAGATATATAGTGCTAACTGGCAATGAATTTGTAGATAACGCAAGCATAAACGCACTTGAAAACTTACGCCAAATTCTAAACCAAAACACAAGCTTAGATATAGCCAAATACTGCCTTCCAGAGAGCTATAAAACAGAATTAAGCTGGAGTATAAACGCTAGAAGCTTACAAAATTTCATAACCTTAAGAAGTTCTAAAAGTGCCCTTTGGGAGATTCGAAATCTAGCAAATGCAATATATAATACACTCCCTAATGAGCATAAATTTATCTTTGCTGAGTGCGTTTATAAAGATTAAAATAATATAGATTTTAGTAAGAGCTAAAATCTATATTAGCTATATTGTTTTAAAGCGTAAAATAACTGCTAAAGCACACGGTATTAACATTACTAAAGCTAGAAATAGCGGAGTATTTGCCCCAAGCGCTCCAACCCCAAAAGCAATTACCCCAGCTAATCCAAACTGCATAGTCCCAAGCACAGCTGAGGCAGTACCAGAGTGGTCTGTAAATCTTGCCATTGCTAATGTTGTAGCATTTGGCAAAATAAATCCAAGCATACTAATAGCTACAAAAATTCCAGCCTCAAAAATCCAAAATCCAAGCCCTAAAAGCGCTCCAATGCTTACTACTACAAGCGCTCCAAGCATTATAAATAGGGCGAATTTAAGCAAATTTTGACAATCAAAATTTCTAGTAAGCCTAGCATTAATATTAGCAAATAGTACAAATCCGAGTGCATTAATACCAAAAAGAAGCCCATACTGCGTTCCGCTTAGCCCAAAATGACCCATAAAAACAAATGATGACCCAGTAATATAAGCAAAAAGTACCGCCGAAGCAAATGCGCCAAGCAGACTATAAAGTATAAATATCTGCTCTTTTAGGACAAATTTATAACTAGCAATAGTAGCTTGATGAGAAAATTTAGTTCGTACTGGCTGAGTCTCTTTAAGTCCAAAAATAATAAACCCAAGTAGCAAAATTCCTAACATAAAAAGAACCGCAAAAATACTTTGCCACGAAAAATAGCTAAGCAAAAGCCCACCAAATGTCGGCGATAACATAGGCGCAAGTGATGAAAATACCATCATTAAAGCATACACTCCAGCAGCATCTTTGATATCAAAACTATCATTGACAATAGCCCTAGCAATCACCACGCCAGCACAACCGCCAAGCGCTTCAAAAAATCGCAAAGTAATAAAAATATAGATATTATCCACTAGCACACACCCAAGACTTGAAGCAATAAATATCAAAATTCCAATTATCAAGGGAGTTTTACGCCCAAATGTATCACTTAAAGGACCATAGATAAGCTGCCCCAAAGCAAAAGCGATAAAAAAACTAGCAAGACTTAATTGAGTAAGAAACTCACTAGCAGCAAAACTATTTTGAACATGCGATAGCGCTGGTAGATACATATCTGTAGATAGCGGTGCAATGCTAGACATAAAGGCTAAAATAATGATTAATTTAAATTTAGCAAATCCATGGATCTTTGTAGTGCTTCGCATAAAAAAAGAGCCTTAAAAGTGTAGATTATAAAAAGTGGCCGGGAGAAAGGGATTCGAACCCCTGGAGGCTTTCACACCTCAACGGTTTTCAAGACCGCCGCTTTCGACCACTCAGCCATCTCCCGAGTATATTATTTAGAAGTTTTTTGTTCTACCCAGCTAGCACCTTGATTGACCTTTTCTTTAGACCATTCATAGGCATCTTTAGAATCCTCTTTGACTCCGTGCCAAGTATTAGAACATCCGCATAATAACAAGATAAAAGCACAAAATATATAACGCATATAAATCCTGTAAAATGGAGGCGACACCCAGATTCGAACTGGGGGTAAAAGCTTTGCAGGCTTCTGCCTTACCACTTGGCCATGTCGCCATATGCTAGTGGTGCCCAGAGCCGGACTTGAACCGGCACGGAAGTAATTTCCGAGGGATTTTAAGTCCCTTGTGTCTACCATTCCACCACCTGGGCAAAATATGGAGCGGGAAACGAGATTCGAACTCGCGACCCCAACCTTGGCAAGGTTGTGCTCTACCCCTGAGCTATTCCCGCATCAATTTTGGAAATTGAATAATAGCAAAAGAAACCTTAAAATTTAATTTGATTTTACTAAATTTTAAAAAATTTTATCTATTTTTATCTAATTTATTGAATTTCATAAATTTCATAAAATTATAAGCAAAATAAATGTATCATTACAATCTATTTTTTAAATGGGGTTATAGCTCAGCTGGGAGAGCGCTTGAATGGCATTCAAGAGGTCGGCGGTTCGATCCCGCTTAACTCCACCACTTAATATCTTGTATCTATTTAAATCCTTTTTTATTTATTCAATTTTATTACCTATTTTTCATACTTGGAGAGTGTTTTTTATTGCTGTTTTTTCTCAATTGATTTTGAAAAAATACTATTAATTCTCAAAAAATTTTACTACTAATTGAGTCACTATTAAAGGAGTTATTATGGCTAATATTTCAAAGGCTTGTTTGAGCGATAAGGATATCGAGCTTTTAGAAATGAAAGATAAAAGATATTTTGCTGTTGTGGGAAATCCTAAGGAGCTTGAAATTTATATTAATCCTAAAGGAAGCAAGGTTTTTCAATTACTATTTATGACAAATATGGCAAAAAACATAAATAAAAATTAGAAGAGTTTAGAGTTGGAATTTATAATGTGCTTAAGGCTAGGAGATGCCATTAAGCTACTAAATAAATTTGATGAGTTAGGAAAGGATTTTAATCTATTAAATGGAGCTAAAAAGCATACATATAAAGAGCTATTTATAAAGTATATGGATAAAAAATTAAGATAGATGGCGATAGTAGATATATCGGTGTGGTATATTAGCTAGATATGACTTTGGTAGTATTATAATGTAGAAGCCTCTTTTAGATATGGTAGAAACTATGTATCAATGGTATAGCAAATATCAAATTTGAATTCTAAATATTATTTGAATTTTATAAATCTTATTTATATTATTTGGGCTTTTAAAGGTTTTTAAGCTTTACCCTTTTTTTGAACCCTTTTAAATTCTTTAATCCCTTTTAAATCCCCAAGAATTGCAATTCTAAATATCTCAATCCAAAGATTCTAAATTTATCCAACTAAATTTTTAAATTTACCAAACAAAATACCGCACAAAATTTCACAATCTTATATAAAACGACAAATTGTGTCATCTGGCTTTGTTATAATTCTGTCTATAAATCAACCTACAAGGAGCAAACAATGAAAGCAAAATACGCAATAGCAGCGATCGCACTAGGTGCAGCGGGCTTCATGGCCAAAAAATGGCTAGACAAAGAGGTGGAAAAATCCAGAGAGATATATGGCGATGATTATTCTGTTAAAGATACC
Source organism: Campylobacter sp. P091 (assembly GCF_002138935.1). Taxonomy (NCBI): domain Bacteria; kingdom Pseudomonadati; phylum Campylobacterota; class Epsilonproteobacteria; order Campylobacterales; family Campylobacteraceae; genus Campylobacter; species Campylobacter sp. P091. Next base: position 309,890 of record NZ_MJKZ01000001.1, read on the forward strand.
TTATTGGATAAATTAGAAAATGGTCTTTGGAAGTCTTATGATGCGCTTGAGAGAGCCGAAGAGACTACACTAACTGCTCTTGATAAACTACAAACCAAGATCACAGGCAAAGAAGTAGATCACCGCACGATTTTAGATCTCAATGAGGTATCGCCAGAGACAAGAGAGGCTTTGCTTAAGATTTTTGGTGCTATGTCTATGAATGCTGGATTTAATGAAGGTGCCAACAAATCAGAGCCTTGTGGCGCCGATCAAGCACAACCACTCAATACCAATGCCTGCGAGACAAACCAATCATAGTCTTGCGCTACCAATACTGGTGAAAAAGAGCGATAAAAGCGCTCTTATCAGTAGGTTTTAAGACAGGGGGGGGGTATAATCAAATTTTGATGTCAAATCCGCCAAACTCTTATAAATTTGATTTATGAGAATTTGGCGTGGCTAGGATTACGCTAATGGGGGTGATGAAAATTTATCATTTACTTATAAACAGCTTAAATACATACTCTTAACCTAAATATAATCTTATTTTTATAGGGTGTGGATATAATTATAAATCTTTTTACAATTTAGGAGAAATAATGACAAACAAACAAAAATCATACATTGAATGTGGCAATAAAGCCATAAATATCGCTCAAAATACAGATTGTCTAAATGATAAGATCCAAGAGTTAAGTCTGCTTACTAAAAGTATTGAAAATCAAGAGTTATTGGTGCCTGTAATCGGTGGATTTAGCTCTGGTAAATCAAGTCTTATAAATAGCTTTTTAGGCTCTAATGTCTTAGGTGTCGCAATCACTCCGCAAACTGCGATAGCCACAGAGCTAAGATATAGCAGTGAAGAAAAAATAGAAGCTATAAAAGATGATGAAAGCATAGATGTTTTTAAAATAAACGAACTTGAAAAAGTAGAAGAAAAAGCACAAACTTATAACCATATCAAACTATATTTAAATAATCAAAAATTAAAAGAGATTGATCCTATCGTATTGGTAGATATGCCTGGATTTAATGCGCCGATTGATACGCATAATAAGGCGATATCAAGATATATGCCAAGCGGAGTGTATTTCATCGCTTTGCTCTCAGGTGCGGATGAAAAGACCATAACCAAAACTTATATTACAGAATTAAATGGAATTCACACAAGAGGCAAGGAATTTCAACTATGTATAAGTAAGACAAATATGATTCCACAAAGAGATATAGAACAGATCAAAAGCTATGCCAAAGATACGCTAGAAATGGAATTTGGATATAGCAAAGATATAGAGTTATTAGATGATAATTCAGGAGCAAAATTAGAGAAAATCTTAAAAGATATTGATATAGAATCTCTGTTTGAGAGTATCTATAAGCCACATATAAGTATAAATTTAAAAGAGATGGAATCTACCATCAATACCACAATTTCAGCTCTAAGATATGATAAACAAGATGCTATAAATGCTATCGATGAGCTAAAAAATGGTATATCTCAAATAGAGATAGAAAAGAAAAAAGCCATAGATAACGCCAATAGCAAATACAATAATACCAATATAGAAGGTATCATTGGCGTCGTTAGCTCCGCACTTAGTAACAACGCCACCACACTAGCCCAATCTGCGCTAAATGGTGGAGATATACAAAGCGCTATAAATAATATTATAAACTCAGTTCTACCATCTGAAATTCAAAAGAGATTAAGCGGTATCCAACAAAATGTGATTGATAACTTCAAGCTTAGTATAGGCAATATAGATATGAAAGCCTCTGATATACAGACTTGGGCCGATGGGTTAAAAGAGATTGTCTCTGGGGCTTGTTTTGTCGCAAATACTCTATTAAATAGCGATATCAATAAAAAATCAAGTAGCGCATTAGTAAGTAGCGCAATAGGTATAGGTGGTGGAGCATTAGCCACTCAAGCCTTGGCTAAAATAGGCTTTACTATAAATCCGATAGTAGGGACAATTTTAAGTGCTGTTTTTGCTATTTTGCCTGGAATCTTTGGCAAACTAGCAGACTCAAAAAGGCTAGAAGCCGTAAAAGAACAAGTCCAAAACGAAGTAATCCCTAGCATATTATCCCAAATTCGCCCTAAGCTAAATGAATATTTCGCCAAAACAACAAACGAGATAATAAACGCAATAAGCCAAGAATTTACTCAAAAAATGTCAGAAAAAGAAGATGAGATAAAAAACGCCCAAAAAGAAAAAGAACTAGCAATAAGTGAAGTAGAAGATAAAATTTCATATCTAGAAGATAGAAGAGTCGAGATCCAAACTCTAATCAAAAATATCTAAAAAGGAGAAAAAATGGAAAATCTACTAAAAATGAGCCAGACACTAGAAAATCTAGTGCAAGAAAATGACCTAGTAGGCGAGCTTCAAGGCATAGAAAAAGAACACGGCATAAGACCAAGTGCTGAGCTAAAAGAGGCGCTTGATGAAAAAATGGAGCCAGAAAGAGATTTAAAAATAGGAATTCTAGGTCGTGTGAAAGCTGGGAAAAGCTCACTTTTAAATGCTCTTGTTTTTAAAGGGCAAAATGTATTGCCAAAGGCTGCTACTCCGATGACTGCGGCACTTACTGTTTTAGAGTATGGTGATGCGTTTGAAGCAAATATAGAGTATTACACAAAAGATGATATCGAGTTAATGAGACAAAAGCACGATGACTGCCAAAAGATTTTAGAAGATCATCAAAATGCAAAATTTACTGAATTAAAACAAAACAATAGAAAAGGCCAAAGCGATAGCGAGCTACAAGAATCGGCTAGAAAAGATGCGATTAAAAAACTAAAAAAAGACGAAGTTTCTCTTTATGCTTATTATGAGCAATATGAGCAAATAAAGCAAAGTGGTATAAATGCTAGTTCTATTGGAGAGAAAGAAATATTGACTTGCTCTAGCTATGATGAGCTAAATGAAAAACTAAAAGATTATATAGGTTCTAGCGGTAAATACACACCTTTTACAAAATCAATTACGCTTAAATTAAACGAAGAGATGCTAAAAGATGTAAAAATCATAGATACTCCAGGCGTAAATGATCCTATCGTATCAAGAGAGGATCGCACAAAAGCACTTATTGCTAAGTGCGATGTAGTATTTTTGGTATCTCCTGCTGGGCAGTTTTTAAATGATGTTGATTTGGAGCTTTTAAGCAATGTAAATGAAAAAAATGGAATAAAAGAGTTTCACATAGTAGCATCGCAGTTTGACTTACAGCTAAGTGCATCAGAGATAATAGGAAATGGAGTATTAGATGAGGCTATTCAAAGAGCACTTACTCCACTTTCAAGACAACAAAAAAATGTATTTGAGAATAAAAAAAGCTCTTACCATGATAAAATATATGAGCAATTAACTCGCTTTAATGTGCTTTATAGCTCTGGTATAAGCACAGAGATTATAAATAATTATGATAATTTACAAGATGAAAATGCTACTCATGCTTTGGGCTTACTTCAAAAGCATTATCGTGATTATTTTTCTAATAAAGAAACAGCTATATCAAATCTCAAAAAGCTCTCAAATATAGATGAGATTTTAAAAGCGCTAGAAAATGTTCGCAAAGAAAAAGATGAAATCATTAAAGGTATAATGGATGATTTTATTTTTAGTAAAAAAAGTGCATTAAATCAATACAAAAATGAAATTGGTGCGATAATAAATAAAAAAATAGAAGTGCTAAACTCAACTGATATAGAGGAGCTAAAAGCGCAAATCGAAAAAATCAAAAGCGTAAAATCAAAGGTGGTAATAAACGCAAACGCAGCCTTTGAAGATAGCGGAGCTGAGCTAAGCTCAAAGCTAAAAGAAAAGCTAAACACTCAAATAAAAGCTCTTTTTGGTGGCATTTCAAGTGCTAGTGAAAATGCAAAAGGCTCTGAGACTGTAACAAAAACCAAAAGCATAGATAAAGGTGCTGGATTTTTATGGCATCGGAATATATTTGGTGGTCGCTATGAAACCAAAGAGTATCAAGTATCAATAGATACTTTAAATGCTTCATCACTTCGCACAGCAGCTCAAGATGCTGTTATAGAAATAAGCAATATACTAGGAGATGTATATAGCGACAATATAAGAATGTGGAAAAAAACTATTTTAAAAGACCTGCTAACTTCACTTCAAGAAAGCGTAGGAGATGAAGCCTTGGACGCTGATATGATAAAGCAAAGTGTAAGAAATATAATAGCAAATATTTCATTACCTGAGTTTAGCTATGATACTACCTTGCCTGCCGCCTTGCAAAAATCAGGCAAACTAGTGGGCTATGAGCGTGATGAGTTTTTAAATGCGCTTGAAAGCTTTCAAAGTGAGCTAAGAAGTAGAACAAACGCTGATATAAAAGCAATTTGCGCTACTCTTGATAAAGCTATTTCAAATGCTAATATAGGTGATAAATTCATAAACTCTTATGAAGAAAAGATAGAGCAACTAGCCAAAGATGCCCAGGATAAAGAGTCTAGCCTAGCCAGATATAGATCCATTTTAGACCAACTAAACCAAATAGAAGGATAAATATGCCAAACTATGAAAAACGCATAAAAGAGACTATAGAAACTTTAAAAAGTGGCTTATTCGAAAGAGAAGAGTGCCTAAAATTAGTATTACTATCTATGTTTGCTGGGAAGTCTATATTTCTCTATGGGCCTCCTGGAACTGCAAAATCTATGATAGCAAGGAGAGCTAGCTTAGCATTTAAAATCACAGATAATTCACAAGATGAAAGTAAAGAGTCAAATAACGGCTTTTTTGCCTATTTGATGAATAGATTTTCAACACCAGAAGAGATATTTGGGCCAATAGATATAGCAGAACTTAAAAAAAATAATCTAACAAGAAAAACAGATGGCTACTTGCCAACTGCTCATTTTGCTTTTTTAGATGAGATATGGAAGAGCTCACCAGCTATCTTAAATACACTACTTACTATAATAAACGAAAGAATTTATAGAGATGGCAATAAAGATATTAAGGTTCCATTAAAAGGCGTAGTCTGCGCTAGTAATGAGTTCCCACCTGATAATCAAGGTCTAGAAGCCCTATATGATAGGATGATTTTAAGGTATTTTGTGAAGCCATTAGAAGAGCGTGAGAATTTCAAAAAGCTTTTCAAAAGCAAAAAATCCAATGATATAAAGCCCTTAGAGCCTTTTAGCATTAGTGAATTAGAGCAGATAGCCATCAAATCCCAAGATATAAAATTCGAGCAAAACACAATGGATCTAATCTGCGATCTAAAATCCCAAATCCAACTACTAAACCAAGATAAAGAGTATCGCAAGCAGTTTTTATCTAGTGATGAGTATAAACCTATCTATATATCAGACAGACGCTGGAAGCAGTGCGCTGAGCTACTCCAAACTGCTGCTTTACTAAGTGATAGAGATAGAGTGGAGAGATACGATCTAGCTCTTCTAGCTCACTTACTTTGGAGTAGTGAAGAAGATAAAGCAATAATAGAGAAAATTCTCTTTAATGTCTTAAATGAAAATTCAAATTTCGATAGTGAATTACAGAGTCTAAAAGAAGATAATTTAAATCTTAAAAATCTAATAGAAAAAAACCTATACTCCCCAAATGGTAAACCCAAAAAAGTAGATAATAACGATAAAAACAAATATCTACAAATATCCAAAGATCAAATCACAAAGGCAAACAACCTAAAAAACAGCATAGAAGCCGAGTTTCAAAAAGCCAAAGCAAGTATCAAAAATCCATTTTTAAGCCAAAATGATATAGAGTTATCACTTAGTAGCTACACTCTACCACTCAAAGAGGCTAATAATGAAATTCTAAAAGCCAAAGAGCTAGAAAACATAGTAGAAAATCAGCCAGTAAATGAAAAGCTTAAAAAAGCAAGTAATGCTGAGTATAAATATCACCCAAAAACCAATGAAGTACTTAGAGAGCTAGTCTCCCATGAGAGTGTAAAGCTAAGCGAGATAGATATAAGCGAAGTGAGTGATTTTTCTGCATTATTTCAAGATAGTACAAGAAGCGATTTTAGCGGTATAGAAGACTGGGATGTATCTCATGTAACAAATATGAGAAATATGTTCAGAGGTGCTAAAAATTTTAACTCAGATATATCTAGCTGGGATGTATCTAATGTAACCAATATGAGCTATATGTTCGCTGTTGCCACTAGCTTTAACCAACCGCTCGATAACTGGGATGTATCTAATGTAACCAATATGGGCTATATGTTCGACAGCGCCTTTAACTTCAACCAACCGCTAAATGATTGGGATGTATCTAAAGTAACAAATATGAGCCATATGTTTTATAGGGCTATTAGCTTTAACCAGCCACTAAATAACTGGGATGTATCTAATGTAACTGATATGAGCGGTATGTTTGCTATAAATTATACAATGAATTATAGCTATACTAATTATACTAGTAAAAATGATACAGATTATAGAATTTTTAATTATGTCTATGAAACACCAGCTTATGGAATTTATAATTATGGCAATGAAACACCAACTATCTTTAACCAACCACTAAATAACTGGGATGTATCCAGTGTAACTAATATGGAAGGTATGTTTTTGGGTAATGAGTCGTTTAATCAGTTTTTAAATGATTGGAATGTATCTAATGTGAAAAATATCCGTGGAATGTTTTTTAAGGCTAAATCATTTAACCAGCCACTAGCATCTTGGAAAATATCGATAGATGAAAACAAATTTAAAGTTTTAGCCTTTGAACTCTCCGCCCAAAATCCCCTACCACGATGGTATAATGAGAAACGATGAAAAAAGAAAATAACAATACATTAAACACTCACGGTCTCTTAGAAGACCCAGAGATAAAAGCCAAATTTGATGAGAGTCTAGAAGAAGAGACAAAGCAGATAGAGGCCAAGCTAGTCAATCCACCTTTTGAAGAGGAGAAATTAACGCTTTTTGAGCATAAATGTATGAAAAATTCAAACTCCCTAGAGGGCTTAGAAAAGCAAATTCAAAATGATTTGTCTAGCTTTAAAAAGTTCAATCCAAATCAAAAAATTGATTTCATAGAGCAAAATAAAAATGAAATTTTAAATCCGAAAAATTCAGATAAATCAGCCGATGATCCAAAATTTAAATTTGATGAGATCTCAAAGCTAAGAAATTTCACTATAAGCAAATGGAGCGATACCCTAGATGAAAAAACCCAAAAATGGGCAGAAAATACCAAAAACTCTATGAGCAATGACTTTCTTAAGCGTATGCAAGCGTGGTTTGACGCTATGCTAAAAGCCAAAGAGCTAGAGAAGCAAGCGCCAGAGCTTTTCGGTGATGATGGGCTATTTGGCGATGCGGTAGATATGGTCAATAACGCCTTAGATTTAGACAATCTAGGCGACCTAAAATACCAAAAAAAGGTGCTAGGAGACTTCGGCGATCTAAGCGATATAGCAGTAGGCTCAAAAGGCTTTGGCAACCAAAAAGGCAATCTAAACAGATATAGCATAGCTCAAATTTTAAACTATTTTAATATGATTAAAAACAATAAAGCTCTTATGGATATTTGCGATATTTTGGGGCGTATGCAAAATGAAGAAAAAGAGCTATATAAAGAAAAAATCATGGAATTAACCGCATATTCTTACACGCAGACCACACCTACAAAACGATATAAAGAAGAGATTATAGGTATCACTCTAGGCAATGATTTAGAAAATATCGTCCCACAAGAGATGTCGCTTTTGGATGATGAGGATTTGGAGCTTTTGTTTGATTTGAAATATATAGAAAATAGGCTATTTTGTTTTGAAAAACAAGGCCTTATAAGCAACCAAGAAGAGGGTCAAAAAGAGATAGAAAAGGAGATAGAAAAAGAGCGCAAAAAAGAAGACCAAAAAGGCCCTATAATCATATGCGTAGATACTAGCGGATCTATGCAGGGCAGCCCTGAGACCATAGCCAAGGCCATCACCCTTATGCTAACTGCTAAGGCTAGAAAAGAAAATAGAAATTGCTATTTAATCAATTTTAGCACTAGCACTATATGTACTGATATGAGCGGAGCTATGGGGATAAATAAAATTAATGATTTTTTGGAGCTTAGCTTTAATGGCGGAACCGATGTAGGTGCTGGACTTAGAGTAGGTGTAGAGCAGATGAACAAAGAAAATTACAAAAATTCTGATTTATTAGTAATTAGCGATGGGGACTTTGGCTACATAGACAGCAACCTACACAAACAAATAGAAGAAAAACGCAAACAAAAAAACAAATTCTATCTACTAGATGTCGATGGCAATTCTGGCAAAAAGGATTTTTTTGACAAGCATTGGGTCTATGACTCAAATACAAAAAATATTCGCATTCTATGTGAATTAAAACAACAAATGAAGGATGATTAGTGTATAAAACCAAAATAGAAAATATCATAAAAGAGCTAAGCTCTGGCTTATTCGAAAGAGAAGAGTGCCTAAAGCTAGTATTACTATCTATGTTTGCTGGGAAGTCTATATTTCTCTATGGGCCTCCTGGAACTGCAAAATCTATGATAGCAAGGAGAGCTAGCTTAGCATTTAAAATCACAGATAATTCACAAGATGAAAGTAAAGAGTCAAATAATGGCTTTTTTGCCTATTTGATGAATAGATTTTCAACACCAGAAGAGA